>NZ_MLHJ01000119.1 GCF_001998965.1 Rodentibacter rarus
TCTAGTACAGCCCCTATTTCTATATGGTTATTGAAAATGGGGATAAGCATAGTGGGGAAGCCTATATCGCTTATTTCCTTTTGCTTTTTTACTTGACATTTCCACTTGGTTCTTTTGTCTTTGTTGTTTTTTCTCTCTTCGGTTTTGGTGGCAACAGTTCATTTAATCCGGTTGTGGCTGGGTTAATGGGCATTGTTGCTATGATTGTTTTTTATTTCCAATGGTATGTGCTTTGCCCGAAGTTATGGCACTATTTTTGTAAGAAATTAAAACGAAATAAAAAATGATTGTTTAATAAATTATTCATATTCTTTGAGCGTTTAACCCGAGCTCACGGCAATGATAAATGAGTTAAAAGTAATAATGGCGAAATGGAAAAAACTGCTTATTTTTGTACCGCTCTTTCTTATGGTTTCGATGGTTTTATTTTTATATTTCCATTTTATTCTTGCAGAAGAAATAGTGAATCCTGCAGAAGCCCATATTGGTTATTTTCTCGGACTTCTCTGCTTGACTTTTCCATTGGGTTACCTCGTCCTTGTTATTTTTTCTTTTCTTCTTCCCGACTTTATTGAGCCTATTGCAGGAGAATTAATGGGGATTGTCGCCATTATCGCTTTTTATTTTCAATGGTATGTGCTTTGTCCGAAGTTATGGCGCTATTTTTGTAAGAAATTAAAACGAAATAAAAAATAATTGTTGAATAAATATTCAATTACACTGAAAAAGCTCTTGTCTTGTAGACTTTGTCAAGTATTTATCTATATCAAATATGGAGGAAACAATGAGTATCGCAGAAAAATTAAAAACAAAACAATTACGGGGTGGAAAAATTTCGCAAATTCAGGCGGTGCCGGCATTTATTGTGGGTATCGCCTTAATTATTGGCGAACTGACAAATACCTACTTATTATTTGATGGCAAATGGACGACCACGATAGTCGGAGGCATTGTGGCTGTCTATGGTGTCATCACATTTTTTCTTGGATGGTTGTGGGTGGCTGCTGTTGAGCACGAAATTGGCAAACCCTTTTTCGGCTTGCTAACTTTGCCTGAACCGAAACAACCGTTGAGAAATGATGAAGAGAAATATGCGTTTTTAGTGGATGGCTTTTATGAAAGTTCGAATATTTTATATGACGATAAAGAGTCTTTGACGGAACTGGCGAAAAATCCCTATTATCGAAGAGAGGCTTCCGTCAATTATGGTGAGGCGTTAGCGTTAAATGATCTTTGCGGTATTTACAATAAAGCCGCATCAAATGTTAAAACCTCACTGGAAAATTCGTGGGATATTAAAGACAGCAAGAGTGCACAAAAAACACTTTCTGCCTTATGGGAAGGGACAATAGAGGGGGCGGAAATTCCGCTGACGGCATACAATAATTTCGATGATTTGCACCAATCCATTGTGGAATTAGGCTTTCTCACAAAAACCTTGGACGCCGCACAAATAAACGTTTCTGGTTTTGATTTGGTGCGCACTATTTGGGTGGCTCGTAATAGTTATGTCGCTGGTTACATTGACGCAGAGGAATTACGGGCTATTTCACATAATGTGGCAGCGTTTACGGCGGCAAACTATGCAAATTGGCACGAGTTGGGTTATTCTTATCTGATTAGTTATTTAGCTTGGTTAGACGATGCAAAACCAAATTTGGCGTATCATATGTTAAAAGAACGGGTTTATGCGGTTTCTCAATATCTCTCTTCTCCATATAGCCCGCTTGCAGATACATCCTTAGATGAATTACGGGCTTATTTTGATTCTCTTCCTGAGGTGGAAAGCTAAAAAGTAAACGGCTGAATATCAGCCGTTTTTTCTTATCAAAAATTTATTCTAATGTCGCCAAAATAATTTGTTCCGGATCAATATGCAACCAAATTTGTTGATCGATTTTCCATTGGTCTGAGGGGGTAATGGTCGAACAAAATTCGATTCCGCTATCATCAAAAACTAAAATGGCTTCTTCCTCATTGATTGATTTGATGTTCACGGGAAATTGGTTTGTTTGACCTTCCAGAGGCTGTGTCGTCATTTTCACCCAAGGGGCTTTAATCATCAGCATCACTTCTTTTTCTGTCATTAATTTCAAACGTGAGGCACTTTTTGAGGTGATAGAAACCTGTAAGGGGATTGGCAACCCTTCGATGTTGACATCCACAACACAGCGGGAATTCATCATCCGTTGGTATGCCACCTTGCCGAAGAATTGATTGCGAGCACTCGTTTGCAAAGAAAAGCGTGCAGTGGCGGCAAGCAGGCTGTCGAGCGGCACGGATTCATCTTGCAAAATGTTGAAGGCATGATCTTGGGTCTTTTCTAATAGGTCATAAAGTTGAAGTAAGCGTTTGGCATAGCTTGTTAAAACCGTTCCTCCCCCATTTTTTCCCCCGATATTGCGTTCTAGCAATGGGCGAGGGCTGAGTTTATTCATCGCCTCAAGATGATCCCACGCACTTTTGTAGCTGACGTTGGCATTTTTGGCGGCTTGGTTGATGGAACCGAATTGCTGAATTTCTTTGAGTAGCCGAACCCGTTTGGGATCAATAAAGAGCATTTGTTGAAGTTTTATAGTGAGTAAAATTTCAGTATTTTTCATAGGGATTCCCTTCATCACAATAGAGCGTGATATATTCTATGATAAAACCACATTTTTACGTATCGCTATTTTCTATTTCGATATATAATCTAGTAAATAACGTTGATTCAATAATAAGGAGAAAATGATGAAAAAATTAACCCCAATTTCAACCGCACTTTTTATCGGTTTTGGCGTTTCTTTGGCAGTTTCAGCGAAAGTCACCGTGTTTGCTGCCGCCTCAATGACTGATGCTTTACAGCAGGTTGCCGCCGATTATGCGAAACAAAACCCTAAAAATGAGGTTGTGTTTTCTTTTGCCTCTTCTTCAACTTTGGCAAAACAAGTGGAAGAGGGTGCGCCGGCGGATATTTTCGTTTCAGCAAGTAATAAGTGGATGAAATATCTTTCTGAGAAAAATTTAACGGTGAAAGAAACAGAAAAAATTTTGGCGGGAAATGAATTGGTATTAATTGCTCCGTTGAAAAGTGCGGTGGATTCTGTGGAGATTTCCAAAGGTGAGTGGATCGATGCTTTAAAAGACAGTTATTTATCGGTGGGCGATCCGGCTCATGTACCGGCAGGGCAATATGCAGAAGAAGCCTTAACCAAACTGAATTTATGGCATAAAGTGAAAGATCGTTTAGCTCGAGCTAAGGATGTGCGTGGCGCATTAGCCTTGGTAGAACGGGCTGAAACGCCTTATGGTATTGTGTATAGCACGGATGCGAAAGTGAGCCCCAAAGTGAAAACGGTGGGGGTATTTCCTGCCGAGAGTTATAAATCGGTGGTGTATCCGATGGCGATTTTAAAAGATCACGACAATGCGGATTCTCGTGATTTCTTAAAATATCTTGATTCTGAGTCCGCAAAAAAAGTGCTTGAAGGTTACGGTTTCTCCGTGAAATAAATGAAATGGAAGAAAGGGCAAGGTTTTGCCCTTTTTGTTAAAATTCTCTTCCTCTTTCGGAAACATATCAATGTGATTAAGGAAATGTAATTTGCTCACCCAGTTTCTTTCTCTATTTAGTCTCACTCCCTTAGAAACCGATGCCATTCGTCTGAGTTTAAGTGTGGCGCTTAATGCGATGCTTTGGAGCTTGCCTTTGGCGATCTTTGTAGCGTGGCTTTTGGCACGTAAAAATTTTTATGGTAAGTCCATAGTGAGCGGCATAATTCATTTGCCTTTGGTCTTGCCACCTGTTGTGATTGGCTATTTATTACTGGTAGCAATGGGACGAAATGGGGTTATTGGTCGATATTTATATCAATGGTTTGGGCTATCTTTTGGATTTAGCTGGAAAGGAGCGGTACTTGCTTCTGCGGTGGTAGCTTTTCCTTTGGTCGTTAGGGCGATTCGTCTTTCCCTTGAAAGTATTGATCTTCGCCTTGAACAGGCAGCCCAAACCTTAGGTGCTTCCCCATGGCGTGTATTTTTTACCATCACTTTCCCGCTTTCATTCCCGGGTGTATTAGCCGGATTGATATTAGGCTTTGCCCGCTCACTAGGAGAGTTTGGGGCAACGATTACGTTTGTTTCCAATATTGCCGGTGAAACTCAAACCATTCCCCTTGCGATGTACTCCTTCATCCAAACACCGGGGGCTGAGGCGCAAACCGCACGTTTATGCTTTTTTGCTATTGTGCTTTCCTTTATTTCATTACTCGCTTCAGAATGGATGAGTAAACGTATGCAGAAAAAATTAGGGCTGGGAAATGTTACAAATTAATATCAAAAAACAATTAGGAAAATTGGCATTAGAGGCAAATTTACAGCTTCCTATTCAAGGTGTAACGGCTATTTTCGGTTTGTCCGGTGCAGGGAAAACCGCTTTAATTAATTTAGTGAGCGGACTCACTCAACCTGATGAGGGATTTATCCGATTAAATGACCGTACTTTGGTGGATACTGAAACACAGCAAAATGTCCCTATTCATTTGCGTAAAATCGGTTATGTGTTTCAAGATGCCCGTTTGTTTCCTCATTACAGGGTGAAAGGCAATTTATGTTACGGTGCGCAAAATGTAGCAAAAGAGGAGTTTGATTATATTGTCGAATTACTTGGCATTAGTCATTTATTGAAACGTTACCCACTCACCCTTTCCGGAGGAGAAAAACAGCGTGTTGCCATTGGGCGTGCGTTGCTCACCGATCCGGAAATGTTATTGATGGATGAACCTCTTTCAGCCTTAGATTTGCCCCGTAAACGGGAATTAATGCACTATTTGGAACGGCTTTCTCAAGAAATTAATATTCCTATTTTGTATGTCACACATAGTTTAGAGGAATTATTACGCCTCGCAGATCGGGTGGTATTAATGGAAAATGGGAAAGTCAAAGCCTATGATTTACTGGAGCGAATTTGGAACAGTGCGATTTTTGCCCCTTGGAAAGGGGAAAATGAGCAGAGTAGTGTTTTAGCCTTACCCATTTATTTGCATCATCCATCTTATAAAATGACCGCACTTTCCTTGGGAGAGCAATTACTTTGGATTCATCAAGTAAATGCGGTGGCAGGGGAGCTTGTACGCATTTGTATTTATAGCTCTGATGTGTCAATTGCTTTGCAGAAACCGCAACAAACCAGTATTCGCAATATTTTACGTGGTCAAATTGCACAAATTGATAGACAGGATTCTCGTGTAGATATTGCGGTATTAATTGAAGGGCATCAGATTTGGGCAAGTGTCAGCAAATGGGCGCAAAATGAATTATGCTTTATGGTGGGGATGAATGTTTATGTACAAATAAAAGCAGTCTCCGTTGTTTAAAATGATATTCCATAAAAGTATAAGCTATAACGAAAAACGATTAGATCTTTGATGAGGAAGTCTATCTAATATCGCCACCTGAATTTATAGGAGATTAATATGTTATTTCTTACTTTAGCCATTTTTGCACTGATTCTTGTGCTGTTAGGCTATCTTTACAAAAAAACACAAAAATTAGGACAAACGGTTTTCATTGGTTTAGTGCTGGGGTTAGGTGTGGGGGCATTGCTCCAAAATTTGTCGGATGAGGCAACCCTTAAAACCGCATTAGATTGGATTAATTTGGTCGGTGGTGGCTATGTTCGTTTATTACAAATGATCGTGATGCCACTCGTTTTTGTTTCAATTTTATCGGCAATTACCCGTCTCAATGAGGCTCGCTCTTTAGGTAAAATCAGCTTTAGTGTGCTTTCTGTCTTGCTTGTTACCACCGCAATTGCCGCTTTTATCGGAATCATTATGGTTCAACTATTCGGTTTAACGGCAGAAGGTTTGGTTGCCGGTGAACGTGAACTTGCTGCGCAAACCCGAGTATTGGGTCGTGCCGATCAAATTAATGCATTAAGTGTGCCGGCAATGTTGCTTTCTTTCATTCCTAAAAATCCATTCGCTGAATTAACAGGGGCAAATCCCACTTCAATTATTAGTATAGTGATTTTCTCTGCATTTTTAGGTGTGGCAGCATTGAGTTTGCGTAAAGAAAATCAGGAATTGGGGGATCGTATTGCACAAGGTGTGGAAACGCTCAATAAATTAGTGGCACGTTTAGTGCGTTTTGTCATTCGTTTAACGCCTTATGGGGTGTTTGCCTTAATGATAAAAATGGCGGCAACGTCAAAATGGGCAGATATCCTGAATCTAGGTAGTTTCATTGTGGCTTCTTATATTGCTATTCTCTTAATGTTTATCGTTCACGGCGTACTACTTTTATTGTCCGGCATCAGCCCGATTCAATATTATAAAAAAGTGATGCCTACACTTGCTTTTGCCTTTAGCTCTCGTTCAAGTGCTGCGACTATCCCATTAAATATCGAAACGCAAACAGACAAACTGGGTAATCATCCGGCTATCGCAAATTTCTCAGCCACTTTTGGTGCGACAATCGGACAAAATGGTTGTGCGGGAATTTATCCTGCGATGTTAGCGGTCATGATTGCCCCTACGGTTGGGATCGACCCGTTTAGTGTGAGTTATATTGCAACACTGGTTTTTGTGGTGGCGATTTCTTCTTTCGGTATTGCCGGTGTCGGTGGTGGGGCAACCTTTGCGGCGATTGTGGTACTTTCAACCTTAGGCTTACCCCTTGAATTAGTCGGTCTATTGATTTCAATCGAACCCCTTATTGATATGGGACGTACTGCCTTAAATGTCAACGGCGCAATGACAGCCGGAACATTAAGCAGTAAATGGTTGAAATGACAGCTTTTGTGTGTTTACGGTATTATGTCGGAAATTAATTAAAAATCGACCGCACTTTTTCGGGAGAGTTTTATTTGGGGACGTTTTGTTTTACACTTGCTATTAACAAAGCGTCCCACTTCTTTTAATTTCTTACACAAATTTTTTCAAATTCAGCAAAAAATGTCGGGAAGGTTTTTGCCGTACATTGAGGATCAAGGATCGTCACTGCCGTATCTGAAAGGGCGATTAAGGCAAAGCACATTGCCATACGGTGATCGTTGTAAGTGGCAATTTCGGCATGTTGGAATTGATCTAACGGTAAAGGTTGAATTCGAATGAAATCTTCCCCTTCTTCCACTTCCGCTCCGACTTTACGCAATTCCGTTGCCATCGCAGCAAGACGATCAGTTTCTTTTACCCGCCAGTTGTAAATATTGCGAATGGTGGTTTCCCCTTGGGCAAAAAGGGCTGTGGTAGCGATTGTCATCGCTGCATCGGGAATGTGGTTCATATCCATATCAATCCCTTTTAGTTCCATTTTTTCCGCTTGGATAAAATCCTCACCCCAAGTGATCTTGGCGCCCATTTTTTCTAATACCTCTGCAAATAGGCGGTCACCTTGGATAGAATTTTTGCCGATACCGGTTACTTTCACCTTGCCTTTGATCGCCCCGGCCGCTAAGAAATAAGACGCAGAAGAGGCATCACCTTCCACTAAATAATTGCCGGGGGACACATAGGATTGATTCCCTTCGATATAAAAACGTTGATAGGATAGATTTTCCACCACGATACCGAAATCTTTCATCATCGCAAGGGTGATATCAATGTAGGGTTTGGAAACCAATTCGCCGATAATTTCAATTTCCATTGGGTTTTCAGCCAAAGGTGCCGCCATTAAAAGTGCGGTCAAAAATTGTGATGAAATAGAACCATCAATGGTGACTTTGCCACCTTTCATCCCCGTGTTGCGAATGGCAAGAGGAGGGTAGCCTTCATTTTCTAAATAGCGCACCTCCGCCCCTGCTTGATGTAGCGCCTCAACCAAATGACGAATTGGGCGTTCTTTCATACGAGGTTCACCGGTGAGGATCACTTCACCCTCCGTTGTTCCTTTCAAGCAAAGTGCGGCAGTTAAAGGGCGCATAGCCGTACCGGCATTCCCTAAAAAAAGTGAAAGTCCGTTTTGTACATTAAAAGCGCCGCCTAATCCCTCAATTTCACAAATGCTTTTATCTTCGGAAAGTTGATAATTTACCCCGAGTGCTTTTAGGGCATTTAACATATGGTGGATATCATCACTATCAAGCAAATTGGTGACTTTTGTGGTGCCTTTGGCAAGGGCGGCGAGGAGTAATGCCCGATTAGATAAACTCTTTGAGCCGGGAAGGTTGATCGTTCCTTCCACTGAACGAATTGGGGTTAACGTGATTTTTTCCATTACAGCACCACCGTTTTGTTTTTATAAACAAAAATTTTATCGTGAAGGGCGAGATCAAGCGCACGACTTAACACGGTTTTTTCCACATCTCTCCCGGCTCGCATCATGGCATCTGCGCTATAAGTGTGATCGACATGGATCACATTTTGCATAATAATCGGGCCTTGATCTAACTCATTATTGATAAAATGTGCTGTCGCTCCAATGATTTTTACGCCACGTTCATAGGCTTGTTGATAGGGTTTCGCCCCAATAAATGCAGGAAGGAAAGAGTGATGAATATTGATCACCCGGTTTGGATAACGCTCGACAAATTCAGGATTTAGCACGCGCATATATTTTGCCAAGACAATGTAATCCGGGGCATATTCATCAATTTTTTCTGCAAGGCGTTGATCGTGTTCAACTCGTGTTAATCCCTCATGGCTGATGTAGTGGAAAGGAATATCAAAACGTTCCACCAATTCTTGTAAATTATGATGGTTTCCTATGACAGCGGCAATTTCTACATCTAACGCACCATAATAATTTTTCATTAAAATATCACCGAGACAATGGGCTTCTTTTGTCACTAAAATGACAATGCGTTTACGTTGGGCGCTGATTAAACGACAATTTGTTCCTTCGGGTAAACTATATTTAAGATCTTCAAGTAATATTGTTTCATTAAAAATGCCTTCAAGCTCGGTTCGCATAAAGAAATGTTTTGTCTCGAAATCAACAAATTCGTTATTATGCAAAATATTGAGTTGGTGTTTATAACAAATATTCGTGATTTTTGCGATTAAACCTTTATCATCCGGGCAATCCGTAAGGAGTATTTTTTTTTCAATCATAATGTTAATGCTGTGTTTATTTGTAATAGGGAAAGAAAAAAAGAGAACCCATAAAAAATATGGGTTCTTGAGAATTGAATAATTAAATTTCAAAATCAGATAATGATTTACCGGCATTTAATGCGGCTTGAATTGTCATTGGCATACGACCTTGACCCGTCCAGGTTTTTTGTTTGCCATTTGCATCCGTATATTGATATTTTGCCGGACGTGGTTCACGTCTTGAACGAATGGAAGATGAAGTTCCCCCAACAATTTCTTGTAATTCTTCAGCGGTAATTCCTTCTTGTTTCATTAATTCTTTATATTTTTCAATACGTGCTTTACGTTCAATTTCAGCTTTTTGGAGCTCTTCCATTTGCATACGTTTTTCAGCAACAGCTTCTTCAAATTTCTTTAATGAACTTTCTGCTTGTTCTAATGTAAGATCACGTACTACGGAACGAATAGTGCGAAGATTGGTAAATGCTTTAATTAAATCGGACATAATAAACCTCATTGATAATACAATATAAATAGGACGCTTATAATAACGAAATTAATCCAGAAGGTAAACCTTAAATTTAAATAGAAAAAAATAGGAGTCCGGTTATAACTAGATGGGTTATTAAATGATAAGATTTATGTTATTTATTACTAAATTTTGATTAACTAGGGTTATTTAATAGAAACTATTAGATTTTTTCTGTTTTTTCTTGTAACCTTTAATTCCCTATAAAAGTAGAGGTGCAGTGGCTATAAGTATTTTTTCCGAGTGGATAACGATGACGAAAAAAGAAAGGAGTCATTGCCGAAATCAGTTAAAAGTCGTTTTGGCTGGTTGGTGGCGTATCCGAAAGGAGCGTTACTGTCATAGTGATTAACTATGGAGCGCTACGGTTAGGCTGGCCATTTCAAGTCCATATTCTGCCGTTGTCTCCATTATTTTTAGGTATAACGTAATGGAACTTATCGATTTTTCTTCTTCAATTTGGTCTATTGTCCCCGCTTTATTGGCGATTGTCTTAGCCATTGCAACACGTCGTGTATTAATTTCTTTAAGTGCGGGGATTTTAGTGGGGGCATTAATGCTTAATGATGCCTCAATCCTCCCCACCTTAACTTATTTGAAAAATAATATTGTCTCGTTGGTTTATAGCGATGGGGCAATGAACTCAAATATGAATATTGTCCTTTTCTTAATTTTACTCGGTATTTTGACCGCACTTTTAACGGTTTCCGGCAGTAATCGTGCTTTTGCCGAATGGGCCCAAGCCCGCATTAAAGGTCGCCGTGGAGCAAAATTATTAGCAGCATCATTGGTATTTGTCACCTTTATTGATGATTATTTTCATAGTCTTGCAGTGGGGGCGATTGCCCGCCCGGTGACAGATCGTTTCCAAGTTTCCCGACCGAAATTAGCCTACATTTTAGATTCCACTGCCGCACCGATGTGCGTGATGATGCCGATTTCAAGCTGGGGGGCTTATATCATTACATTGGTGGCGGGTCTACTGGCGACTTACTCCATCACGGAATATACGCCGATGGGAGCATTTGTCGCAATGAGTTCAATGAACTACTATGCGATTTTTGCATTATTAATGGTGTTTTTTGTGGCTTATTTTTCTTTTGATATCGGTTCTATGGCTCGTCACGAAAAAGCGGCAATGGCACGAGAAAATCAGGAGCAGGAGGACGAATTGGGGGTGAACGGTCACGTTCGAAATCTTGTTTTTCCTATTTTAGTTTTAATTGTCGCTACGGTCTCTATGATGATGTATACCGGCGGTCAAGCTCTTGCTGAAGCCGGATCACCCTTCTCAGTATTAGGGGCTTTTGAAAACACCAATGTTGGGATCTCGCTCGTTATTGGGGGCATAAGTGCGGTTATTATTTCCACGATTTTAATCGTATTAGATCGCCAAGTGTGCTTATCCGAATATGTGAAAGCTTGGGGATTAGGCATCAAATCTATGCTTGGAGCGATTGCGATTTTATCTTTTGCTTGGACAATCAATAAAATCGTGGGTGATATGCAAACAGGTAAATATCTCTCTTCTTTGGTTTCAGGCAATATTCCAGTTCAATTTTTACCGGTAATTTTATTTGTTTTAGGGGCTGCAATGGCATTTTCAACGGGCACAAGTTGGGGAACTTTCGGTATTATGCTGCCAATTGCTGCAGCGATGGCGACAAATACTGCACCGGAATTGATACTACCTTGCCTTTCTGCGGTGATGGCAGGTGCCGTGTGTGGTGATCACTGTTCACCGGTTTCGGATACCACGATTTTATCCTCGACAGGGGCAAAATGTAATCATATGGATCACGTTACCACTCAGCTTCCTTATGCGTTAACGGTTGCAGCAGCTACCTGTGTGGGTTATATCGTTGTGGGCTTTACGAAGTCTGGATCGACCGGGTTTATCGCTACCGCACTTTCTTTGAGTGTCCTCGTTTTTATTGTGAAAAAACGTTAAAAATGTGATCTGGTTCAAAAAAATAAATAAAAAATAAAATTTTTTGATTTTTATAAAATGCGGCATAAAGTCGCATTTTTTTATTTTTAATGCTTTATTTTTTTATATTTAACCAAAGATTTGGTTATTTTTGGATTTTTGTTCTGCTATTATCCATTTTTATTATGTTGTGAGCCTATAGACAAAGATTTTTTTGTCAGTATGATAAATCCCATTGAGAGTGTATCACTTAATCATCAATTAAAGTGCGGTCAATTTTAGGAGTGAATAATGAAAAAATTATCCGGTGCGGAAATGGTAGTGCAATCACTGCGCGATGAAGGGGTTGAATATTTGTTTGGTTATCCGGGGGGCGCAGTACTTGATATTTATGATGCGATTCATACCCTTGGCGGCATTGAACATATTCTTGTGCGTCATGAACAAGCGGCGGTTCATATGGCAGACGGTTATGCACGAGCAACCGGCAAAGTGGGCTGTGTCTTAGTGACATCAGGCCCCGGAGCAACCAATGCGATTACCGGCATTGCTACGGCTTATGCGGATTCTGTACCGATGGTGGTGATTTCAGGGCAAGTGATGAGCCATTTGATTGGCAGCGATGCCTTCCAAGAATGTGATATGGTGGGCATTTCTCGTCCCGTAGTAAAACACAGTTTTATTGTCAAAAAAGCAGAAGAGATTCCGGAAATCATCAAAAAAGCCTTTTATATTGCCTCAACAGGGCGTCCTGGTCCTGTTGTGGTGGATATTCCAAAAGACACGGTCAACCCAATCCATAAATTCCCTTATGAATATCCAAAATCTGTTGAAATGCGTTCTTATAATCCCACAGTGAATGGACATAAAGGACAGATTAAAAAAGCGCTAAAAGCCTTATTAGTGGCAAAAAAACCAGTGTTATTCGTGGGGGGGGGAGCGGTTGCCGCAGAATGTAGTGACGCATTAACCCAATTGGCACAGCGACTAAATTTACCGGTGACGGCATCGCTGATGGGTTTAGGTGTCTATCCAAGTACGGATAAACAATTCTTAGGTATGCTTGGGATGCACGGCACTTATGAGGCCAATAACGCCATGCACGAAAGTGATTTAATTTTAGGGATTGGGGTGCGTTTTGATGATCGTACTACCAATAATCTTGAAAAATATTGTCCACACGCAAAAGTGATTCAAATTGATATTGATCCCACCTCAATTTCTAAAAATGTTCAAGTGGCGATCCCTATTGTGGGCAACGCTAAAAATATCTTAGATGAATTTTTAAGCTTATTAGGCGAAGAGGGCGGAAATCGTCCACAAAATCATCTTGAAGATTGGTGGGCGCAAATTAATCAATGGAAAGCCAAAAACTGCTTGGATTTCGACCGCACTTCAGGGGTGATCAAACCGCAACAAGTTATGGAAGCGGTTTATCGTATCACTCAGGGAGAGGCCTATGTGGCCTCCGATGTGGGTCAGCATCAAATGTTTGCTGCGTTGCATTATCCTTTTGATAAACCCCGCCGTTGGATCAATTCCGGTGGCTTAGGCACAATGGGTTTCGGTTTGCCTGCCGCATTGGGGGTAAAACTTGCCCAACCTGATGCCACAGTGGTGTGTGTGACCGGTGACGGCAGTATTCAAATGAATATTCAGGAATTATCTACGGCGACCCAATATGGTATTCCTATTGTGATTATTTGCTTGAATAACCATTTCTTAGGTATGGTGAAACAATGGCAAGATTTGATTTATTCAGGGCGACACTCACAAACCTATATGAATTCTTTACCGGACTTTGTGAAATTGGCAGAATCTTATGGGCATGTGGGCATTAAAATTGCTACACCGGATGAATTGGAAAGCAAGTTGGAAGAAGCTTTTAAACTTAAAAATAAACTTGTTTTTGTTGATATCAATGTGGATGAGGCGGAACACGTTTACCCAATGCAAGTGCGTGGTGGGGCAATGAATGAAATGATTTTAAGCAAACCACAAGAGGAGAAAGCATAATGCGTAGAGTTTTATCTGTTTTATTAGAAAATGAATCCGGCGCATTATCGCGTGTTGTCGGGTTATTCTCTCAACGGGCCTTTAATATTGAAAGCCTCACCGTAGCGCCTACGGATGATCCTACCTTATCACGAATGACGATTGAGGCAGTGGGCGATGAGCAAGTGCTTGAACAAATTGAAAAGCAGCTGCATAAACTCGTGGATGTGTTTAAAGTGATTAATCTCAGTGATCATGAGCATGTTGAGCGTGAAGTGTTACTGGTAAAAATTCGTGCCACAGGGGCATCGCGTGATGAAATCAAACGGCTGACCGATATTTTCCGAGGTCAAATTGTTGATGTCACCCCGAAATCCTACACGGTGCAATTAACCGGAACAAAAGACAAACTGGATGCTTTTGTGAAAGCGGTGAAAGAAGAAACCACCTTACTTGAAATTGTGCGTTCAGGATTGATCAGTTTGTCGAGAGGAGAGAAAAACATTCTCTAGAAAAGTGCGATTGATTTCAACCACACTTTTTATAATATTCGGTATTATGCAGCTGTTGCACAAACTTAATTTTTGTAGAGCTAATCCCCTCGCTAATTTATAGGCGAGGGGGAGAAAGTCCGTAGGATTTTCGAAGGGAGAAGGGGCATCACAACGTTCTCCCTTTTTGCTTTCACAGCCTCTCTCCTAAAAAAGAGAAGTAGGGAGCCACATAGTGTTCTTGCTATTCTTTTTTATGCAATTTTGAACAATATAGAATGAGAAAACTGATACTCTAATATTGGGGCTGTACTAGAT
>NZ_MLHJ01000012.1 GCF_001998965.1 Rodentibacter rarus
TTTTATAACGGACACACGCAGTGTGTCCCTACGTTTTGGTTAAAATTTCTGTTTTGTACATTTGCTACATAATACCGGAATTTTTTTATAAAAAATCGGTCTATGAAAAGGTTTTTCTAACAAACAAAAAGGAACAATTTATGGATTTTAATCAAATTTTAAATCAAGTTGTTAACATCGCTAAAAACTCAGCGAGCAATTTGCAAACGGGTAATTCAACATTGGATAACATCACCAAAGTGGGCACTGGTGCGGCAATCACAGGGATTTTATCGATGATTTTAGGGCGTTCCGGTGGGGCGAGTTTGGCAAAATTAGGATCACTGGCTGTGTTGGGCAATCTTGCTTATCAAGCGTACCAAAATTATCAAAAATCCCAACAGGCGCAACCGATGATGTCCGCCAATGAATTTGATGTATTAAATTCCACATCCCAACAGGATGCAAGTGCCTTGATTTTACGCACGATGATCGCTGCAGCCGCTGCCGATGGTGAAATTACCGCAGAGGAAAAACAAACCATTGCTAATGAAATTGGTGATAATGCAGAATTAGCACAATGGGTTGAACAAGAAATGGCAAATCCGATAAGCATTGCGGAAATTGCCCGCCAAGTGGGGAATGATACGGCATTGGCTGCAAATGTTTATCTTGCCGCCCGTTTAGTGAGCAAAGAATTATCCCGCAAAGAAATTGTTTTTCTGGCGAACTTAGCAGAAGCGCTAGGATTAGATGAGGCGCTGGTGGAACAATTGGAAAAACAAGCCGGTTTTTAAATGTGAAAGGGGATGAAAAATCCCCTTATTTTTGACCACACTTTTATAGGGCTTTCCCATTATACCTTTAACCAAAAGGTGACCGGGCCGTCATTGGTGAGGCTGACTTGCATATCCGCAGCAAAACGCCCGTTTTCTACTGGAATTTTTTCAGCACATTTTTGCGAGAAATACTCGTAAAGTTCATTCGCTAAGGCAGGATCCGCCCCTTTAGAAAAACTGGGGCGTAAGCCTTTTTGCGTATCTGCCGCTAAGGTAAATTGGGATACCACCAACAATGCTCCCCCCGCTTGCTGAACATTCAAATTCATTTTGTCGTTTTCATCGCTAAAAATTCGGTAATTTAACACTTTTTCGGCAAGTTTATCCGCTTTCGCGCGGTCATCCTCTTTTTCCACGCCGAGCAATACTAATAATCCTTTGCCGATTTGCCCGATGGTTTCACCGTTTACCTCTACACGAGCCTGTGTCACACGTTGTATTAATGCAATCATGGTATTTCCTTCATTTATTTGATTTTTTAACCGCACTTTTGTTGTTTGATTTCTTCTAATACGGCGGCAAGTTGAGCCCCAATTAATACCACTGTCCAGCTTAGTTGGATCCAGAGCAACATAATCGGTAGGGTTGCCATTGCACCGTAAATCAATTGATAAGAGGGAAAGGTCACGATATACCAAGTAAAGGCTTGTTTTCCCAAAGTGAAAAATACCGCAGCAATGAGTGCACCGGCGGCAGAATGTTTGATACTAACTTTCTTATTGGGTACGACCATATAAAGCACGGTGAAAATAAACCAAGTAGAAAGAAAAGGCACAAAACTAAGCAGTTTTAACCCAAATGAGAGATGTTCTGAGGTTTCAAACACCGTTTTTATATAGGCACTGGCGGCAATGCTTGTACCGATAAGCAAAGGCCCTAAAGTTAAAATTAGCCAATAAATCGCAAAGGAGGTAAAAATCGGGCGTGAGCTGCTATCTTGCCAAATGCCGTTTAAGGTGCGATCAATGGAATTGATCAACATTAACGCCACGGCAATTAAACTCACAATACCCACCGCACTCATTTGCTTAGAGTTGTTCACAAATTCATCAATATATTGACCTACCACATCACCGGCAGAAGGGGCGAAATTGGTGAAAATAAATTCTTTTAATGCTCCGGTGACCTCGTTAAATACAGGAAAGGCGGAAAAAATAGAAAAAATCACCATAATTAACGGCACAATGGCCAACATTGTGCTGTAAGTGAGCGAGCCTGCTGCCTGCGTTAATTTATTTTCATTAAAGCGCCGCCAAAATTGTTTAAAGAAAGTGAAATCTGTCATAACCACGCTCCACAGCAATGTTTAAATTTTTTACCCGAACCACAAACACAAGGCTGTTTCATTGTCGGTAAAGGCACGGTGGGATCAATAAAATACCAACGCCCACCAATATTGACAAAAATAGACCGCTCTTGGTGGGATTGCTCTCCCTCCTTGCCTTGAAAAAGGGCATTAAACTCCACCGCACTGTGGCTTTTTGTGAGGGGTTCTGTTTTTAGAATTTGTAGACCAAGCCATTGTGTGTTATCAGCCCAATTTTGTAAGGCTTGAACATTTAAGTGGGGTTGTTGATTGGGCACAGTGGTTTCCACAATATAGGGAATGTTTTTCAATACATAGGCACAATAACGTGAACGCATCAGTTGTTCTGCGGTTTCCGGTAAGGCTTGGTGATGATGAAATACTCCACAACAATTTGCATAATTTTTGTCAGATTGACAGGGGCAAAGTGCGGTCATTTTATCGGTCATTTTGAAAGGTCCTGATTTTACTTAATTGTGAGTTTAACGAACGTTTAAATGCCGCTGCTAATTGTTCAATGGCTAACGCTTGTTCTAATTCTTCCCTTGTCGGTTTGCCGGATAATAACTGATTTAAATGGCGAATGGTGAGAGATGAATAAGGTCTGTGTTGTAATATTAATTCATCACCTTGTGCGATCTCCCCTTCTTCGATGACCCGTACATACCAACCGCTCCAGCCTGAATGATAAATTGTTTTTTGGGTTTCGGGGTTATGGGTGTTTTTTGATAAACGCTCGCAGGGTTTGCGTGGTTGGGATACTTCCAAAAGGGTTGAACCGATTTTAAAGCGATCCCCCACACAAACGGAATCTTCATCAAATCCGGATACGACAAAGTTTTCGCCGTATATAGCGGTGCCCTGATAAGAAAAATCCTCACCTAATAAATCATTCAAGGCTGAAAATGACGTTTCAGACATAAAAAATAAGGCTTTATCCACACCGCCATGGTGCTTTTTTAATCCCACATCGTTACCGTATGCACCAAGTTTATGGATTTTGACTGAAGGCACCGGCTGTTTGCGGATGGCACTTTCATAGGTTGAACCGTCAGCGAAAGTTAGTAATTCGACTTTCCCGATTTTAATCACCAGAATTTTGGCTTTTGACATTTCCTTTCCCCTTTTTATAAAAACGCACAAAATTATACCGTAAAATCACTTAAATTTTGACCGCACTTTGTTTTTTCCTTATTATCTTGTTCAATCAATACACAATAAAAAGGAACATTTATGCAATATGATCTCGCCCGAACAGAGCAGGGAAAAACACTGGGTATTACGGCAAAAATGGCAAATCGACACGGATTAATTGCCGGTGCGACAGGGACGGGGAAAACCGTCACCCTACGCAAAATTGCGGAGGCATTTAGTGATGATGGTGTGCCGGTTTTTTTAGTGGATGTCAAAGGTGATCTCTCAGGTTTGGTTAAAGCGGGGCAATTGAGCGGTAAAATTGCCGAACGTATTGAACAATTTGATTTAGGCGGTGAACACTATTTAAACGGTTATCCGGTTTCTTTCTGGGATGTATTTGGCGAAACCGGGATTCCGCTACGCACCACCATTTCTGAAATGGGACCGTTGTTACTTTCTCGTTTGCTAAACCTCAATGCCACGCAAGAGGGATTGCTCAACTTAGTGTTTAGAGTGGCCGATGATAAAGGCCTTTTACTTATTGATTTAAAAGATCTTCGTGCAATGCTGAAATATGTGGCGGAAAATGCCAAAACTTTCCAAGTGGAATACGGCAATGTTTCTGCGGCGAGCGTGGGGGCTATTCAGCGTGCTTTGCTCACCCTTGAAAATGAGGGGGCAAGCAACTTATTCGGCGAACCGGCGCTCAATCTTGAAGATTGGCTACAAACCCGTGATGGGCGAGGGGTCATCAATGTTCTTAATTCCGAAAAATTGATTAATTCACCAAGAATGTATAGTGCGTTCTTACTCTGGTTGATGTCTGAACTGTTCGAACAATTGCCGGAAGTGGGTGATCCCGATAAACCGAAATTTGTCATGTTTTTTGATGAGG
This sequence comes from Rodentibacter rarus, assembly GCF_001998965.1. Classification (GTDB taxonomy): domain Bacteria; phylum Pseudomonadota; class Gammaproteobacteria; order Enterobacterales; family Pasteurellaceae; genus Rodentibacter; species Rodentibacter rarus. The sequence goes on from NZ_MLHJ01000012.1 coordinate 4,157, forward strand.
CACATTTGTTATTTGACGGTGCGCCGGCAGTATTGGTGGAAAAAGTGGAACAGGTGGTTCGCTTAATTCGCTCCAAAGGGGTGGGGATTTATTTTGTCACCCAAAACCCGTTGGATTTGCCGGATACGGTTTTAGGGCAATTAGGAAACCGTGTGCAACATGCCTTACGAGCCTTTACTCCACGAGATCAAAAAGCCGTTAAATCTGCTGCTGAAACCTTCCGTGCCAATCCTGCAGTGAATGTGGTGGAAACGATTTCAACCCTTGGTGTGGGGCAAGCATTGGTTTCTTTCTTAGATGAAAAAGGAATGCCAACCCCTGTTGAAATAGCTTATATTTACCCGCCGAAAAGCCAACTTTCACCGCTTTCTGCCGAAGAACGTTACGCATGGGTGAAAGATGATGAGCTTTATTCTTTCTATAAAGATTATGTGGATAATGAATCAGCCTTTGAAGTATTAAATGCACAAGCCGACCTTGCGGCGGTTCAACAAAAACAAGCGGAACAAGCACAACAGGAAGAAGAAAACGGCATTTTAGGCAGCCTCAGCCGTATGATTTTTGGCTCTCAAAAACGAGGGGAAAAACTTAGCCCAACAGAACAAATCATCAATAGCGTGGCGAAATCCGTAGGGCGTAATATTCGTAATCAGGTTACGAAACAAATTATGCGTGGTATTTTGGGTGCATTGAAAAAATAATAAACCAAAGTGCGGCCATTTTTACCGCCAAATTTAAAATAAGGAGATAATTATGTCAGACGTATTTCATTTAAACCTCACCAAAGCCCAATTAAAAGGGGCAACCATTGCTATTGTCCCGGGTGATCCCGCACGCAGCGAGCGTATTGCCAAACACCTTGATAATCCTGAATTTCTCACCAGCACCCGAGAGTTTACCTCTTGGTTGGGTTATCTCAACGGTCAGCCGGTGGTGGTTTGTTCGACAGGGATTGGTGGGCCTTCCGTTTCCATTTGTGTGGAAGAATTAGCCCAACTTGGTGTGCGTACATTTATTCGTATTGGCACAACGGGTGCAATTCAACCGCATATTAATGTAGGCGATATTCTTGTTACCACAGGCGCTGTGCGTTTAGATGGCGCAAGCCGCCATTTTGCCCCATTGGAATATCCGGCAGTAGCTGATTTTGAATGTACCACCGCACTGGTTAATGCGGCAAAAGAGAAAGGGGCTGAACCGTTTGTGGGGATCACCGCTTCCTCCGATACTTTCTATCCGGGCCAAGAGCGTTATGACACTTACAGCGGAAAAGTCTACCGTGATTACCAAGGATTGCTCAAACAATGGCAAGATCTCAATGTAATGAATTTCGAGATGGAATCCGCTACATTATTTACCATGTGTAATGCATTAGGATTACGCGCCGGTATGGTTTCAGGGGTAATTGTCAACCGCACACAACAAGAAATCCCAAATGAAGCCACCATAAAAGCCAGTGAAGAAAAAGCCATTTCCGTGGTCGTGGAAGGGGTGAGAAAACTATTAGCTTAGTCGAACAAAAAAGGCGTTTTGGAATTTCAAAACGCCTTTATTTTTAACCGCACTTTTAACTATTCGCTCTCGCAAAAGCGGCGGCCTCATTGATTAATTCATCGCTTGGGCGTTGGTGGGTGTAGAGTTCAAATTGCTCCACCGCCTGTAAAACAATCACTTCTGCACCGGAAATAATTTGTTTGTCTTGGCTTTCCGCATATTGAATAAATGGGGTTTCTGCAGGGATCGCTACCACATCAAAGGCAACATTTGCCGCATCAATCATCGATTTCGGAAAGGCGAGATCGGCTTCTTCTTTTCCCCCTTTCATACCAATTGGGGTGACATTGACTAAAATCTCAGCCTGCTGATTTTCCAAGCTATTGATATAGCCATAGCCATAAAGTGCGGCCAAATATTGACCTGTTTTTTCATTTCGGGCATAGACTTTTAAATCATCAAAACCGCTATTTTTAAAGGCAGCGACAACCGCTTTTGCCATTCCTCCGCTGCCTTGCACAATCACCGAACGGTTTTTATCTAGTTGATATTTCTCAATTAATTTTACAATCGCAATGTAATCGGTGTTATAAGCACGCAAAAAGCCATTGTCATTGACAATGGTATTGACCGATTCAATGGCTTGGGCAGATGGGTGAATTTCATCTAAAAACGGTATACAGCTTTCTTTGAAGGGCATAGATACCGCACACCCCCGAATACCTAGAGCACGCACGCCTTTCACGGCGTGTTCGATATCCTGCGTAGTAAAAGCCTTATAAATGAAGTTTAATCCCAGTTTTTCATACAAATAATTGTGAAATTTTGTACCAAAATTTCCCGGTCTGCCGGAAAGGGACATACAAAGTTGGGTATCTTTATTGATCATTTTTTATTTTCCTGATTAATTTTCCAAAATAGTGTTAACGCTCGGTAAAGCTCTCTGAAAAAGTAGATTGCAAAGGACTTAGTAAATAACTGATGACAGAACGTCTACCTGTTTTAATTTCAGCACTCACTATCATACCGGCAGTTAGATTGACCCGATGATTTTCTATAATTAAGTAATCTTTGTCCAGCTCAATAATTGTCGCAAAAGTAAGTCCTGTCTTTTCAGTTTCAATCGCATCAAAACTAAGAGATTTTACTTTCCCTGTTAAATAACCGTAGCGAGTATAAGGAAATGTTTCTATCTTTATTGTGACTTCCTGTCCTTGACGAATAAACCCAATATCCTGATTGGCGATTATCGCTTTTACCTCTAATTTATCCCGCCTTGGGACAACCACCATCAGAGGTTGAGCGGTAGTCACAACACCACCAATGGTATGCACGGCTAATTGTTGGATTGAGCCTGTAACAGGGGCTTTAATTTGTGTTGTTTTTTGACGCTCAGTATATTTTTCTTTTTCAAAAATAAGTTGCCTAATTTGTTCGTTCGCTTGTCTTAGAGAGTCTTGAGTATCTTTGGTAAAGGTATTTGTTAAAAGTTCTTTTTCATCTTTTGCTTGTTGAATTCCTGCATTAATTTCATTTAATTTACTTTCTAATGTTAAAATCTCGTTATTGATATCAAGAAACTTTGCTTTTTGTTCTAAATATTGATGTTTAGAAATGGCATTTGATTTTAATAATTTAGCGAGGTCATTCGTTTTTTCTTTTTCTAGCTTTTGTAAAGAGTGATATTTGTTAATTTGCATTTTTATTGTGACATATTCGGCTTGTTTTTGCTCTAGTAATGCCGCTGCTTTTTGTTGCTGAAGAAGGTAAGTATTAAATTGAGTTAAGATTAATTGCTGCGATTGTTGTAGCTCAACAGAAGATATTGATTCATCATCAATTTGTAAATAGGGTGGTGTATTAGAGTAAATGGAATTTAATAACGCCTCCGCTCGAGCTTTAGCTAATTTAGCACTATTTAATGCTTGATTTGCTTTTTGTAATTCTTCTTTTGCACCTAATGAGGTTAGTTCTAACAACAATTCACCTTTTTCAACTAATTGTCCATCATTAACATAAATATTCTCAACAATAGCATTTTCAATGGGTTGAATAATTTTACTATTTCCACTATAAGCGATTTTTCCGGTGACAGTAGAAACAATATCCACCTTACCGAAAATAGCCCAAATACAGGCTATTAAAATAAATAGCATAATCAAATGGCTTGATCTGCGGGGTAACACAGAAACCGGTTTTTCCATTAATTCCAAATGGGCAGGCAAGAAATCATATTCATTTTCTTCACGAACAGGCGTATCTAAACTCTTACGAATTTTCCAAACTTCGCAAAAATGGTGAATATAATGATGCAAAAAACTTAATATTGCCTGAAAATAAGTTTTCATCATTTTAATGACCTAATTGCAAGTGATATAAATAATGATATAAACCTTGAGGATTATTGAGTAATTCTTTATGTGAACCAAATTCTATTTGTTTTCCTTTTTCTAATACGAGAATTTTATCGGCAATTTGGACGGTAGAGAGGCGGTGGGCAATGATGATGACAGTTCTATTTCGGCAAATTTGTCGCATATTTGTCATAATGACTCGTTCGGATTCATAATCCAAAGCGCTGGTTGCTTCATCAAAAATTAAAATCTTAGGATTTGTAATTAAGGCTCGGGCAATCGCAATCCTCTGGCGCTGCCCACCCGATAATCCCGTTCCTTGTTCCCCAACAATAGTGTCATAGCCATTATCTAACTCACAGATAAAATCATGAGCCCCGGCAAGTTTTGCTGCATAAATCACTTTTTCAATCGTTATCCCGGGGACACTAATCGCAATATTATCTCGAATACTTCGATTTAATAAAATATTGTCTTGTAATACTACGCCAATTTGTTTACGTAACCAATTAGGCTCAAGTAAAGTTAAATCTTGCTCATCAATTTTGATTTTCCCTCTGGTTGGTATATATAAGCGTTGAATTAATTTAGCAATGGTGCTTTTCCCTGAACCTGAACGCCCTACAATACCAATAATTTGACCTTCAGTAATAGAAAAAGATAAATCATCAATGATTGTATTTCCCTGTAATTGATAACGAAATGAGACTTGCTCAAAAAGAATATTACCTTTAATTTTCGGTAAAGAAAGATTGTTTTTTGATTTTTCAGTTGGCGTATTTAAAATATCACCTAAACGCTCTACCGAAATTCCCACTTGTTGAAAATCTTGCCATAATTGTGCAAGGCGAATAACCGGCATTGCGACTTGTCCAGCAAGCATATTAAACGCAATAAGTTGTCCTATGCTTAAATCACCGCTTATCACAAAGTGAGCCCCAGCCACAAATTAATGACCATCACCATTTTTTGAATAAATTGAACGCCTTGTTGTCCTATGACTGCAATTTTAGTAACTTTAAACCCGGCGTGAATATAGGCGGCTAATTGTTTGTCCCAACGATCAATCATTTGTGGTGAAACAGCCATTGATTTAATCATATTAATTGCCGTAACGGATTCCACTAAAAATGCTTGATTATCAGCATTGCGGGCAAATTTGGTATCAAGGCGTTTACGTAAAATAGGCGTAATAAAAATAGACCAAATAATATAACAAGGTAAAGAAAGTAAAACGACTAAAGTGAGCCATTTACTATAAAACCACATAACCGAAAAGAATAAAAAAGAAAAGCATAAATCTAAAACGGAGGTTAATGCTTGCCCGGTAAGAAAATAACGAATTTGTTCTAGCTCACGTATTCTTGCTATGGTATCGCCAACTCTACGGGTTTCAAAATAAGCCAAAGGGAGTTTTAATAAATGTCGAAATAATCTTGCGCCAAGTTCTACATCAATCCGGCTGGTCGTATGGGAGAAAATATAAGTCCGTAAACCGCCTAAAATAATTTCAAAAAACACGGTAACAACAAGAGCGAAAGTGACGACATTTAAAGTATTAAACCCTTGATGAACCAATACCTTATCCATCACAACCTGAAAAAAGAGCGGTGTAATTAAAGCAAGAAATTGTAAAACAAGCGAAATGCCGATCACTTCTAATAAAATTCGGCGATATTTAATTACGGCAGGAATAAACCAAGTAAAATCAAATTTAGCAAGCTGTCCGAGAACAGAGGCTCGAGAGGTAATCGCAATAATTTCACCACGATAACGCTGTTTAAATTCTTGCTCGGATAATATTGTGGGTTCCGGTAAGGTTAAATCTTGAATTAAGTAACGATGATGTTGTTCGTCTATGCGGGCAAGAATAAAATGTTTTCCCTCGGTGTTATCCCACACTAAAACAGGTAAATGACAATAAGGTAAACGAGAAATTGGCTTAGAAAGTAACCGCACTTTTAGCCCTAAAGATTTTGCCGCCAATAACCAAGCTGTTTGGGTTAAACCTTTCCCTTCAATATCAAATTGATATTTAATACTTTCTTCCGTTGCTGCAATATCGTGATATTGCGCTAAAAGAATTAATCCCCTCAATGCAGGATCAAAATTTTGATTATCTTCCATTATTATTTCTCATTTTTTCGTTTATTTTTCATTAATAATCTGATTTTATCTTTTCTGTCATAGGGAAAATGATATTGATAAGTGCATACCTTTTTGGGGTTACTTATGATATTAAGAAAGAATGCAACGGTAACCATTAAGAGACCATAATATAAAAATGGGAAAAATATTACTGTTATAGCTGTATCCCGAATAAATGTATTTCTACGAGCAACTTCAGTTAATGGAGTATAATCTATGTAAACTAAAAATATAACCATAGCAATAAATAAAACTAATCCTATCATTACAAAAAATTTTAATAGTAATATTTTGAATTTATTTGTCTCTATAATAGCACCTAATTCTATTAACTCCTCCTTTGATATGGTTTTATATTTAAGCGTTAATGCGAGAAGAAAACCGGATATGGGAGCAAAAATCATGACTATATTTGAAATAATTTGAGATTGAAAAGGGTAACGTTGAGAGAAAATCAAATGTTCTTTAATTAAAATATTATCTATGAATAACTCAAAACTTGTTTTTGGATAATCATTAAAGAAGACTATAACAAAAATGAATAATAAAAGAATAATAATCAGATTATAAGTGAGAAATTTATCATTGTAGTTTGATTGATAGTATGTTTCTTCTTTTTTCATTTTAATCCTCATATTGATCTAATTTAGTTCTATAATTATATTTATCTATTCTTTATTAATGATTTAACTTTATCTTTTCTATTATAAGAAAATTTATATTGGTATTTAAGAAAATTAATAGGATAAAATAATAGTAAACATCATTAATAAAGTTGAACAGCCATAAAAAACATAAGGTAGAAATATTAATGTTGCTAAAGAATCTCTAAAAAATGAAGTTTTTATTGCTACTTCATCTAAAGGAGCGTAATCAATATAAATAAAAAATATACACATAAAAATAGAAAGTGATAAAGATAAAACCCCACCAATCTTTATTAAAATTATTTTAATAATATTTTTTCTATCGTAATTCCTAAATCATTGAGCTACTTTTCTGATAAGTAACAAAATTTAGTTTTTTTTGCAAGAAAAAAAGCAGATATTATAGGAAAAACCATTAATAAATTTGATATAATTTGAGATTGAAATGGGTAAATCTGAGAATAAACCCCTTTATCTTTGATTAAAAATCTATCTAAAATTTTTTCAAAATGTGTTTCAGGTATATCATTAAAAAAATAACCACAAATATAAATAGGAGTAATGCACCAATCAGGTTATATTTTATCATCTTTTCATTAATATTTACCCTTGGGTATTTTTTATCTTCCATATTATTTCTCATTTTTTCGTTTATTTTTCATTAGTAATCTAATCTTATCTTTTCTATCATAGGTGTAAGGGAGCTTATATTGATACTTAAAAAATTTTATAGGATGAAAAATGATAGTGAAGAAAAGACTCATTACCAACATTGAACACATATAAAAAAGGTAGGGAAGAAATATAACCATTATAAAGGAATCCCTAAAAAATGTTGTTCTTATGGCTACCTCATTTAATGGGGAATAATCTATATAAATAGGATATGAACATATAAAAATAACAGCTAACATAAAAGATAGAATTATAACTTTTATCAAAAAAATTTTTATAGAATTTTTCTCTATAATCCCTCCTAAGTTTATTATTTCCTTTTCTGATAGATAATTAAATTTAACAGCCAGTGACAGAGATAAAGCTGAAATAGGAGTTAACCACATGATTAAATTTGATATAATCTGAGATTGAAATGGGTAAATCTGAGAATAAATCCCTTTATCTTTGATTAAAAATCTATCTAAAAATTTTTCAAAATGTGTTTCAGGTATATCATTAAAAAAAATAACCACAAATATAAATAGGAGTAATGCACCAATCAGGTTATATTTTATCATCTTTTCATTAATATTTACCCTTGGGTATTTTTTATCTTCCATATTATTTCTCATTTTTTCGTTTATTTTTCACTAGTGATCTAATCTTATCTTTTCTACCATACCAAGGGATCTTATATTGATATTTAAAAAAGGTAATAGGATGAAAAACAAGGTTAAGGAAAAGACTCATTACCAGCATTGAACTCATATAATAAAAATAGGGAAGAAAGATAACTGTTACAAAAGAATCCCTAATAAATGTTGTTCTAATCGCTATCTTATCTAGTGGAGCATAATATATGTATATAGGAAATAAACATATAAATATAGCTGCAAATATAGAAACTATCATAACAGTATTATTGAAAAAATTTTTATAGAAATTTTTTTCTACAAAACCACCTAAATTTATTATTTCCTGTTCTGATAGATAATTAAACTTAATAGTTAGGGATAGGGATAAAGCCGAAATTGGCGTCAGCCACATGATTAAATTTGATATAATCTGAGACGGAAATGGATAAATTTGAGAATAAACACCTCGATCTTTAATTAATAACTCATATAAAAATATTTCGAAGTCTGTTTCCGGTGAATTATTAAAAAAAATAATGACAAACAACAAGATAAATAACATTGAAATCAAGTTGCAATTTAAAACTTTATCATTAAATCCTATCCTAGGATATTTTTTATCTATCATAACTTCTACAAATAAATTCTATTGATTGATTTATTAAGACGTTCTAAATTATCTGACAAATATATAACGTCATTATTTACATTAACAGCAAATAAAGACATGTTATTAACTAATTGATTGATATCAATAGACACATCATTTCCTATTTGTAAGGTCTCTAACTTATTGAAAAAAGATTTTCGTTTTATACCAAAACCACGTTTTCGGACTGTTAGTTTATTAAAATCTTTTATTAAAATACTCTCATTAGTTTGAGGAAAAGAAAGGCGTAAATCCAAGTTTTCTTTAGTAAAGAGAATATCTTTTCCATAAAAAGATTCATCAAGATAAATTTTATCATTGCCATTATTATCATAAATAACATCATTACCAATTGATCCAGAGAAATAATAAACATCATCACCATCTTTTCCTTCAAGACGATTATTTTCTCTATTTCCTTGTAGAAAATCTTTTCCATTACCTCCTACAAGAGTTGTGTTTTTTTGGGGAGAAAATAGTTTTCTATCATAGAATTCATACTTAATACTATTTTTCACCTGATTATTCTTATTTTTAATAATGTTAAGAATATCATTATAATTTAAAGACTTACCATTATGAAAATTAATACTAATATTTTTATTAATTTTTAATGATCCTATTTTTTTGAAAATTTGATCTATAGAAATTGAGGAATTAGTATCAATGAAAGATAATTTAAGTTTATTATTTTCTAATGTAAAATAGGTTTTTTCAAATTCTATTCCTTTTCCAAGTAGAATTTTATCATTTCCTTTATTATCTATAATGGTGTCATTCCCATCATCAAAATTAAATTGATAAATATCATCCCCCTCTCCCCCTTCTAGATAATCATTACCTTTTCCGCCTTCTAATATATCATTACCCTCTCCCCCAAAAAGTTTATCGTTGCCTAAATCACCAAATAACGTATCATTTCCATTATTACCATAAAGCGCATTGTTTCCACTATTTCCTTTAAGGATATTATCGTCACGATTTCCGGTAATCCTTGAATTTTTATTCCCTGATAATTGGGCATTTTTGATATTTTCCGGTAGATTTATATTGCCACTTGCTGATAAATAATGATCTTTAGTCAAAGAAAAAAGTTCTCCATCTTTATTAAATAGGCTTTTATCAGTGAACAACTCAGTGATATTCGCTTCATTTGCAAAATAAGCAGAAAAAATAGATGTCCCAATAGAGAATAGCTTGAATATTCTAAGATGAGGGGATATATTAAAAACCATGCTGAGACTTATTACAAATAACTTAGAAATAATTTCTCCTGCTTTTGCCCCAATTAATCCCTCTAGGGCATCTCTTGTAAACTTCTCTAGTTTTGACCAATCACCCTCAACATAACCTTTCTTAAGATCATCAACAAATTCAGAGTAAGTGAGTGTTTTACCAATTAATCCCAATCTTGTGGAAAAAATATTTTTTATTTCGGTAGCTGTTCTTAATGCTTCAGCTTCAGAAAGTTTGCCTGCTTTTTGTAGGGCTTCTCTATATTTATTTTCATCCTCTATGAGACCTTTAAGGGTACTTTCTGAAATACTCATCGTATCTTTAATTTTTCCAAGGACATCTGAATTTTGGTTATTTGATGGGGTATTTTTTACTTTTTTTGAGAGTTCCTCTACCACCCGAAAATTCCCTTTTAAACTATCCAAATTTCCATTGTTAGAATTTAATAATTCTTGAACAGTCATCGTTCTCACTGCACTACTCGGGTTATCATTTTTTAGAAATTCTTCATCTGTAACATCAAATCCAATAAAAATACGACGTTCACCGGTTTTGCTATCATAGCCTCCGAAAATAATTCCATCGTTATCCCGCTGATCAAAAATAATTGTTCTTCCTTCTATCACTTCAGCTAAGAGATATTTCTTTCCTTTAACCGAATAAACAATATACGTGTTTCCCCTTTTAGATACCGTCCAGAACTGAAATGTATCTCTCGTTGATAATGTGAGACCCTTAAATTTTATTGTTTTATTTCTCTGACCGCGGTTACTATATTTGTCGGAATCACTTCTATTGTTATGATTCTCACTACGTTCCGTTACCTCAATTGTATCTAGGCACGTTGTATCTTTGTCACAATCAAATCTACCCATATTTTTCTCCTACAATTTAGAGATAGTCTCTATTTAGATAAATGATTAAGGTTAATCCCTATCAGGAAATCTATTAATAAGATAAGTTACAGACATATTTTGTATTCCTGATTTCCTTTGTTGTTGCAAAAAATTAGCAATAATCCCATTGTTGCTTTATTTACTCGGCAACAATCTAAAACCAGCTGAGTACTACAAAATAAGAAAAGAAGGATCTTTGTATAGAAATATAGAGAAAAGAATTGAAATCTAAAGGCTTGACTATAAATCTATTATTGATTAAATCAATTAAATTTTTATAAAACTGTGATTCTTGTCACAATAAATTTAGAGCCTTAAGCATATTAAGTTAAGGCTCTTTTCACTCAAATATTCAAATTCATTCCATCATCAATAAAATATTGGTTCATTTCAAATGCCGGTTTGGCGGCTTTGTCTTTGCCAATAATTCGGGCAGGAACCCCGGCAGCGGTGGCGTATTCCGGCACGGGTTGGAGCACCACAGAATTTGCACCGATTTTGGCATATTTGCCCACTTCAATATTGCCAAGGATTTTTGCACCGGCACCAATCATCACGCCTTCTCGCACCTTCGGATGACGATCACCGGATTCTTTGCCTGTTCCGCCTAAGGTCACCCCCTGTAAAATGGACACATCATTTTCAATCACCGAGGTTTCTCCAACCACGATACCTGTGGCGTGATCGAACATAATGCCATGCCCAATTTGGGCGGCCGGGTGGATGTCCACATCAAAGGCTACGGAAATTTGGTTTTGTAAATAGAGGGCGAGGGCTTTTCGATCTTGTTGCCATAAATAGTGGGTGATTCGATAGCTTTGGATGGCGTGAAACCCTTTTAAATAAAGCAAGGGAGTAGACCACAATTCTACCGCAGGATCCCGTTGGCGTACGGCTTTAATATCGCAAGCGGCATAATCAATAATCGCCGGTTCGGCGAAATAGGCCTCTTCGATAATTTCACGCAAAGAAATTGCCGGCATAATAGGATTGGCTAATTTATTGGCGAGCAAATAACTTAACGCACTGCCCAGATTTTGGTGTTTTAAAATGGTGGAATGAAAAAAGCTCGCAAGCATGGGTTCGTGCTCTGCTAATGTTTTCGCCTCTTGACGAATATGTTGCCATACTTCTAATGTCATTTTTCCTCCTTATTCGCCTTTTCGTTCACGCCCAAGTAAGCTGCGAACAACATCTTGTGCATTTTTCCCGCAAAAGAGAATTTGATAAATTTGCTCTGTAATGGGCATTTCCACGCCTTGTCGTTGGGCGAGGAGATAAGCCTCTTTTGTGTTGTAAAAACCTTCCACGATCTGCCCGATATTTTCCATTGCCGCTTGTGCCGTTAAACCTTCACCCAACATCAGCCCAAAACGGCGGTTGCGTGATTGATTGTCGGTACAGGTTAAGACAAGATCCCCTAAACCGGACATTCCCATAAAGGTGTTGGGATTTGCCCCTAAGGAAGCCCCTAATCGGCTGATTTCTGCAATGCCCCGGGTAATTAATGCCGTGCGTGCGTTAGCGCCAAATCCCATTCCATCGGAAATACCGGCACCAATAGCAATAACATTTTTAATTGCCCCCCCCAGCTGCACCCCAATCATATCTGTGTTCACATACACCCGAAAATGCTTGCTGCAATGAATGCGAGCCTGAAATTCAAGAGCAAATTGTTCGTTATTGGAAGCGAGGGTAATAGCTGTGGGTAAGCCTTGCGCCAGTTCTTTGGCAAAGGTGGGGCCGGAAAGCACAGCAAGGGGATAATTTGTACCCAGTTGTTCTTCCGCCACAGTTTGTAAAAGCCGTCCGGTGTTTCGTTCTAACCCTTTGGTTGCCCAAATAAGGCGATGATGAGGTTGTAAGTGCGGTTGGATTTGGGTGAGAATTTCATTAAAGGCGTGGCTCGGTACTACGATTAAAATGTCTTGTGAACGGTGGAGTGCCTGTGCCAAATCATCTTCTATGTGTAATTCTTCAGGAAAAACGATATCAGACAAGAAGCGGCGATTTTGACGTTCAAACCGCATTTGCTCTATATGTGTAGGATTGTGCCCCCAAAGATAGGTCGGGGAGCCGTTACGTGAGAACGAGATTGCCAATGCCGTACCATAGGAGCCGGCACCAAGTACAGTAATGGGTGATTGAGGTTGCATAATTTCCCCCCAAAAAATAAAGGGCAAGCCTAAACCTACCCTTTTTTATTAAGAATTAATGTTGCGTTTCTTTCTTTTCTTCAGCTTGAGTATTTTCCGCCTCTTGCTGACGATTCATATATTCAATGAATAAGGCATCAAAGTTCACCGGAGAAAGATTTAATGCCGGGAATGTGCCTCGATTCACTAGACTTGAAACGAGTTCACGGGCATAAGGGAACAGCATATTCGGACATTGTGAGGTTAAGCAATGTGCCATTTGCACCTCTTCTAAACCACTAATGGTGAATACACCGGCTTGTTTCACTTCACAGAGAAAAGCAAGATCGCCGGAATCTTCCATAGTCGTTTCCACGGTGATATTTAAGGTGACTTCATATAAATCATCACCTAATTGCACGGTTTCTGTGCTTAAATCGAAACCTAATTTTGGTTTCCATTCTTGATGAAAAATATGGGGAAGATTAGGCGCTTCAAAAGAAACATCTTTGACGTAAATACGCTGAATTTGTAATACGGCTTGTGATTCTTCCGCAGCCATTTCAGGTTGTTGGTTTTGTTCTGACATAATCATTGTTCCTTATTTGTGTTTTTTAACGATAGGTAAATTCGCCCCCATCCAAGCGGAAATCCCTTCTTTTAAGATATAAACCTTCGCAAATCCTTGTTTCACGAGTAATGCAGCGGATGCCGGTGCAGATATGCCGTTGAGATCCACTAAAACTAAAGGTTTTTCTTTGTGTTGTTCAATTTTACCGAGATTGGCATTTTTGATATCGCTTGGGAGTAAATGGATACTGTTAATGATATGACCACGTTGGAATTCATCTAGAGTACGAAGATCGATCACAATGGCATCTTCATTGTTGATTAAACGAATCACCTCAGGGTGGGCGATCACTTTAAATTTTTCTGTTGCAGATTTGAAAAAGGTGTAAATCACCGCAGCGAAAATGGTAAACCAAGAAACGGTTAATAAAGTATGTTTTTGTGCAAATTGAATTGCATCAGGCAGAAATTCTTGCATTGTTATCTCAATATTAATGTTAAGTTAAATTTAGGCTGAAAGAGGGCTTAAGTATAACCGCACTTTGGTTTTCTTTCAAAAAAATTCTTGTTTTACAAAGGGAAGTGGGAAAAAACAGAAGATTGACAGCAAGTGTCAATCTTTTTATGAATTAGTATGCACTTAAAATTTGATGAATGTGTGTGATGGCTTTATCCAATGCTTCTTTTGAGATAATAAGCGGTGGCAATAAGCGTAAGGTATTTCCTCGGGCAGAAAGGGCGAGTATCTCTTTTTTGTGGAGTTTGCCTAGCACCTCCTCGACAGGAACGTGGTCTGCTAACTGTATGCCCAGCATAAAACCTTTACCGGAAACACGTTTTACCACAGAAAGTGCGGTCAATTCTTTCGCTATTTTTTTTAACAGCCATTCTCCTTTGGTTTGCACTTCTTCAAGTAATATCGGTGTCATATGATCGAGAACTTGATTTGCCGCTGCCATCGCAATCGGATTGCCACCAAAGGTGGAGCCGTGGGAGCCGTATTGAAATGCTTCCCCAAGGTTTTTCTTAGCGATGACCGCACCACATGGTAAACCGTTTGCCAGCCCTTTTGCGAGGGTTATGATGTCCGGTTGAATATCGTAATGTTGATGGGCAAATAATTTCCCGGTTCTCCCCATACCGGTTTGCACTTCATCTACAATCAGTAACACGCCTTGTGTTTGGCATTGTTTTTCTAAGGCGATTAACCATTCGGTATCAGCGACCGTTACCCCTCCTTCACCTTGGATGACTTCCACGAAGACGGCGGCGTAATCCGAAGTAATCGCAGATAATGCGGAAATTTCATTGTAATGAATAAAATCAACATCATTTAATAATGTACCAAATCCGGTTTTAATCGCCTCATTACCCGTGATAGAGAGCGCCCCCATTGTTCGCCCATGAAAAGAATGATGAAATGTCATAAGTTTATGTTTACCGGTATATTTTCGGGCTAATTTGATTGCGGCTTCATTGGCTTCCGTCCCTGAATTACAAAAAAAGACCAATTGTTCTTCGTCTTTTACGAGCTTTTTCGCCACCTGCTCTTGAAGTGAACTATGATATAAATTGGAGGTATGCCATATGCAGTGTAATTGTTGGGTTACCGCCTGATTAAGGGGCTCTAGGTTGTAGCCGAGATTGCACACACCAATCCCGCTGGTTAAATCTAAATAGCGTTTTCCTTGATTATCTGTGAGATATACTCCCTCTCCGTGAATAATTTCAAAGGGGAAACGCTTGTAAGTGTTAAATAATAAACTCATTTAATCTTCCTTAAATATCGTGCCTTCATTGAATGTATTTGAACAAATTTTCACATAAGGTACGCCCTTTTCGAGGGCATAAAAGGCGGCGTTAATTTTAGGCTTCATTCCACAACCAATCACATTTTCGGCTTGTAATTGCTGGGCTGTTGTTGGGGTTATGGTTGAAATTAACCGTCCTTCTTTTAATACACCGGGAACATCGGTAACCAAGTAAAGGGCTTCAGCCTGCAATAATGTCGCAATTTCAGCGGCGGCATTATCACCATTAATATTTAATCTTCCACCTTGTTGGTTTTGTGCCAAGGGGGCAACGACGCCCACATAGTCTTGTAACAATGTTTCAAAAAGTGCGGTGTGAATATGGGTTATTTTTCCCACTGCACCGAATGCGATAGGATCAATTTCCTCACCTTGAATAGACGCATTAGTAATCGTATTTAACCCCATTGCCGAGATCTGATGGGATGCGAGCTGCTGCAAAATTTGCGGTTGAATTAAGCCTAATAACACCATTTGGGTGATTTCTAATGTGGCAGCATCGGTGATGCGGATACCGTCTTTTTTCATCACAGGTAATTGCAATTTTTCACAATATTCGGAGATTTTATTGCCTCCACCGTGAACCAACAGAACGGCTTTTCCCGCCGCCCGCCATTGCTTGAGCTGTTGATAAAATATCGGAGTAAGCTCCGCGCCGGCATTACCACCCATTTTGATGACGATAAGATTTTTCATTTTTCCCCCTCATTAGGTTGCATAAGAGGCATTAATATTCACATATTCGTAAGTTAAATCGCAGCCCCAAGCTTGCCCTTGGGCGTTGCCAACCTGCAAAAAAACATCAATAAAAATGACCGCACTTTTTAAGGCTTCGCTGACCTCGTTTGGGTCAAAATTAGCGGCTTGACCTTTTTTCACCACCGATATTTGGTTGATATTGACGCTAACCGTTGCTGGATCGAGATGAATTTGTGAAGCGCCGAGAGCGCTCACAATTCGCCCCCAATTTGGATCCGCACCGAAGATAGCGCTTTTCACTAAACTTGAACCCACAATGGATTTCGCCGCAATTCTGGCTTCTTCTATGGTTTTAGCGCCTTGCACATTCACTTCAATCAATTTTGTTGCCCCTTCACCGTCTTGTGCGATCATTTTTGCCAATTCGGTGAGCATAAATTGATAAGCCTGTTTAATGAGCGGGTAATTGAGGCTTTGTTCGGTAATTTCCTGATGACCGGCTTGCCCGTTTGCCATTAATAGCACCATATCATTGGTGGAAGTATCACCATCAACAGTGATTTGATTGAAAGTTTGTTCCGTTAATTCACTAAGCAGAGATTGCAATGTCTTGGCTTCAATAGCGCAATCTGTTACTACGAAGGCTAACATAGTCGCCATATTTGGGTGGATCATGCCGGAACCCTTGGCAAAACCGGTGAGAGTGCAGGGTTTTCCGTCAATCTCAAGACGGAGGCAAAGGGTTTTGGCTTTGGTATCGGTGGTTAAGATCGCTTGGGTGATGAAATCGTTTTGTGTTTTTTCCAGCTTTGCAATGCCCTGTTGCATTTTATCCATAGGTAATGGCGTGCCAATTAAGCCGGTGGACGCCACGCCGACAAGATCGGGCAAAATGCCTAATTTTTCTGCCACCCATTGTTGTTCCGATAGCACGTCTTGCACACCTTGTTCGCCGGTGCAAGCGTTAGCAAACCCACTGTTCACCACAATAGCCTGCAATTGTTGTGTTTTTTTAACCAGATTTTTTGTTATCACCGTCGGTGCTGCACAAATTTTATTGGTGGTATAAACACCGGCAGCATTCGCCACCACATCAGACACCACCCAGCCTAAATCCAATTTGCTATAACGCAACCCTGCGTGTACCGCATCGCTGCTGTAACCTTTTGGCCAGCAAAATGCTTGTTCTTGCCATTTTGTTTTGTTCATGCTTTCCTCCATTACTTAAGGGAATAAGGGAAACTGCGGTAAACCGACCGTCTCCTCAAATCCAAAATATAAATTAAAGTTTTGCACCGCTTGCCCAGCTGCACCTTTCATTAAATTGTCGATCACAGAGACGATGGTGACGATTTTTGTGGAAGGGTTCCACATCACACCGATATCGCAGAAATTGGAGCCGACCACCTCTTTAATGGTGGGCAGTTGTGCGCCTCTAAAACGCACAAAGGGCTTTTCTGCATAACATTGTGTAAAAATGTTTTCGATGATTGACTGTGTAACCGGCTGGGTAAGTTTTGCATAAGTATTCACCATAATGCCACGAGTGATGGGTAATAATGTGGTCGAAAATTGAATTTGTTGCAAACTTGCATCCCAATCACTTAATTGTTGGGTGATTTCGGGAATATGTTGATGTTGATTTAAACGGTAAACCCATAAATTTTCGTTGATAAAGGGGAAATGTGTCGATGTTGTCGGATTTTTACCCGCACCGGATACGCCGGATTTTGCATCCGTAATAATGGAGCCTGCCTCAACCATTCCGGCTTTTGCCAAGGGCGCTAGACCTAATAAGGTTGCAGTGGCATAACAACCCGGATTGGCAATATAAGGAGTATAGTTTGTGGTAAATTCAGGCAACGCATAGGTGATTTTGTGGGCAGGTGATAATTGCCGCCCTTTTTGGTGATACCAATTTTCATAGAGCTGTTCGCTTCTCAAGCGGAAATCGCCGGATAAATCAATGACAGGGAAAGCGCTATCAATTAAGGGTTGCATTAACTTCCCTGTGACCCCCGAAGGGGTGGCACAGAATAGGCAATCCGTTTCTTGTTGAATATTTTTTACATCAAATGGTTTGATTATTATATCGTTTTTCCCAAGTGCGGGAATGCGCTCGCTGAGCATTTGCGTTTCTTGTGTGCTGCCATAAAGTATGACTTGAGAGACTTTCGGATGTTGTGCCAGTAATGTGTAAAGTACCGTGCCGCTATAACCCGTAATGCCGATAATGCCAACTTTCATATTTACTCCAATAAGATTTATTTTGCATATTTATGCAATTATTTAGAATAAATATATTAATTTAACGTGCATGTCAACCCAAATATCGTAAAAATGTTAGCTGGTCGAACCAATTTATTGGAAAAAATAAAATGTAGTGGTGATTGGAGGGGCTGATAAAAAATATTATTTTTGATGATCAAGATCATCTTTTTCTCTTTTTGCCATTCCATCTTAATCGGTTTAGTTAGAAGATAGCAGGGAATTTATTATCCCTATGGAGTTTTTTATGAAATTAAACAAATTGGCGTTCTCTTTACTACTAGGTTTTAGTGTTTCTGCGGTGAATGCGGCTGAATTACTGAATATTACGATTCTTGCGACAGGCGGCACGATTGCCGGTAGTGGACAAAGTGCGGTCAATTCTGCCTACAAAGCCGGACAGCTTAATATTGATACTTTGATTGAGGCAGTACCGGAAATGAAAAATATTGCCAATATCAAGGGTGAACAAATTGTGAAAATCGGTTCACAAGATATGAATGATGAGGTTTGGTTAAAATTGGCGAAGGCAATCAATGCGCAATGTAAAAATACCGATGGTTTTGTGATCACACACGGTACTGATACGATGGAAGAAACCGCCTATTTCTTAGATCTCACGGTAAAATGTGAAAAACCGGTTGTACTTGTGGGGGCGATGCGTCCTGCCACGGAAAAGAGTGCAGACGGTCCGTTAAATTTATATAACGCAGTTGTGGTGGCGACCGATAAAAAATCTGCCGGTCGCGGTGTACTTGTAGCGATGAATAATGAAGTGCTTGGTGCCCGTGATGTGACGAAAACCAGTACCACAGCAGTGCAAACCTTCCATTCACCAAATTTTGGTGCGTTAGGTTATATTCATAATAGCAAGGTGGATTATGAACGTTCACCGGAAAGCAAGCATACAGTGAACACACCATTTAATGTGGAAAAATTAGACAGCCTACCAAAAGTGGGCATTGTTTATGCTTATTCTAACGCACCAATTGAACCGTTAAATGCCTTATTAGATGCGGGTTATCAAGGTATTGTCACGGCTGGTGTGGGGAATGGGAATGTTAATGCCGCTCACTTGGAACGCTTAGAAAAAGCGGTAAAAGAGGGCGTGTCTGTGGTGCGTTCTTCCCGTGTGCCAACGGGTTATACAACCCGTGATGCCGAGGTGGATGATTCTCAATATGGTTTTGTTGCTTCCGGTACACTGAATCCGCAAAAAGCACGGGTGCTATTACAACTTGCTTTAACGCAAACTAAGGATCCGAAAGTTATTCAACAATACTTTGAAGATTTCTAATTTTGCAGGCGAAAAGTGCTGTGAAAATGATCTGACCTAAAAAATTAGACTTACTGAATTTAAGAACCGGGTTCTGTACTATACAGATCTTGGTTCTTTAAATTGTGACAAAAAGTGAGGACGAACACTGATTTTGGATTGGGGTGATATTGAAATTTGCTATAATCCTCCCACTTTAATCATTTTCTCAAAATCCAATGGATATACTCATTGTTGTTATTGTACTAGGTACTCTCGCCATTTTCACTCTCGTTCCTTTCATTCGTTTTCTACAAACCCGAAATAACAGAGAATTTGAAGGGGAAAAACTCATTCCCTTTAGCTGTGGGAAAGTGTTTAGCCCAGAGCGTTATTATTTTAATTCAAAAGGGATTTTTATCTTCCGTGCAGGGCAATTAGTTCATCATTATCAATTTGAGGATTTGATCGCTTTGGAAAAAATGAGTGTAACAGTGAATAACCGAAAATACTGGTTTATGCGTATTCACACCCCAAACGGGCAACGCCATTATCAATTTATTCCGAAAGATACGATTTTTAATGACAATTTCACACAGTTTTACCGCTTATTAAAAGTGAACTATCCAACTAAAGTGAAAGGAAAATGGCATAGATGGTTTGCAGGCGTTTAAAAACGAAAGGAAAATTGACCGCTCTTTTGAACATATTGATAGCAAAAAAGTGGGCAAATCGCCCACTTATTTTTTATTTCGACAAATCAATCTGATACACCGCAAAGCCCACTTCGTCAGTGCCAACTTGTTTGGTTGGATACAGTGATTTTTCTTTGATAAATTGTGTTGCCTGCTCTGTTGGCGAGGTTTCAAAGCGAATGTCTAATTTATCATTGCCTTTGATTGGCACAAAACGCCAGTTTTTATCCGCACTTGGATTCACCGCGCCCTCTTTTTCACTGGTAGCTTTGATGTAGTCTGCCAGAATTTGGCGGTTTTCATCCGGTGAAGCATAGACAATATGTTGATCGCCCGTGCCGGGGAATTTATTGCTGTAAGCACGATAATTGTTGGTGGCAATTAAAAATTCCGCTTTTGGATCAACCGGTTTGCCTTGATAAGTGAGGTTTACTACACGGTGCGATTTTGGATTAATGAGTTTACATTCGCCATCATAACGGGCCGGTCTGGTGATATCGAATTCATAATTAACCCCATCAATCACATCAAAATTATAGGTGCGGAAACCTTCCCAATTTATCAACGATTGTGGTTTATCACCGGTTGGGTCGATTTGATTGAACATACCGGCACTACATTCAAGCCATTCTTTGAGCTGTTCGCCCGTGACTTTCACCACCACAAGGGTGTTTGGATAAAGATAGAGATCTGCCGCATTACGGAAAGTGAGTTCACCTTTATTCACTTCGGTGTAACCGGTCGGGTCGTTTTTACGTCCCCCTGCTTTAAATGGTGCACCTGCACTTAAAATCGGTAATCCTGCCATTGCTGCCACATTGGGTGCGACTTTTTCCACATAGGCTTTTTGGGCTTGGTTTACAATTTGAATAGTTGGGTCATCTTGCACCAACGCTAAATAGCTATACATATTGTCGGTGGCTTTCCCAATAGGTTGCGACACAAATTTACGGGTTGCTTCGTGAGCCGGTTGTAAAAGTGCGGTCAATTCTGGGTCATTTTCAACAAGGGCTTTTTTATTTTCAGCATCAAAAATCGGGCGAAGTGCAGCACGCCCTTCTGTTACAATCCATTTGCCATTATGCTCGGTTAAGCCTAAATCCACGACACTGATATTATTTGCCCAATACCCCGCCATACTTTCCGGCACACCTTTTACTGTACCTTTCACAATATCCGCATTTGGTGATTTGGCGAACTCTTTGTTTGGGAATAAGCGGTGTGAATGGCCAAAAATCACTGCATCAATATGTGGTACATCTGCCAGATAGAATGCGGAATTTTCTGCCCCTTCTTTATAAGGTTCGTCCGATGGACCTGTGTGTGCCAAGGCAATCACAATATCTGCCCCTTTTTGTTTCATTTCAGGCACATATTTTTGTGCGGTTTTAACAATATCCCGGGCTTCCACTTTGCCTTGTAAATTGGCTTTGTCCCACACCATAATTTGAGGCGGCACAAAACCGATATAACCAATTTTTAGCTGATGGGTTTTACCTTGATTATCCACCACCACTTTTTCTTGAATTACATAAGGGGTGAAATAAGGCTCATCACTGTCGGCTTTTACCACATTGGCATTGATAATCGGGAATGTCGCCTGTTTCATTGAATCCGCCAGATAATCTAAGCCATAGTTAAATTCGTGATTACCCAATGTACCCACATCATAATTCATCGCATTTAGGCATTCTATTGCCGGATTAGGTTTACCTTCTTTGTAACCTTGTGCCGCTTGGTAATCGGCAATGGGGTTACCTTGAATTAAATCACCGTTATCCACTAATACGCTATTTTTTACCTCAGTGCGGGCCTGACGAATTAAACTGGCCGCACGGGTAAAACCGAATTTATCTGTTGGGGCATCTTTGTAGTAATCAAAATCCGTTAAAAAACTATGAATATCCGTAGTCGCTACAATGCGTAAATCAAGGTCTGGTTTGCCTTTTGCCATGGTGAAACGGCTTGCGCCTAATGCAAGAATGCTGCTTGCACCAATTTGAATAAAATGACGTCTGTTTATCATGAAAATGTCCTTACTGGAGAGGGAAATTGAGCAATATTCTAAGAAAAACCTCCTGTTTTTGAAAGAAAGTGCGGTCATATTTTTTGTTTGGAATGTAAAAATTTTGAATTTTTTATATCAAAAAAGAAATGAATTTATGACAAAAACGCCTGTTATCTATAACTATTTATTAGTATTGCTCTGAATCTAGATCAAAAAAATATTAATTAATTAAAAGTTCTTTTTGTATGGTTTATTTAAAGAGTTTATGATTGTTCCATAAACCTGACTTTTTTTATCGGGTTTATATTTGACAACTTTATACTCTAAAAGAGGATTTTATTATATGTATTGCGTACAATGTGAACAAACTATGCGCACACCTGTGGGGAACGGTTGTAGCTACTCTCAAGGAATGTGCGGTAAAACCGCTGAAACTTCCGACTTACAAGATTTATTGGTCGCCACCTTGCAAAGCCTTTCTGCATGGGCAATCCAAGCTCGAGATTTAGCGATTATTGATAATGAAATTGATGCGTTTGCGGCACAAGCATTCTTTTCTACCTTAACGAACGTAAATTTCGATTCTCAACGTATTGTAGAATATGCTCAGCAAACCATTTGCTATCGTGACGATTTAATCAAACGCTGCCGTGCGGTGAATGCTGGCATTGATGTAAACCATCCACTGGCACACTTACAACTCGAAGGCACAACCATTGCCGATCTCACCAAACAAGCGGCAAATTTTGCACTCAATTCCGACCGCACTTTAATTGGCGAAGAAGCCCATGGTGTGCGTATGTTATGTTTGTACGGATTAAAAGGCGCCGCGGCCTACATGGAACACGCTTATGTTTTAGGTAAATTCGATAACGAAGTGTATCGTCAATTCCACGAATTTATGGCATGGCTTGGCACCCAACCAAGTGACTTAAACGAATTATTGGAAAAAGCCCTTGCTATCGGCAATATGAACTTCCAAGTTATGAGCCTGTTAGATGCCGGGGAAACGGAAGCCTTTGGAAACCCAGTACCGGCAACGGTAAACGTAAAACCGGTGGCAGGTAAATGTATTTTAATTTCCGGTCATGACTTGAAAGACTTAAAAGCCTTATTGGAACAAACCGAAGGCACCGGCGTGAATGTTTACACCCACGGAGAAATGTTGCCAGCGCACGGTTATCCGGAGTTGAAAAAATATAAACACTTAGTGGGTAACTACGGTAGCGGATGGCAAAATCAACAAAAAGAATTTGCTAAATTCCCGGGCCCGGTGATCATGACGTCCAACTGTATTATTGACCCGAATGTAGGCAATTATGCTGATCGTATTTACACTCGTAGCATCGTCGGCTGGCCGGGCGTGACACATATTGAAGATCGCGATTTCAGTCAAGTGATCGCCAAAGCGCAAGAAATGGCAGGTTTCCCTTATGATGAATTGGAGCATCAAATCACCGTGGGTTTCGGTCGTCAAACCCTATTGGACGCCTCTGATGCGGTCATCAACCTCGTTGCCGGTGGCAAATTACGCCATGTATTCTTGGTAGGTGGTTGCGACGGCAGCAAAGGCGAACGTAGCTACTACACCGATTTCGCCCGTCAAGTGCCGGAAGATTGTGCGATTTTAACCTTAGGTTGCGGAAAATACCGTTTCAACAAATTAGACTTCGGTGTCATCGACGGCTTACCGCGATTATTGGATGTCGGGCAATGTAACGATGCTTACTCCGCCATTATGCTTGCCGTGAATCTTTCACAAAAACTCGGCATCGGTGTCAATGAACTGCCGTTAACCCTCGTGCTTTCTTGGTTTGAACAAAAAGCCATCGTGATTTTATTAACCTTATTGGCGTTGGGCGTGAAAAACATTTACACCGGTCCAACTGCACCGGCGTTCTTAAACGATAATGTGATGGCATTGTTGAACGAAAAATTCGGCTTACGCGGCTTAACCACTCCGGAACAAGATATGGCGGAAGCCTTAGCGAAATAAGGGTTAATGGGAAAAGTGCGGTTGTTTTTGGTGGTGTTTTAATTTCCCCTCGCCGGCAAGCAGGCGAGAGGAAAATAACGCTAAACCCCACCGCACTTCCAAACACGCAAAGAGAAACACTATGTCAAATAACCAGAATCCGTTGTGTTACAACGAAATGCAGGTGCATTCTATTCATCAGGAAACGGATGATGTTTACACTATTGAGCTAATTGCTCAGGATTTTTATCCTTACGAGCCTGGTCAATATGCCTTGGTGAGCATTCGTAACACGCCGAATATCGTGCGTGCTTACACCCTTTCCTCCACACCCGGTATGAGCCGTTTTATTACCTTAACCGTACGCCGCATTAAAAACGGCGTAGGCTCAAATTGGATAACCTCGGAACTTAAAGAAGGCGACCAAATTTGGTTGTCAGATCCGATGGGAAAATTCACTTGTACGCGTATCGTCAGCGACCATTATCTCTTGGTTGCCGGCGGTTGTGGAGTCACACCGATTATGTCTATGAGCCGTTGGTTACTGAAAAACAAACCGAATGTGGATGTGGTGGTGCTTTATAGCGTACATTCGCCAAAAGATGTGATTTTCAAACGGGAATGGGGACTGTTGAAAGAACAATTCCCACAGTTAAAACTGTTTATGAATGCTTCTGTAGAGGTGAAAGAGGGCTTTATTGCTGGTCGTTTAAACAGTCAAATGATCGCCGATCTTGTGCCGAATATCGCCGATTATACAGTGCTCACCTGCGGACCGGAAAGCTATATGAACGACTTACGCACTATGACTGAATCCCTCGGCATCCCGCCGGAACGTTTCTTCTTGGAGCAATTCCACTCCTCTACTGAAAATTGTATGTTGGACAACAGCAAACAAGTGACTCTTTCGATTACCAATCCTGTGCCACAAACGTTTTCTGTACCCGTTGGTATGACACTGCTTGCTGCATTGGAAGAACACAAAAAACCAATCATCGCAGCCTGTCGCGAGGGCATTTGCGGCTCTTGTAAAACCTTGGTGTTAAATGGTGATTATGAGGTTACTACTAATGGTCCTTTAACCGAAGGGGAAATCAAACAAGGCTATGTGCTGGCATGCAGTTGTCAGTTAAAAGGAAATATGACGGTAGATTTGATGTCATAAAATACCTAAAAAACCGCACATGGCATACCCAAAGTGCGGTTGATTTTTAGCGTGTTTTCCAGCTATTTTTTCATCCATTTATCATAGATTTTTTGATATTCGCCATTTTCTTTAATCGCTTTCAAACCTTGATTTAAACGTACCTGTAAGGCTTTATTGGATTTGTTTAACGCAATGCCTACGCCACGTCCAAAATATTTTTCATTCGTTATTTTTTCGCCGACAAATTCAATATTTGGCTCTTTCTTCATCATATCCGCCAGTAATGCCGTATCACTCAGCACAATATCAATTCGCCCGTTTTGCAGATCTAAAATTGCATCTTGCAAATTCACATAAGATTTTGGCGAATATTGTGGAGTTTCTGCAACGGTGTATTGTTGGAAAGTGGAACCATTTTGTACACCGATATTTTTAGCTGTCGCCAAATTTCCTTTTCCTTTCAACGCCACATAGCTTGCTGAACTGTCATAATAAGGATCGCTGAATAAAATTTGTTTTTCACGTGCCGGTGTAATATCAATTGCCGACATTGCTGCATCAAAACGTTTTGCTTTCAAACTTGGAATTAACGCATCAAACGGCTGGGTTTTAAAATGGCAAGTAGCTTGAATTTCCTGACAAATTGCCTGTGCGATATCAATATCAAACCCAATTAACTCACCTTTTTCTGTAGTCACTTCAAATGGTGGATAGCTCGGTTCTGTGCCGAAGGTTAATTCCTCCGCATTGGTTGTTACACTCACCGCACCGATAAAAATACCAAGTAAAAGTTGTTTTTTCATTGTTGTCTCCCGTGTTTGCTTCTTGAAGTGCATATATATTAAATAAAACTGAATATATATTCAATTATTATTCATAATAATTTATTGAAACTCGTGTGATTATGACATAAAAATTCTGTGATCGCTGTCCCAAATTTTAAATTTGGTGATTGTTTTTTTACTTTTTCTCCCTATTATTTATTCATCGAAACGTTTCGATAAACCTTAAAAGGATTTTTCGATGAAAAAAACAACATTACTCAATGCACCACTTTCCCATTGTATTGCCACATTAGGTCATACCGATAGCATTACTATTTGTGATGCCGGATTACCAATTCCTGCCCAAGTAGAACGCATTGATCTTGCACTCACTGCCGGAGTGCCAAATTTTTTACAAACTTTAGATGTTGTAATCAATGAAATGTTTGTGGAACGTGCTGTGATTGCCGAAGAAATTAAAACTAAAAATCCTCATATTTTGACCGCACTTTTGTCACGCTTTAACCAGCTTGAAGCTAGTCAAGGCAATAAAATTCAACTGGAATTTGTGCCACATGAAACATTTAAACAGCATTCCCAAAATAGCAAAGCCATTGTGCGTACGGGGGAATGTTCCCCTTATGCCAATGTCATTTTGTATTCAGGTGTGCCTTTTTAACAAGGGGAAACAATGGAAACCTTACTCAAAATCAGTGGTATAGATAAATCCTTCCCCGGCGTGAAAGCCTTGAGAAATGCCTGTTTATCGGTCTATGCCGGTCGGGTGATGGCATTAATGGGGGAAAACGGTGCGGGGAAATCAACCTTAATGAAGGTGCTAACCGGTATTTATTCCAAAGATGCCGGAACCATTGAATACCTTGGTAAAGAAGCGCGCTTCAACGGACCAAAATCCTCACAAGAAGCGGGAATTAGCATTATCCACCAAGAATTAAATTTAATTGGTAATTTAACTATTGCAGAAAACATTTTTTTAGGTCGTGAATTCAAAACCTTATGGGGGGCGATCAACTGGCCAAAAATGTACCAAGAAGCCGATAAACTTTTGGCACGTCTAGGTGTAACACACAGCAGCAAAAAATTGTGTTCCGAACTTTCTATTGGTGAACAGCAAATGGTAGAAATTGCCAAAGCGCTCAGCTTTGAATCCAAAGTGATTATTATGGATGAGCCGACTGATGCATTAACCGACACGGAAACAGAGGCTTTATTCAAGGTAATTGATGAACTTAAAGCGGAAAAATGCGGCATTGTTTATATCTCTCATCGTTTAAAAGAGATTTTTCAAATTTGTGATGATGTGACGGTTCTGCGTGACGGTCAATTTATTGGCGAGCGGACAGTATCAGCGATTAATGAAGAGGATTTAATCGAAATGATGGTCGGTCGCCGATTGGATGAACAATATCCACATCTGGCACAAGAAAAAGGTGAATGTGTGTTAGATGTCACCCACCTCAGTGGGAGCGGTATTGATGATGTTTCATTTAAACTCTATGGTGGTGAAATTGTCGGGGTGTCCGGTTTAATGGGGGCTGGTAGAACGGAACTTGGTAAAGTGCTTTACGGTGCACTACCAAAAACGGGTGGTAAAGTGCGGTTAAAAAATCAAGAGATTGAAAATCACCGTCCACAAGATGGTTTAGATCAGGGTATCGTCTATATTTCAGAAGATCGAAAAAATGATGGTTTGATATTGGGAATGTCAGTGAAAGAAAATATGTCCCTTACTTC
The DNA here is from genome assembly GCF_001998965.1 of Rodentibacter rarus. GTDB lineage: Bacteria > Pseudomonadota > Gammaproteobacteria > Enterobacterales > Pasteurellaceae > Rodentibacter > Rodentibacter rarus. The sequence continues at coordinate 31,955 of NZ_MLHJ01000012.1, forward strand.
GCTTGATCATTTTTCGCAAAAAGGGCAAATCCGCCACCAAGTGGAGAAAATGGCGGTCGATGATTTTATTGAAATGTTTAACATTAAGACCCCAAGCCGAGATCAACAAGTCGGTTTACTTTCCGGAGGTAATCAACAAAAAGTCGCCATTGCCCGTGGTTTGATGACTCGCCCCAATGTGCTGATCTTAGATGAGCCGACACGAGGTGTGGATGTGGGGGCAAAAAAAGAAATTTATCAACTCATCAATGAATTTAAAAAAGACGGTTTAAGTATTTTAATGATTTCATCTGATATGCCGGAAGTGCTGGGAATGAGTGATCGCATTTTCGTGATGCGTGAAGGCAAAATCACCGCAGAATTTTCTCGTGCAGAAGCGACACAGGAAAAATTGTTAGCTGCGGCTATCGGTAAATAGGAATAGGTAAGGTAAAAATAATGAAAACTGAAACTTCTCGTTTCCAAATGAGCAAATTTTTAATTGAACAGCGTTCGTTTATTGCGCTGATTATTCTTATCACCATTGTATCCACAATGAACCCGAATTTTTTCAGCGTAGATAATATTCTCAATATTTTGCGTCAAACATCGGTCAATGCCATTATCGCTGTGGGAATGACTTTCGTCATTTTAATTGCCGGGATTGATCTTTCCGTGGGATCTGTTTTGGCATTAACCGGGGCGATTGCGGCTTCGATGGTGAGCTATGAATTACCGATTTTACTTGTGGTTCCTGTCGTTTTATTGCTTGGCACGGTGTTAGGCGGCATAAGCGGTATCATTGTCGCAAAAGGAAAAGTCCAAGCCTTTATTGCAACTCTTGTTACTATGACCTTATTGCGTGGTGTAACGATGGTTTATACGGATGGTCGCCCGATTACCACCGGTTTTTCTGACAGTGCCGATATTTTTTCGGCGATTGGTACGGGCTATTTTCTTGGTATTCCAGTACCTATTTGGATCATGACGGTTGTATTTGCACTGGCGTGGTACATTTTAAAACATACCCCTATCGGTCGCTATATTTATGCTCTTGGTGGCAATGAGGCCGCTACTCAGCTTTCCGGTATTAATGTCAATAAAATCAAAATATTCGTGTTCGCAGTGAGTGGTTTTTTATCCGCCCTTGCCGGTCTGATTGTGACTTCTCGTCTTTCCTCAGCCCAACCGACAGCCGGGGTATCCTATGAACTGGATGCCATTGCAGCCGTCGTTGTGGGGGGAACCAGCCTTATGGGAGGAAAAGGGCGAGTAATGGGAACCCTCATTGGTGCATTGATTATCGGTTTTTTAAATAATGCCCTGAATTTATTGGATATTTCATCTTACTATCAAATGATAGCAAAAGCGTTGGTTATTCTGGTTGCTGTTTTGGCCGATAACTATCTTGGTACAAAAAAACTGTAATTCATTTTTCAGGAGAAACTATGAAAAAAGTGACCGCACTTACTTCCGCCGTATTATTAGGCTTATCCCTATCCGGTGCAGCTTTCGCACAAGATACCATTGCCCTTGCGGTATCCACATTGGATAATCCTTTCTTCGTCACATTAAAAGACGGAGCACAACAAAAAGCCGATGAATTAGGCTATCAGCTCGTTGTGTTGGATTCTCAAAATGATCCGGCAAAAGAACTGGCTAATGTGGAAGATTTAACGGTTCGTGGCGCAAAAGTGCTTTTAATCAATCCGACAGATTCTGAAGCAGTGGGGAATGCGGTAGCGATAGCCAATCGTAATAATATCCCGGTGATCACCCTAGATCGCGGTGCAGCCAAAGGAAATGTAGTGAGCCATATCGCTTCCGATAATATCGCCGGAGGCAAAATGGCAGGGGATTTTATCGCACAAAAATTAGGTAATGGGGCAAAAGTCATTCAACTTGAAGGCATTGCGGGAACATCGGCGGCGCGTGAACGTGGCGAAGGTTTCAAACAAGCGATTGAAACTCATAAATTCAATGTTCTTGCCAGCCAACCGGCAGATTTTGACCGTACCAAAGGGTTAAATGTCACAGAAAATCTGCTTGCCAGCAAAGCAGAAGTACAAGCGATTTTTGCCCAAAATGATGAAATGGCATTAGGTGCATTGAGAGCAGTCAATGCCGCCAATAAAAAAGTGCTGATTGTTGGTTTTGACGGCACAGATGATGGTATCAAAGCCGTAAAAAGCGGTAAATTAGCGGCGACTATTGCACAGCAACCGAATTTAATTGGATCATTAGGGGTGATGACTGCCGATAAAATTTTAAAAGGCGAAAAAGTCGAGGCTAAAATTCCGGTAGATTTAAAAGTCATCAGTGAATAATCATTTTTATATTTTATTATTGCTGCCACAAGCGTTTAGGTTTGTGGCAGCACATTTGCAATAACAATCAATAAGGATTTCAACATGAATAAAAAGCTGACCGTTCTTGGCAGTATAAATGCCGATCATGTCATATCCGTCCCTTATTTTGCTCAACCGGGGGAAACCCTCACTGGAGAAAATTATCGTATTGCCTATGGTGGGAAAGGGGCAAATCAAGCCGTTGCAGCAGCACGATTAGGGGCAAATGTAGCTTTTGTTGGTTGTATCGGTGGTGATAGTATTGGTGAAACCATGAAAAATGCCTTTGCGCAGGAAGGGATTGATACAACACCGATTGAAACCATTCAGCAAGAAATGACCGGTATCGCTTTTATTCAAGTGGCACAATCTGCTGAAAATAGTATTGTGATTGCATCGGGGGCAAATGCTTATTTAGATGAACAAATCGTATACCAAAGCGAAGCACAAATTGCGCAATCCGACTATTTACTTATGCAACTTGAAACCCCGCTTCCGGCAGTAATACTTGCCGCACAAATTGCAAAGAAACATAGGGTGCAAGTAGTGTTAAACCCAGCGCCGGCTCAGCCTTTACCCGATAGCTTATTAAATCATATTGACATTATCACACCCAATGAAACAGAAGCGGAAATACTTACCGGTGTGCGGGTAACAGACGAGCAAAGTGCGGTTAAATCTGCAGAAGTTTTTCATCAAAAAGGGATAAACTGTGTGATGATTACGCTCGGTGCAAAAGGCGTATTTATTAGTCGAAACGGAGAATACCGCATTATCAAAGGTTTTTCCGTACAAGCGGTGGATACCACTGCGGCAGGTGATACCTTCAACGGTGGTTTTGTAACCGCTTTGTTGGAAGGGCAACCTTTTGAAGAAGCAATTCATTTTGCTCAGGCTGCGGCTGCAATAAGTGTCACTCGAGCCGGTGCGCAGCCCTCTATTCCGACAAAACAGGAAACCTTAGATTTTCTTCATAATGCTTAAAGTGCGGTCAAAAATGGGTGTGTTTTTATGGCAACAATGAAAGACATTGCAAGATTAGCGAAAGTTTCTACTTCCACCGTTTCTCATGTTATCAATGGCTCACGTTTTGTGAGTGAAGAAATCCGTGAAAAAGTGATGCGTGTAGTAACAGAACTCAATTACACGCCTTCCGCTGTTGCCCGTAGCCTAAAAGTGAAAGAAACCAAAACAATTGGCTTACTGGTTACGGCAACCAATAATCCTTTTTTTGCTGAGGTGATGGCAGGGGTAGAACAATATTGCCAACAGCATCAATATAATCTCATCATTGCCACCACCGGTGGGGATGCAAAACGGCTACAACAAAATGTACAAACACTGCTTCATAAACAAGTGGATGGTTTACTATTAATGTGTGGTGATAGCCGTTTTAACGCCGATACTGAGTTAGCGATTTCCGTCCCTTTCGTAATAATGGATTGGTGGTTCAAAGAACTTAATGCCGATAAAATCCTTGAAAATTCAATGCTTGGCGGTTATTTGGCAACAAAAACATTAATTGAAGCCGGACATAAAGCGATTGGTATTATTACCGGTAATCTTAAAAAATCGGTGGCGAAAAACCGTTTGGAAGGGTACAAAAAAGCCTTGTCTGAAGCCGAAATCCCATTGAATTCCCATTGGATTATTGAAAGCCATTTCGATTTTGAAGGTGGGGTGAGCGGTATGCAAAAATTACTGACGACACCACACCACCCAACCGCTGTGTTTTGTTGTAGCGATGCTATTGCAGTCGGGGCTTATCAAGTTCTTCAACAACAGGGGTTACGGATTCCGGAGGACATTTCCGTCATAGGTTATGATGACATTGAACTTTCCCGCTATCTTTTTCCTCCCCTTTCTACGATTAGTCAGCCAAAGGCTGAACTGGGTAAACTCGCCGTGGAATTATTACTCCAGCGGATAAAAAAATCGGATGAGCATTATCAAACATTAACGCTTAATCCTCATGTCGTGGTTCGGCAATCTATTCTAAAAATAACAGAATAAAATGGTAGAAGATCACATCTGATAAGTCACAATAAAAAATGAGGCTTTTCCATTTAGAATGTGAGTGTCAAATTCAATTTTTTCAAAGACTTTCAACCATTGGCTAATCACACTTTTGTATTGAAATGAAGCGAGACCACTTTCGCAGAAAAACGGGTTGTTTAAAAGCTAGATTGGTATTTAGTCATAAAAATCTACATCTTAGCTCGTTAGCATTGAGTTCCATTTTTGGGGATCAAAATTAACCGCACTTTTCGTATAAGAAGAGGGGGGTTTCTTGATCTAAATTATAGAAGCTGTGTTGATTTGTTGGTATATTTGCGCCGCATTTATAACAACATAATCGTTTATTTTTTTACTTAGGGGGCAGTATGTCTGCAATGTTCTTATTACAATTTGCCATCGTACTATTGTGTATCCTTGTGGGGGCACGTGTTGGTGGTATCGGTCTTGGTGTATTTGGTGGTTTAGGTCTTGCCATTCTTTCCTTTGGCTTTGGCTTGAAACCGGCAGGTTTACCGATTGATGTGATGTTTATGATTATGGCGGTGGTGGCTGCGGCTGCGGCAATGCAAGCTGCTGGCGGCTTGGATTATATGATCAAAATCGCCACCAAAATTTTACGCCGCAACCCAAAACACATTACGTTTATTGCACCGGCGGTCACTTGGTTATTCACCTTCTTGGCTGGAACCGGTCACGTGGCTTATTCAGTCTTGCCGGTTATCGCAGAAGTGAGTCGTCAAAACGGTATTCGTCCGGAACGTCCACTTTCAATGGCGGTGATTGCCTCACAATTTGCAATTGTCGCAAGTCCGATTGCGGCAGCGGTGGTGGCAGTAGTGGCTTATCTTGAACCGCAAGGTATTCATCTTGGCGATGTATTAATGGTCACCATTCCTGCAACGCTTTTAGGGCTTTTCCTGGCTTGTATTTTTGTCAATAAAATGGGGAAAGAGCTCAAAGATGATCCTGAATATCAACGCCGTTTAAAGAAGGATCCGAAATACACGGATGCATTTAATTCTACTGTCGATGTAAAAGAACTAGAAATTAGCAAAACGGCAAAAATTTCTGTATCTCTCTTTTTATTCGGCGCATTACTTGTCGTGTTAATGGGGGCGATTCCTTCTTTACGTCCGATGTTTGATGGAAAACCGATGGGTATGGCGCACACCATTGAAATTATTATGTTATCAATCAGCGCATTAATCGTACTAACCTGTAAACCGGATGGCACTGAAATCACCAAAGGATCGGTGTTCCACGCCGGTATGCGTGCGGTGATTGCCATTTTTGGTATCGCATGGTTGGGCGATACATTGATGCAAGCTCATATGACAGAAGTGAAAGATATGGTGAAAGGTTTGGTTGAAACCGCACCGTGGACATTTGCACTTGCCTTATTTGTGCTTTCCGTATTAGTAAACAGCCAAGGTGCCACCGTGGCAACCTTATTCCCGCTTGGTATTGCCCTTGGTATTCCTGCACCGGTATTAATCGGGGTATTTGTGGCGGTAAATGGTTATTTCTTCGTACCAAATTATGGACCGATTATTGCTTCCATTGACTTTGATACCACCGGCACAACCAAAATCGGTAAATACATTTTTAACCACAGTTTTATGATACCGGGTTTATTAAGTATGGTTTTCAGCTTAATCATTGGTTTATTACTTGCCAATATACTTCTTTAAATCGCTGGATTAGAGTATAAAACGGTGCCTCAAGCGCCGTTTTTTTATCTTTACGAACTTATTGATAAAACATCGCTCTAACACAAGTATTTAATTTTTATAAGGAACGCTGATGAAATTTCTGAAAATTCTTTTTACTGCACTTATCTCCTACATTCCCAGTGCGTGGTCTGCCTTGGATTACAATATCAAATACAGCTCTAATTATTTAATGCCCGCCTATGTGCATTTTAAAGCGGACGGAACCCAATATTCGGTGAATGCCAAAATTAACATTCCCCTTTATAACATTGTTTTTTTATCTCGAGGCTCACAAACACCTAGCCAGTTTAAAATGGTGAACTATCAGGATGTGCGAAATGGCAAACCTTATGCGCTATCAAAAATTTCTCCAACGACCATTGAATACGGCAAAGTGAAAAATGGGTTAAAAACGGAAGCACTTAACTTACCGACTTTTGATTTATTCACCATGGCATTTCAGTTGAGTTACTACGATAAATTACCCACCAGCTTTCAAATTACCAATGGTAAAAAACTCTATCCGATGGAAAATGTGAAGGTAAATAAACGTGAGAAACAAATTGAATACAATAAACAAAATGTCACAGAAATCACCTATACCTTCAAAACGGGTAACAAAGATATTATGGTGAAAAAATTCGCAGGCGAACAATTCCCCCGCTATATCAAATATTCCCGAGATGGGGATGACTATGAATTGGAATTTAGTGAATTTGTAAAATAAAAAAACAAGGCTAAAAACAACCGAATTTTGAACTTTCCTTACGAGATAATACAGTTGGTAGATAATCACCACTGCATAGGAGGAATAATAGGAGTGGTAATCGCTTAATATTTAAACCAATCATACAGTAACAATATTCCTTGTTTGTTGTTATAATTCCTAAAAATTCTAACGGGAAATATTATGAACATCATTAATGCAATCATTAATCTAATCAATAATCCTATCACGAATTTAACGGAGGAATATCAAGGCAAAAATCGTGCAAATTTAATAGGTAAAGCACTGGAAGAGTATACCAAAGATTTATTTGCCAATAGTTTTCATTTAAATGATAGCAAAAGAGATGATGCTTTACGTCACACTTTCTCTTGGTTAGGAAATGCTAATAATCCGCCCGATGCAATGTTGAAAAATGGCGATGCAATTGAGGTCAAAAAAATTGAAAATGATAATGCAACCATTGCTTTAAACAGTAGTCATCCGAAACATAAACTTTATGCAAATAGTACGCTTATTTCTAGGGGCTGCCGTGAAGCTGAAGAGTGGTCGGAAAAAGATATTATTTACCTAGTGGGAGTAGTTAAAAACAATATATTAAAACACTTATGTTTTGTGTATGGTGAAGACTATTGCGCCGATGATGAGATTTACACGAGAGTAAAAACACTGATCAAAAAAAGTGTTGAACAGGGTTCAAACTTAGACTTTTCAGTAACAAATGAATTAGGGCGAATAAATTCTGTTGATCCCCTTGAAATTACCTATCTCAGAGTTCGTGGAATGTGGCATATTGAAAATCCTTGGAAAGTATTTTCTTACATTTATCAACGCAATCACGATAATTTGTTTAATTTTATGGCAATCATAAATAATGAAAAATGGGAAAGTCTTAAAAATAAGGATGAATTACTTTCCATAAAGAATGAACGTTTAACCATAGCGGATATAAAAATTAAAGATCCTAATAATCCTTTAAAATTGAAAAAAGCAAAATTGATCACTTATTATTTATAAATATGATGAAAGTAATTAGTTTATTTAGTGGCTGCGGTGGGCTGGATTTGGGATTTGAAAAAGCGGGATTTGAGATCCCCGTTGCGAATGAATACGATAAAACCATTTGGGCGACCTTTAAAGCCAACCACCCTAATACCCGTCTGATTGAGGGGGATATTCGCAATATCAAAGAAGAAGATTTTCCCGATCAAATAGAAGGCATTATCGGTGGTCCTCCTTGCCAATCTTGGTCAGAGGCTGGCAGTTTACGTGGAATTAACGATGCTCGTGGGCAACTTTTTTTTGATTACATTCGTATTTTAAAAAGTAAGCAACCTAAATTTTTCTTGGCGGAAAATGTCAGTGGGATGCTTGCCAATCGCCATAGTAAAGCAGTGAAAAATTTATTAAAAATGTTTGATGAATGCGGTTATGATGTCACTCTAACCATGGTTAATGCTAAAGATTATGGCGTAGCACAAGAACGCAAACGGGTTTTTTACATTGGTTTTAGAAAAGATCTAAATATCGTTTTTCAATTTCCTAAAGGCTCAACAGAAAATGATGAGAAAAAAATCACTCTTAAAGATATTATTTGGGATTTAAAAGATAGTGCGGTGCCTTCCCTGGAGAAAAATCAAACCAATCCGCAAGCGATCAATAATAATGAATATTTTACTGGCAGTTTTTCGCCAATTTTTATGAGTCGAAATCGTGTTAAGGCATGGCATGAACAGGGCTTTACCGTGCAGGCATCAGGGCGACAGTGCCAATTACACCCGCAAGCACCAAAAATGGAAAAGCACGGAACAAACGATTATCGTTTTGTGATTGGCAAAGAAAATTTATATCGCCGTATGACGATTCGGGAAGTGGCAAGGGTGCAAGGCTTTCCCGATGATTTTAAATTTATCTATAAAAATACTAACGATGCCTACAAAATGATTGGTAACGCTGTTCCTGTGAATTTAGCTTTTGAAATTGCAAAAGCTATCAAAAAAGCGATTGAGCAAGCCACAGAATCACAAGATTACATAGATTCAAATGAGTGTTGCCAGATTAATGAATCCGCACAGTTAGGATTGAATTTTTAATCTTCCTAAAAAAACAACCACACTTTACGCTTCTAAAGTGCGGTTATTTTTTATGTGATTTTTAGCGTAAGAAATAACGATAAGATTTACTTTCTGTCACATCTTCATAAACATAATTGAGTTGTGCAAGAGTTTGTTCAAACTCACTTTGCGCTGTTTCTTCCAATTGGAAAGCGGCAAGAATATTGCCGTAATCCGCACCATGGGCCCGATAATGGAACAGGGAAATATTCCAGCGATTTTGTAAGGTTTCCAAGAATTTTAGTAACGCGCCTTTTTGTTCCGGAAACTCAAAAGTATATAAACGCTCACTCGGGTTGGCAGCGCGGCCTCCCATTAGATAACGCACATGGGTTTTGGCAATGTCATCATCGGACATATCTTCCACATCGAAACCGTTTTGTGTGAGATCTCTGATGATGTCTGATTTTTCCGCTTCATCTAAGGTGCGTACCCCAACAAAAATGCAGGCACGTTTGTCATCGGCATAGCGATAGCTAAATTCTGTGACTGCACGGTTGCCCAACACTTGAACGAATTTTAAGAAACTCCCAGGTTGTTCCGGCATGGTAACCGCAAGTAAGGCTTCACGATTTTCACCAATTTCGCAACGTTCGGATACATAACGTAGCGTGTGAAAATTCAGGTTCGCCCCAGATAAAATCGCCGCCATATTTTTATTTTCGATATGATGTTTTTTTACATATTTTTTCAAACCAGCCAAGCCTAATGCACCGGAAGGCTCGGAAACGGCACGTACATTTTCAAATAAATCTTTCATGGCTGCACAGACTTCATCGCTTTCGACAAGCACCATATCATCAAGATATTGACGGCATAATCGGAAGGTTTCATCACCAATCCGTTTCACTGCGACACCATCTGCAAATAATCCCACATGAGCGAGATCCGTCGGCTCACCTTTCTCAAGGGCAGCATTTAAACAGGCTGAATCTTTAGATTCCACACCGATCACTTTAATATCCGGCATAAATTGTTTTAGCAAAATTGCCACACCGGCCGCCAAGCCACCACCACCGACTTGTACGAAGACATAATCTAAATCCGCCACTTGTTGTAACATTTCCATCGCCAATGTGCCTTGTCCGGCAATCACGAGGGGATGATCAAAAGGCGGAATGAAAGTCATATTTTTTTCTTTGGAAAGGGCAATTGCTTTGGCTTTTGCTTCATCAAAATTGGCACCGTGTAGTAACACTTCGCCACCGAAACCACGCACTGCATCCACTTTAATGCTTGGCGTATTTTGTGGCATCACAATTAAGGCTTTCAAACCAAGCTCTTTGGCGGATAGGGCAACACCTTGAGCATGGTTTCCCGCTGATGCGGCGATGACGCCTGCCGCTTTTTGTTCGGGGGAAAGACTGGAGATCATGGCATAAGCACCACGCAGTTTAAAGCTGTTCACCGGTTGGCGATCTTCCCGTTTAATCCAAATATTATTGTGTAGGCGTTCGGACAATTTGCCCATTTTTTGTAGTGGTGTGACGGTTGCCGCTTCGTAAACGCGTGAGCCTAATTTGACAATCGCATTGATGTAATCACTTTGGCTTGGTTGTGGGTTAGTGAGTAGGTTTTTCATAATTTTATTTTGCTGACTTCGTATTTCCCCCTCTTTATAAAGAGGGGGATGGGGGAGATGATGTTGGTTATTTTAAAAGGGTTTTATCCCGCACCGCACCTTTATCGGCTGAGGTGGCGAAATGCCCGAACACTTTTAAGGCAAAAGAGACTTCACGTTGGCGATTTGCCGGTACCCAGCCTTTTTCATTTTGTTCTGCACGACGGGTGGCGAGTTCTTCATCGCTAATTTGAAGATTAATGGCTCGATTTGGAATATCAATATTGATGATATCGCCATCACGCACTAAGCCGATGGCACCGCCTGATGCCGCTTCAGGGGAAGCGTGGCCGATTGAAAGCCCTGATGTGCCGCCGGAAAAACGACCGTCAGTTAATAAGGCACATTTTTTACCTAATCCCATGGATTTTAAATAGCTGGTCGGATACAACATTTCTTGCATACCCGGACCGCCTTTTGGTCCTTCGTAGCGGATCACTACCACATTGCCTTCTTTTACTTTTCCGCCCAAAATCCCGGCAACGGCATCTTCTTGGCTTTCAAATACGATAGCCGAACCACTGAATTTCCAAATGGATTCATCCACGCCGGCAGTTTTTACAATGCAACCGTCTTCTGCAAGATTACCAAATAGTACCGCCAAGCCCCCCTCTTGTGAGATAGCATGGGCTTTATCACGAATACAACCGTTTTCACGATCATTATCCACCGTATCCCAACGACAATCTTGTGAGAATGCTTCAGTGGTACGAATACCCGCAGGCCCTGCACGGAAGAATTTGTGTAAATCTTCGTCTTGGTTACGAATAATATCGTATTGATCAAGCTGCTCGCCCATCGTCATTCCCAATACGGTATGGGTATTTTTATGGATTAATCCCGCACGGTCGAGTTCGCCCAGTAAACCCATGATGCCCCCGGCTCGGTGAACATCTTCCATATGGTATTTATTGGTATTCGGTGCGATTTTACTTAAGCAAGGCACGACACGGGATAGGCGATCAATATCTGCCATTTTGAAATCGACGCCGGCTTCTTGTGCAGCGGCTAATAAGTGTAACACCGTATTGCTTGAACCGCCCATGGCAATATCCAAACTCATGGCGTTTTCGAAGGCTTCAAAAGTACCGATTGAACGTGGCAGCACGCTTTCATCGTCTTGTTCATAGTAACGTTTACATAATTCCACGATTTGGCGACCGGCTTTTAAGAAGAGTTCTTTGCGGTCGGCGTGAGTGGCAAGCATCGAACCATTGCCCGGTAAACTTAACCCCAGCGCTTCTGTTAGGCAGTTCATTGAGTTTGCCGTGAACATACCGGAACAGGACCCGCAAGTCGGGCAGGCGCTACGCTCAATGATATCAATGCGTTCATCAGACACTTTTGGATCCGCCGCTTCGATCATGGCATCCACTAAGTCTAAACGAATGAGTTGATCGGAAAGCTTGGTTTTACCCGCTTCCATCGGACCGCCTGAAACAAAAATTGCAGGAATATTTAAACGCATTGCCGCCATTAACATCCCCGGGGTAATTTTGTCGCAGTTAGAAATGCACACCATCGCATCAGCACAATGGGCATTCACCATATATTCCACAGAGTCAGCAATGAGATCCCGAGAAGGCAGGGAATACAGCATACCGCCATGACCCATGGCGATACCGTCATCCACCGCAATGGTGTTAAATTCTTTTGCCACACCGCCTGCTTTTTCAATTTCTTTTGCAACAAGTTGACCTAAATCTTTCAAATGCACATGCCCCGGTACAAATTGCGTGAAGGAATTTACCACCGCAATAATAGGTTTTCCGAAGTCATTTTCTTTCATTCCTGTGGCACGCCATAAGGCTCGAGCCCCTGCCATATTACGACCTTGTGTACTGGTCGCTGAACGTAATTTTGACATAATCTCTCCAAGTTTAATCTTATATAAAAGTCGAATCACTTTGGATTCATTAAAACAGTGATAAATTCAACATTGACTAAATGCCAAATTCATCGGCATATTGCACAACACCTTTCACGTTATTTTGCGGCGGATTGAGCTCAAATACCATGAAAAAGTATCATCGATCTCAAAAGGTGCGGTAATTTGAAATTGTCGGGCAGGTTGATAGCCTAATTTTCCATAATAGTCGGGATTTCCTAATACTATAGCGTAATGATACTCCAACTGTTTGGCTATTTCGTGCCCTTGTTTAATTAGGGCTTTACCAACGCCTTGTTTCTGAATGCTGGGTAAAACAGCTAAAGGTGCAAGGGAAAGTTCGATATTTTCACCAATACGGACTTGGGTAAATAAAATATAACCGACAATTTCACCTTTTATTTCTGCCACTAAAGCGAGTTCAGGAATAAATGATGAACTCCTACGTAAACGTTCAACTAAATCTTGCTCTGTACCATCCGAATGCTCAGAATTGGCAAAAGCAGATTTAATTAATTGATAAATTTGCTCATAATCTTTCGGTGTTTCAGGGCGAATTAACATTGATGCCTATCTCTTATAACGTATCATTGATGAAATATTCACCAAATACAATTCGTATGTGAAATGATGTTCATTCTTTAGTTGATGTCAATGACATCCGGCAATTTCACCAATTGATTCACCAATAAATTCAACGTGCGGTCGGATTTTACGGTGATTTTTAACCACACTTTTCCTTCGATGAGTTCCATTTGCATCGCTGTCACCGTAAAACCACGGTGGCGTATTACGCGTAAAATGCGTTCTAATACTTCCGGGCGGTGGTGGGCGGTTAATTCAACTTGATATTCATTCATCTTACATTTCCTCCACCATATCTGCATTACAAGCACCCGGTGGTACTAAAGGCCAAACACAATCATCAGGCGGAATACAGACTTGTAATAAATAGGCGGTGTCGCTTTCAAGTAATCTTGTGAGAGCAGCATCTACTTCATCGGCACGTTCAATGCGTTCAGCCGGAATGTCGAAAGCATTAGCGAGCATCACAAAATCAGGGTTGTCTTCTAAAATCGTTTCCGAGCGACGTTTGTTCCAAAACAAATCCTGCCATTGGCGAACCATACCTAAACGTTGGTTATCCAACAGTAAAATTTTCACCGGTAAATTGCCCCGTTTAATACTGCCCAGTTCTTGAATATTCATCATTAAAGAACCGTCTCCGGTGACTAAAATGACTTCATCTTGCGGACGGGCCTTTTTCGCACCAATAGCTGCCGGCAAACCAAAGCCCATGGTGCCGAAGCCGGCAGAGGTAAGGTAGTTTTCCGGTGCAAAGTGCTGCATATGTTGTGCCGACCACATTTGATGTTGACCAACATCGGTACAAACAACGGCATTTTGTGGTTTACGATGAGACAACGTGTTGAGCAATGCCCAAGGATCAATCGGGCGATTGCCGGCATTATCCACATAAGTGAAATCTAATTTGGCTTTTAGTGCTCGAATATGCTCACGCCAAGGTTCAATATCAAGCGGTTGTTTTAGCGCATTCAAAGCTTGAATTAAATCGCCTTGTAACGCCACATCCGCATGGCGGAGTTTATGGATTTCCGCACCATCAATGTCACAATGAATGACTTTAGCATGAGGCGCAAAGGTATCGAGTTTTCCTGTCACACGATCATCAAAACGTGCGCCACAAACAAGCAATAAATCACATTCTTGCACCGCAAAATTGGCGGCTTTTGTGCCATGCATACCGATCATTCCCATATAAACCTCATCTTCAGGATGAATTGTGCCTAATCCTTTTAAGGTGGAAACTGATGGCATATTGGTTTGGGCTAAAAATTCACGTAATGCCGGTACGGCTTTTGCCATACCGACACCGCCCCCCACATACAGGACAGGTTTTTGGGCGCTAGATAGGAGTGATTTTGCTTGCGCCAAATTCTCATTGGAAAGTGCGGTTGGTTTTGTCGGTGTTTTGACATAAGCCTTGAGATGTTCCGGCACTTCGCCCGCTTGAATATCGCGTGGAACATCAATTAATACCGGACCGGGGCGACCACGCTGTGCAATGTCAAATGCCTGTGCGAAAACCTCTGCCAATTCGTCCGCACTTTGCACAATAAAACTGTGTTTGGTACAAGCAAGAGAAAGTCCCAGTACATCAGCCTCTTGAAAGGCATCTGTACCAATGAGTGGTGAGGCTACTTGACCGGTAATGGCGATCACGGGAACGGAATCCATCATCGCATCGCCAAGGCCGGTCACTAAATTGGTTGCACCGGGGCCTGAGGTGGCGATACACACGCCCACTTTGCCCGTAGAACGTGCGTAACCAATGGCAGCCATTGCCGCACCTTGTTCATTGCGACAAAGAAGGTGATCGAGACCTGCATCATAAAGAGCATCGTAGGTGGGCATAATTGCGCCACCGGGATAACCGAAAAGTGTGGTGACATGGTGAGCTTTCAAGCATGCCATGATGAGTTGTGCGCCTGTCATCGTGTTTGCGTCCTATGTTTATTGTTGTTTTTTTGATAAGGTTTTCATTGTAACGAAATTTTGTCGCATTGGTAGGGGCGAGGGGAGAAAAAAACAAAAAAAGCGCAACAAATTACCTTGTCGAACCTGTTTTATATGGGCGTTGAAATAAATTGAATGATTTGTTGAACCTATCCAAATACCTCAAATTATTTTCCAAGATGGCATTTTTCCCAAAATGGGCTGATTTTTTAACCGCATTTTATTTTCTTAATTTGACTAATTCAACGGCATGGTCCGCCCCCTTAGTTAAAATGAGGTTAGCCCGCTCTCGAGTGGGAAGAATGTTTTCCCGTAAATTTAAGCCATTAATATTGTCCCAAATTTGGGTTGCCGTGCTAATGGCATCTTGTTCTGAAAGTTCAGCGTAGTGTTTAAAGTAGGAATGAGGATCTTTAAAGGCACTTTGGCGAAATTTTAAGAAACGTTTGATATACCACTCTTTTAATAGCGGTTCTTCAGCATCAACATAGATCGAAAAATCGACAAAATCAGACACGAAAGTCTGTGAGGTTTTATTTCCCCCTGTTTGTAGAACATTTAATCCTTCTAAAATTAAGATATCCGGTTGATTGACGATGTCGAATTGATTGGGAATGATATCGTAAGTTAAGTGAGAATAAATAGGGGATTGGACATTTTTATATCCGGATTTCACCTCGGCAAGAAAGCGAATTAATTTTGCTGTGTCATAAGAGATCGGAAACCCTTTTTTTTGCAACAAGTTGTCTTGTTTGAGTTTTTCAAGAGGATAGAGAAAACCGTCTGTGGTGATGAGATCAACTTTTCTTTCCTTTGGCCATTGAGAGAGGAGAGATTGTAGAATACGTGCAGAGGTGCTTTTTCCAACCGCTACGCTACCGGCAATACCGATAATGTAAGGAACTTTTGCATTTTGTCCACCAAGAAAACGATTTAATACGGTTTGACGGCGAAGATTTTCATCAATGTAGTAATTAATTAAACGAGTAAGAGGCAAATAAATCGTGCTGACTTCTTCAAGCGAAAGATCTTCATTAAAACCCAGTAAAGGTTTGAGATCCTGTTCGGTTAATTTTAGGGGAACCGATTTTCGTAAATTTGCCCATTGTGTTCGATTGAAATATAGAAACGGTGTCAGTTGATTAGAAATTTCCACGGTTTGATGCGATATATCAGGTGTAAAAAATGTTAAAAAATATACCTTATAATGCGTTATTATGCATTGTTTTTCTCGATATTGGTGAAAATTACGGCAAAAATAAAGGGTTTTGATTGCAAAGTAGGCGAATAAGTAAAAAAATAAATTTTTTTAGAAAAAAGACTTGTCAGGCAAACTTTTTTCCATATAATACGCCTCACTTGCTTACGATACGCCGACTTAGCTCAGTAGGTAGAGCAACTGACTTGTAATCAGTAGGTCATCAGTTCGATTCCGATAGTCGGCACCATCCTTTCGTGAATAAGTATTCATTTAGTGTGGAGGGGTTCCCGAGCGGCCAAAGGGGGCAGACTGTAAATCTGTTGGCTCAGCCTTCGAAGGTTCGAATCCTTCTCCCTCCACCATCATTTAGATGAATCTGATGGGACAGACGAATTTAGGACTTGCGGGCATCGTATAATGGCTATTACCTTAGCCTTCCAAGCTAATGATGCGGGTTCGATTCCCGCTGCCCGCTCCAAACGCTGATATAGCTCAGTTGGTAGAGCGCACCCTTGGTAAGGGTGAGGTCGGCGGTTCAAATCCGCCTATCAGCACCAGCCTTAAATTTCTCTTCCTTTTATTTAAATTTGTAAACAATTTTATTGGTTAATGTGGTTTATTTACCCATCGATAACCGTGTCTATTTAGAGGGACTCTTTAAATGTCTAAAGAAAAATTTGAACGTACAAAACCGCACGTAAACGTGGGTACAATCGGCCACGTTGACCACGGTAAAACAACTTTAACCGCAGCAATCACCACCGTATTAGCAAAACACTACGGTGGTTCAGCGCGTGCATTTGACCAAATCGATAATGCACCTGAAGAAAAAGCACGTGGTATCACCATCAACACTTCACACGTTGAATACGATACTCCAACCCGTCACTATGCAC
>NZ_MLHJ01000120.1 GCF_001998965.1 Rodentibacter rarus
CTACATAATACCGGAAAATCTCAGTAATTTTCAACCGCTCTTTATTATGTCAAATTAGAGTTTTTCCACTAATTCAACCGCCGCACCGATATAGGTTGCCGGGGTGAGTTGTTGTAAACGGGCTTTTTCTTCAGTCGGAATCTCAAGTTTTTCCACAAATTCACGCATGGCTTGCTCATCCACACGCTTGCCTCGAGTTAATTCTTTCAGTTTTTCATACGGTTTTTCAATACCATAACGGCGCATTACGGTTTGAATCGGTTCAGCCAGTACTTCCCAGTTTTGGTTGAGCTCATCGCGCAAATGCTGTTCGTTCACTTCCAATTTGCTGATGCCTTTGCGGGTGGCTGCATAGGCGATTAAACAATAGCCTAACCCGACACCAAGATTACGCAATACGGTGGAATCCGTTAAATCCCGTTGCCAACGGGAAATTGGCAGTTTTTGTCCTAAGTGGGTCATTACCGCATTGGCAAGCCCAAGATTGCCCTCAGAGTTTTCAAAGTCAATCGGGTTCACTTTATGCGGCATCGTGGAAGAGCCGATTTCGCCAGCAATGGTGCGTTGTTTAAAGTGATTTAACGCAATATAGCCCCAAAGATCGCGGTCGAAATCAATCATAATGGTGTTGAAACGCACAATGGCATCAAAATACTCGGCAATGTAATCATGAGGTTCAATTTGTGTGGTGTAAGGGTTCCAGTTTAACCCCAGTGAAGTGACAAATTCTTCACTGAATTTATGCCAGTCAAGGTTTGGATAGGCTGAGAGGTGGGCATTGTAGTTCCCCACGGCACCATTAATTTTACCGAGAATTTCATTTTGTTGCAGTTGTTTGAATTGACGGCGTAAGCGATAGACTACATTTGCCATTTCTTTTCCCACTGTTGTTGGTGAAGCCGGTTGCCCGTGGGTGCGGGAAAGCAATGGGATGGTTTTGTAGTCGTTTGCCAGTTGGGTAATGTCATCAATCAATTTTTGCCATTGCGGTAAAACCACCGTATCACGAGCGGTTTTCAGCATTAAGGCATGGGAAAGATTGTTAATATCCTCCGAAGTGCAGGCAAAGTGGATAAATTCCGATACTTTTGCTAATTCCGGTAAGGCTTCGCTTTTTTCTTTTAGGAAATATTCCACCGCTTTTACATCGTGATTAGTGGTACGCTCGATTTCTTTGATACGTTCGGCATCTTTTAGGCTAAATTCACTGACAATTTTATCGAGGTAATCGTTTGCTTCCTGAGATAAATGGGAAACTTCCGAAATCTCAGCATTCGCCGCTAATTTTTGTAACCAACGAACTTCAACGGTAACACGGAATTTGAGTAAACCAAATTCACTGAAAATTGAACGAAGTTCGGTGGCTTTATCTTGGTAACGCCCATCAATTGGGGAAATCGCAGTCAGTGCGGAAAGTTGCATAAAATACTCCGGTGTATTAAGGGATGTTAATAATTAAGGATGAAGAGTTAAATAAATTTCTTTCGCCGTGTTGATTATTTTGCTTCGGGAGAATAAAAGCTGCCATTTATTGCCGCCCATTTGTCGCCATAATATGGCAGAGCGAACACCTGCAAGTAAACAAGCACGAACTTTATCTTGAATAAATGGCTGTTGTAAATAATTGGCTTCCCCGATAACGTGAATTTTTTTCCCTAAGGGGCTGATGAGATCCACATAAATGCCCGCCATAATAGATAGCATTCTTTCGCTCAGTAACCCATGGTAGGCGAGTTGTTCCGGTAAACGTTGAATACGTTGAGCAAGTTGTGATTTGGTTTCTCGATCTTTACTTAGCTGTTTTTCTAAATTCAATAGACCGCTCCAACAAGTGACAATGTTGCGATCATCAAGTGTAGAAAATTGTTCAATAAGTGTTTCTAACCCCAGTTTTAAATGGAAAGTCTGTCCGCCAAATACATCAAGTAAATTTTCCGGGTGGGTTTGTAAAAGAGAGCGAATCGTTGTTTGAAAGGCATTTTGATTTTCAATTTCACCTTTCATTGCCAGCTGATTGACTAATGCAGCAGATTGGAATACGCCGGCGAATGCCAACACAATATTATGATAATTTTTCATAAAAGAAACGTAATAGACGCGATAAACAGGCTGAAATTGCGCGCAATATAGCATTTTTACCACCTGTTTTGAACTCCCTCATTAAAAAACCATACATCTTTTGATATGATATCACCAATTTGTTTGCAAAATAAAAAAGGATAAAGTATGACAAAACCTATCGTATTTAGCGGTGTGCAACCCTCCGGTGAACTCACTATTGGGAATTATTTAGGGGCGTTGCGTAATTGGGTAAAAATGCAAGAGGATTATGAATGTATTTTCTGTGTGGTCGATTTACACGCCATCACGGTTCGTCAAGATCCTGCGGCACTTCGTAAGGCAACCCTTGATGTGGTGGCGCTTTATTTAGCCTGTGGTATTGATCCGAACAAAGCGACAATTTTCGTACAATCTCATGTCCCGGAGCATACGCAATTAGGCTGGGTACTCAATTGCTACACCTATTTTGGTGAAATGAGCCGTATGACGCAATTTAAAGATAAATCGGCACGTTATGCGGAAAATATTAATGTGGGATTGTTTGATTATCCCGTGCTGATGGCGGCAGATATCTTACTTTATCAGGCAAAAAGTGTGCCGGTGGGCGATGATCAAAAACAACATTTGGAAATCACCCGTGATATTGCAAACCGTTTTAATGCCCTTTATGGCGATGTTTTCACCATTCCTGAAATTTTCATTGGTAAAGCCGGGGCTCGGATTATGTCGTTGCAGGATCCTGAAAAGAAAATGTCAAAATCCGATGATAATCGTAATAATGTGGTGACATTGTTAGAAGATCCAAAATCCGTGGCGAAAAAAATTAAACGTGCGGTGACTGATTCTGATGAGCCGCCGGTGGTTCGTTATGATGTGAAAAACAAGGCAGGCGTATCGAATTTATTGGATATTCTTTCTGCGGTAACGGATAAATCCATTGCACAGCTGGAACAAGAATTTGAAGGAAAAATGTACGGTCATTTAAAAACCGCTGTTGCTGATGAAGTATCGAATTTGCTTGCCGGTTTGCAAACACGTTTCAATGAATACCGTAATAATGAAGCCTTGCTTGATGAAGTGCTTCGTCAAGGGGCGGCAAAAGCACGGGCAAAGGCACAGGACACTCTAGCAAAAGTCTATGAGGCCGTGGGCCTTGTGGCAGCAAAATAGTGAATTAAAATTTCAATGATACGGCCTTGGCTTGCCTTGCTGTGCTATTTGTACGCCCTGCGGCAAGCTGCCTTTTGATATAGTAATTAAAGAAGGAGTAAATGATGGCAATTCAAACAGAAAAACCGATTGAATGTGTGGGCTGTAATACCTTTGATATGAAATCATTGTTTGACAATCGGGATTGCACACAAGCGATTAGCTATCTCTACGACACCCAAGAACAGGCTCAAACCGCCCTTGATTTCTTCACTCAGAAAGCTCGAGAGGTGGAAAGCGAACCTTGTGAAATTCAATCAGAAATCAGAAAAACGGATGACGGTTATTTGTTAAACGCCAAATTTACCTTCTGTTGCCAGGCGGAATTGGTGATTTTCCAAATGAAGACGGCATAATACAGCAAAAGTGCGGTTAAAATTCCATGAATTTATGCGGTATTATGTGGTAAATGCACAAAAATACTTGTTTCAACGAAACGTAGATACCATAAGACACAACAAATTTTATTTTTGTAAATATCGTTAAATTAAATGTAGTTTGTTTTTGCAATACCGCTTGTGCAATGGGTGAGGCGTTTACGCATTAAAGCAGTAGTCACCACCATTTTAGGCTTACCCACTTGGGTTAAGCGTTGCACAAAGTTGCGGTATACTCTGTTTTTATAACAACCAAATGTAAAGTTCATCACAGGGTAGAAGAGGGCTTTACGGATTAGGGGTACCCTATTTTTGAGATACCAATGACGGTATTTAAGCTTTTAATCATCGGCGTTAATCCGGCAAAGGTCGCTGCCGACTTTGCATTTTTAAAGTGCTTGCCCTCTCCTAGATAAGCAATAAATTCAACAGCTGTCGTGAAACTAATCGCCGGAATAAAACAAAGTAATTTTACATTGTTTTTCAAAATGTTATCTTTATTAACGCACTGTTTAATGGTTTTCTCCAAAGCTTTAATTTGAGTGTTGATGAAGTGAATCATTTATCTTGTCGAGGTAATACAATCGCTACTATTAAGCCTGTTGTATAACCTACTTTCTCATCTACTATCACACCAAATAGTATCTACCCGTGAGCAATCATTTAAAGCAAAATCACTTAATTTTAGATACAGTAATAATTCAACATTGGAGACTATCGATTCAGTCAATCTTAAAATAATATTAAATTATGCTTTCCCTATGGGTAGTGTTTGCTCTAAAGCTAACTCCATGGTGATTACCTGACCTCTTAAGACGAATTTTGACATTAGTATGTAGCTGAATCGAGTTTTTTCAAATAGTTTCAATGCAAAGCATACTACATTATCTATTTAAAATACGTGCTGTCATTCATCATTATTCCCGAAAATCACAAGACAAAAATGGAAAATATTCCCATAGAACATCCTAAAAAACCAACCGCACTTTAAGGGAATGTTTAAAAGTATAGTTATGTTTAATGATGTTTTAATTTTTTTATTCGTTAACGACGTAATAGTGAGAGAAAATAATGCTAGATAATGGGTAGGCATCCTTAAAACTTATGAGGCAATTTGTCTGGTTTAATCCAACAAGAAACTTATCCTTATTGATATATAAGTGGTGGTATAAAAAGCAGTTGAGAAACTTTAGTTGCTTAAATCTCGCAATCAATCAATATGCTTTTCACATTTTGTGCGATTTATGGTATTTTATCGCCCGATTTTCAACTCAAATTTAATAAGGAAAATGTCAAATGGAAGCTCAAAGCCCAATGTCCACGTTAGTGATTTTTGTGATTTTCGGTTTAATTTTTTACTTTATGATTTATCGTCCACAAGCGAAGCGTAATAAAGAGCATAAAAAATTAATGTCTGAATTAACTAAAGGTAGTGAGGTTTTAACCGCCGGTGGTTTAATGGGAAAAATCACAAAAGTGATTGAAGACAATAACAGTGTGGTGATCGCTTTAAATGAAACGACAGAAATCACGATTAACCGCAACTATATTGTTACTATCCTTCCAAAAGGTTCGGTAAAAACGCTTTAATTTTTTATTCCTAAAGGGACAACTATGCTAAATCGTTACCCATTATGGAAGAATCTAATGGTGATCCTTGTGGTCGCCATTGGTGTTTTATACTCTCTTCCAAATATTTATGGTGAAGATCCGGCGGTACAAATTTCCGGTACTCGTGGGCAACAAGCCACCACGGCAACATTAGGACAAGTTCAAGAGGTCTTAAATGCCAATCATCTTTCAACCAAATCCATTGTTCTTGAGCAAGGCTCTATTTTAGCGCGTTTCAATAATACGGATGATCAGTTGCTTGCTAAAGATAAAATTGCTGAAAAACTCGGTAATAACTATACCACGGCATTAAATCTTGCGCCGGCAACCCCTGCTTGGTTAAGCAGTGTGGGCGCAAACCCGATGAAATGGGGCTTGGATTTGCGTGGTGGTGTACGTTTCTTGATGGAGGTGGATATGAATTCCGCTTTGGCAAAACGTCAAGAGCAGTTACAAGACACCTTACGCAATGAACTCCGCAAGGAAAAAATTCAATATACCGGCATTAAAAATGCGGAGAATTTTGGTACAACGGTCACCCTTGCTAATCCGAATCAACTTTCAAAAGCCTCCCGCATTATTCGCCAGGCACATCCAACGTTAGACGTCACGGATGCGAATAACGATACACTAAACTTATCCCTTTCTACCTCAGCGCTGAATGAAGCCCGTGATTTAGCGATTGAACAAAACCTGACTATTTTGCGTAAGCGTGTTTCTGAATTAGGCGTTGCTGAGGCTGTCATACAGCGTCAAGGTGCGGAGCGTATCGTTATTGAATTACCGGGGGTGCAGGATACTGCCCGTGCAAAAGAAATTCTTGGTGCAACAGCAACACTCGAATTTCGTATGGTCAATCAAGCAGTGAATGCTGAAGCGGCATTGCGTGGTATTTTACCGGCTGATTCTGAGGTGAAATATAATCGTGAGGGTCGCCCTATCGTACTTTTCAAACGCCCTTCTTTGGGGGGAGAGCATATCATTAACTCCAGTGCTGCGTTAGATCAGCAATCCGGCACGCCACAAGTGAGTGTGACATTGGATAGTGAAGGTGGGGAACAGATGTCGCAACTCACCAAAAAATACTATAAAAAACCGATGGCGACCCTTTATGTTGAATATAAAGACAACGGTAAGAAAGACGAAAACGGCAAAACAATTCTCGAGAAAAGCGAAGAAGTCATTAATGTAGCGACCATTCAAGCCCGTTTTGGTGCCAATTTCCAAATTACCGGTGTGGATAGTATGGCGGAAGCTAATAATCTTTCCACTTTATTGAAATCAGGTGCATTAATTGCCCCGGTGCAAATTGTAGAAGAACGTACTATCGGTCCATCATTAGGAGCTCAAAATGTTGAACAAGGCTTGAATGCTAGTTTTTGGGGATTGATTGCCGTCATCGTATTTATGCTGTTTTATTATAAACTCTTCGGTATTATTGCCAGCCTTGCGATGGTGATTAACATTGTGTTATTGGTTGGATTAATGTCGATTCTTCCTGGGGCGACCTTATCCATGCCGGGGATTGCCGGTATCGTGCTGACACTGGGGATGTCGGTGGATGCCAACGTACTTATTTTTGAACGTATTAAAGAAGAAATCCGTAATGGTCGCCCGGTTCAACAGGCGATCAACGAAGGTTATAACGGTGCATTTACCTCTATTTTTGATGCGAACTTAACCACAATTCTAACGGCAATTATTCTTTATGCAGTGGGAACGGGACCAATTCAAGGCTTTGCTATCACTCTTTCCTTAGGGGTGGCAATTTCCATGTTTACCGCTATTACGGGAACGCGTGCGCTTGTGAATATCATTTATGGCGGCAAACGTGTTGAAAAACTTTCGATTTAATTGAGGTGACTATGGCACTTTTTGCAAGAGATAAAAACGGACATCTCATCAAAGAAATTAATGGCATTAAACTCCCTTTCCCATTAACGGAATTTATGAAAGTTCGTAAATGGGGATACCTTGTTTCCGTATTGTTGACGGCGGTTTCCCTGTTTTTTATTGTCACAAAAGGATTTAACTGGGGGTTAGATTTTACCGGTGGGGTGGTCTTTGATACCCATTTTTCACAACCTGCTAATCTTGAACAAATCCGTGGCAAGTTAAAAGAAAATAGGATTGAAAGCCCGATTGTGCAAACCACCGGCTCGGTTCAAGATGTGATGATTCGTTTACCTGCCACGGACAATGATTCCAGCATTGGTGAGCGTGTCAAAGGTATGTTGATTGAATTGGATTCGGCGATTCAAATTAAAAGTGTTGAATTTGTTGGTCCAAATGTGGGTGAAGAGCTGGCTCAAGGTGCGGTATATGCCACTTTAGCGACTCTTGCGATGATGCTAATTTACATTGGTTCCCGCTTTGAATGGCGTTTAGGTTTGGGCGGAATTGTTTCTCTTGCCCACGATGTAGTGATTACCCTGGGGGTATTTTCCGCATTGCAGGTAGAAATGGATCTCACTTTCGTTGCCGCTATTCTTTCTGTGGTTGGCTATTCCATTAACGATAGTATCGTAGTGTTCGACCGTGTGCGTGAAAATTTCCGTAAAATCAGACGATTAGATACTCTTGATATTATTGATATTTCCCTTACACAGACTCTATCAAGAACCATTATGACCTCTGCAACCACGTTAATTGTTGTGGTTGCCCTCTTTTTCTTTGGTGGACCATCTATTCATAACTTCTCCCTTGCCTTGCTGGTTGGGGTTGGTTTTGGTACTTATTCCTCTATCTTTGTGGCGATTGCCGTTGCTTATGATGTGGGGCTTAGACGTGAACATATGCTCCCACCTAAAGTAGATAAAGAAGTGGATGAACTCCCTTAACACATTAAAAGTGCGATTGAAAATGAACGAGTTTTAAAAACTAACGTTAACATAACCCGAGGATGAATCTCAGTAGAAATAGCGGGTTCATCCTTTTTATTATCGTTAAATTTTATCTAACGATATAAAAAACCCCACCAATTGGCGGGGTTATAAAACACATTTAAATTATTTTGTGCTCGGGATTTTGAAACGACTATTGAAGCGCTCAACACGACCACCGGTATCGACAACACGTTGTTTACCTGTGTAGAATGGGTGGCAGTTACCACACACATCAAGATTGATGTCTTTGCCTAACGTTGAACGGGTTTTGATCACATTACCGCAAGAGCAAGTCGCTGTGATTTCTTTATATTCTGGATGAATACCTTGTTTCATAGAAAACCTCAAAATGAAGCCACGCCGCTATAAGAACTTTCTCCTTACACCGCGTGAGTGAATAATACGCCAACAAATTGGCACCAAATAGGGTGCAGATTATACTGAAAAAATAGAGATAAACAAGCCCCATTTTCGTGTAAAATTACGACCATTTTTGACCGCACTTTAAATCAATTTTAGGAAAGTTATGTTAGCGAAATCTTCCCCACAAGCACCTTTTGCCCAATCTGTATTGCAATGGTACGACAAATTGGGGCGTAAGCATTTACCTTGGCAGCAAAATAAAACCCTTTATAAGGTTTGGCTTTCAGAGGTGATGCTTCAACAAACTCAAGTGGCAACGGTGATCCCTTATTTTGAGCGGTTTGTTGAAACGTTTCCAAATTTGACCGCACTTGCCAATGCGTCACAAGATGAGGTATTGCATTTGTGGACAGGGCTGGGCTATTACGCAAGGGCTCGCAATTTACATAAGGCAGCACAAAAAATTCGGGATGAATTTAACGGCGATTTTCCTACGGATTTTGAACAGGTTTGGGCATTACCGGGCGTGGGGCGTTCTACCGCCGGGGCGATTTTATCTTCCGTGTTAAACCAACCTTATCCCATTTTAGATGGCAATGTGAAACGTGTGTTGTCACGTTATTTTTCCGTAGAAGGGTGGCCTGGTGAAAAGAAGGTGGAAAACCGTTTATGGCATTTAACGGAAGAGGTCACACCAGTAGAACAGGTGGCGGATTTTAATCAGGGGATGATGGATATTGGCGCAATGATTTGCACTCGCTCTAAACCAAAGTGTGAGTTTTGTCCTTTGATGAAAGATTGTTTGGCTTATAAAAACGACAGTTGGGCGCAATTCCCCGGTAAAAAAACGAAAAAACCGCTACCGGAAAAAGAAACCTATTTTTTGATTTTGTCTAAAAATGGCAAAGTATGGTTGGAGCAAAGGGAAAACACTGGTTTATGGGGCGGATTATTTTGTTTTCCACAATTTGAATCGAAAGAGGCGTTATTGGCTTATTTAGCCAATGAGGACATTTCCCATTATCAGGCATGGCCGAGCTTTCGTCATACTTTTAGTCATTTTCATTTAGATATTTATCCGATTTATGCGGAACTAGAAAATGATCGGGGTGAGCGGGAAAACCGTGATTGGCGAAAAGTGATGGAAAAACCAAAAGAATATAAACCAAGTCTATCAAGTGCGGTCAAATATTGGTATGATCCGCAAAATTCTGAACAGATCGGGCTGGCACAGCCTGTAAAAAATTTATTAACACAATTTGCAAGGAATTATTATGGCGAGAACAGTGTTTTGTGAATATCTCAAAAAAGAGGCTGAAGGTCTCGATTTCCAACTTTATCCGGGGGAATTAGGGAAACGAATTTTTGATTCAATCAGCAAGCAGGCTTGGACTGAATGGATAAAAAAACAAACGATGTTAGTGAATGAGAAAAAACTGAATATGATGAATTTGGAACATCGTCAGTTACTTGAACAAGAAATGGTCAGTTTCCTCTTTGAAGGAAAAGATATTCATATTGAAGGCTATGTTCCCCCATCCCAATAATTGATATTAAAAATGAAAAAGTATTTGTTATTGACACTGTTACCATTTCTCTATGCCTGTAGCGATTCGCCTAACCGTGGTATTAATTATGATGAGGTTTTTGCGAAAGACACCCAAGGTTTAGATATTCTCACCGGGCAATTTTCCCATAATATTGATCGTATTTGGGGAGTGAATGAATTACTTGTGGCAAGCCGTAAAGATTATGTGAAATATACGGATTCTTTTTATACCCGTAGCCATGTGAGTTTTGATGAAGGGAATATTATCATTGAAACACAACAAGATCTTAACCGTTTACATAATGCGATTGTGCATACATTGTTAATGGGGTCTGATGCAAAAGGGATTGATTTATTTGCCTCGGGCGATGTGCCTATTAGTACACGTCCTTTTCTTTTAGGGCAGGTGGTCGATAATAACGGTCAGCAAATTTCAAATCAGTTTATTGCAGGCAATTTTGCGACTTATTTAATTCAAAATAAATTGCAGACTCGCCGTCTACAAAATGGCAATATGGTGCAGTTTGTCACCATTCCGATGATTGCAAACCACGTTGAAGTGCGTGCACAAAAATATTTGCCTTTGGTTCGAAAAGCGGCACTGCGTTATGGTATTGATGAAAGTTTGATTTTGGGTATTATGCAAACCGAATCAAGTTTTAATCCTTATGCGATAAGTTATGCCAATGCCATTGGCTTAATGCAGGTAGTGCCTCATACCGCAGGGCGTGATATTTTTGCGATGAAAGGAAAAAGTGGTCAACCATCAACACGTTATTTGTACGACCCGGCAAACAATATTGATGCGGGAGTTGCTTATTTGTGGATCCTGCAAAATCAGTATTTAGACGGAATTACGAACCCAACATCTAAACGTTTTGCGATGATTTCTGCTTATAACAGTGGGGCGGGTGCTGTGCTACGGGTGTTTGATAACGATAAAGATGAAGCGATTTATAAAATCAACCAAATGTATCCGGAACAGGTTTATCGCATTTTAACCACGGCACATCCTTCCTCCCAAGCGAGAAATTATTTGTTAAAAGTGGATAAAGCGCAGAAAAAATTCCGAGTAAGACGATAATTTCCATCTCAAAAATGCCCGAAGTAGTTTCTTCGGGCATTTTTTCGAAAAAAAAGTGCGGTTATTTTTAAATAAGTTTACAAAATTCGTTTTTTTTATAGACATTTTGGTTATTAACCATTCAAACACACTTATTTTTTCATTTTTTTTAATTTAGTTGTTGACCCTCCACTGAAAAAATAGTTTAATACGCACCGTTGTCAGGCAGTAGCCAGTGATGATAACGCCTCGATAGCTCAGTCGGTAGAGCAGGGGATTGAAAATCCCCGTGTCGGTGGTTCGATTCCGCCTCGAGGCACCATTCATCAGGTCGTAAAATCTACTCCTCCTTAGTTCAGTCGGTAGAACGGTGGACTGTTAATCCATATGTCGCTGGTTCAAGTCCAGCAGGAGGAGCCAATATTATAAGATTGGGCATCATAATCTTTTTATTAAAGATCTATATAAGACATTTATTTAGTCCCCTAGTCGATACTTAATTAACCTATCTTTGTTAAGAGAGTATCGAAATGAAAAATCAAAATCTATCTCAAAAAACATTCATTATTACCATCGCTTCCACTAAAGGTGGATCTGCAAAAAGTACTAACGCAGCAAATGTTGGTGCATTTTGTGCCGATCACGGCTTAAAAACCCTTCTGATTGATACCGATACCCAGCCCACATTAAGTGCGTATTTTGCTTTGGAATACACAGCACCTGGAGGTATTCACGAGTTTTTAACCTACCAAGATGTTGAGCCAAGCCACATCATATCGAAAACAACCCTACCTAATTTAGATTTAATCCAATCAAATGATCCGACAAATAATGTCAGTCAAATGCTCCGTAACGCACCAGACGGGGCTATTCGGTTTAGTTTTTTATTGAAAAAACTCCAAGGCTATGATGTGATTATCGTCGATACACGAGGAACGCGCGATATTACCGTTGATATGTCAGTGCTTGCCGCAGATCTTCTATTTTGTCCTATCCTTCCGCACATTTTATCGGCAAAAGAATTTATTCGCGGTACAATCGGAATGTACCAAGAGCTTCAAACTGTCAATGATCTTCCAA
>NZ_MLHJ01000121.1 GCF_001998965.1 Rodentibacter rarus
GCTACATAATACCGAAAATACCGCAGATTTTAACCGCACTTTCCCCTATTCACTCATCACAAATTGTTCTCTTAATCGATGAAGTTGATCTCGAATTGCAGCCGCTTTTTCAAATTCCAGATCTTGAGCAAATTTATACATTTGTTGTTCCAGTTTTTTGACTTGTTGCTGATATTCCTTGGCATTTTTCGGGGCGTTATAAAGTGCAGTTGGTTCTGCCACCGTTTTGGCTCGTGATTTGCCTTTCCCTTTATTCGTCACACCCTGACCGATATCCAGCAATTCACCCACTTTTTTATTTAACGCTTGCGGAACAATGCCTTTTTCTTCATTATATTTCATTTGTTTTTCACGGCGGCGGTTAGTTTCCGTGATGGCTTTTTCCATAGATTTGGTGATGCTGTCGGCATACAAAATTGCTTTTCCTTTCAAATTACGAGCGGCACGACCAATAGTTTGAATAAGCGAACGTTCGGAACGCAAGAAACCTTCTTTATCGGCATCTAAAATGGCGACAAGGGACACTTCGGGAATATCCAGCCCTTCACGCAATAAGTTAATGCCTACCAAGACATCAAATTCACCCAAACGTAAATCTCGGATAATTTCCACCCGTTCTACGGTGTCAATATCCGAATGGAGATAACGCCCCCGAATGCCGTGTTCATCCAGATAATCCGTGAGATCTTCCGCCATTTTTTTGGTGAGGGTCGTCACCAAAACACGCTCATTTCTGTCCGCTCTTTGGCGGGCTTCAGAAAGTAAATCATCCACCTGAATGGCAACAGGACGGATTTCAATTTCCGGATCAAGCAAACCTGTCGGGCGCACCACTTGATCGATAATTTCATCGCCGGATTTTTCTAATTCATAAGGTCCGGGTGTGGCGGAAACATAGATCGTTTGCGGTGCAAGACGTTCAAATTCTTCAAAACGTAATGGGCGGTTATCCAAAGCAGAAGGCAAACGGAAACCATATTCCACCAAGGTTTCTTTACGAGAGCGGTCGCCACGGTACATACCCCCAATCTGTGGAACCGTCACATGGGATTCATCAATAATCAAAATAGCATCAGAGGGCATATAGTCAAACAAAGTCGGCGGCGGCTCCCCCTCATTTCTGCCGGAAAGATAGCGTGAATAATTTTCAATGCCTGAGCAATATCCCAGTTCATTCATCATTTCAATGTCAAATAGGGTGCGTTGGCTAATGCGTTGTTCTTCCAACAATTTATTCTCTTTGATGAAATATTCCCGGCGTTGTACTAACTCTGCTTTGATTTTTTCAATGGCATCTAAAATGCGTTCCCGAGGTGTCACATAGTGGGTTTTCGGATAGACCGTATAACGGGGCACTGCACCTAAATGATGCCCCGTTAAAGGATCAAATAGGCTGAGCCGCTCAATTTCATCATCAAATAATTCAATTCTGACCGCAATGTCATCAGATTCCGCCGGGAAAATATCAATAATTTCACCCCGCACACGAAAGGTTCCCCTTTGGAAAGCTTGGTCGTTGCGGGTGTATTGCAATTCGGCCAATTTCGCCAGAATTTGACGTTGATTGATAATCGCCCCTTGTTGCAAATGCAACATCATTTTTAAATAGCTATCGGGATCGCCCAAACCATAAATGGCAGACACGGAAGCCACCACAATCGTATCACGGCGTTCCAAAAAGGATTTCGTGGCGGAAAGACGCATTTGTTCAATTTGATCGTTAATAGAAGCATCTTTTTCAATAAAAGTATCGCTGCTTGGCACATAGGCTTCCGGTTGATAATAATCATAGTAAGAAACGAAATATTCCACCGCATTTTCAGGAAAAAACGCCTTCATTTCCGCATAAAGCTGAGCGGCAAGGGTTTTGTTGGGTGCAAGCAACATCGCCGGGCGATTTAATTTTGCAATGACATTGGCGATGGTAAAGGTTTTCCCAGAGCCGGTTACCCCAAGAAGCGTTTGATGCGCCAATCCATCTTCTAAATTTTCAGCAAGTTTTTCAATGGCTTGGGGCTGATCGCCGGAGGGTTTAAAATCGGAATGAAGAATAAAAGGTTTACTGTTAATTTTTTCTGCCATAAAAGTGCGGTTAAAATTGAATGCGTTTTTATTGGCGGCATTCTAACATATTTCTTACGCCATATAGAGTGAAAAAGGTAAGTTTTACACAGTGTTAGCGATGTCAAGAGAAAAACCTCACAAAATTGAAATTTTTTTTTAGATTTTTTACTGGACTTTATTTAACTAATTGATAAATAAAGAAATGTTATTTTACAGCCAATTATTACCTCATTTTGTACAATCCCAGTATTTATCAGCATTAGAGGATCTTATTTTATTTTAATCCACAAAGTTATCCACAGCCTTTGTGGATAGAAAAATACTACGATTTTTTTTAAATTTTTTTATTTTGACCTGTTGACAACCCATCTTCTGATCATTAAAATGCGCGACCGATTCATTGTGATACAGAATTATTCCTCCTTAGTTCAGTCGGTAGAACGGTGGACTGTTAATCCATATGTCGCTGGTTCGAGTCCAGCAGGAGGAGCCAATTTCTCTTTTGGTTTAGTTTTCGTTTGTCTCCTTTTACGAATCCTAAATTAGCAACCAAAAGATTTTGAGCCCGTCATTTGATGGGCTTTATTTTTTATCTGTTATTTTCCAAACAATACTGCTCCACCGCTGATATCAAGCGTTGTGCCATAAAACAAACTGATTGCAAAAAAGAGCATAATGCTACCGGCAATGATTTTTACCCCTCGCCCACTATATTTCTTTAATGCTTTTGCGCCATACCATTGTCCAATCCGAATGCTCGCTTTTTTGGCATAACGTACAAGCATCGCAAAACAAGTCAGCATCAGTCCTGTTCCTAAAGACATCGCAAGGGTCGCAAAAATTCCCCAGATGAAGAGATCGAGCATATAAGCAAGGAAAAGTACAAATATCGCCCCACTGCAAGGGCGTAAACCAATGCTCATTATCACCAAACATTGGCTTTTCCAACTATCCGCTTGCTTTAATTGAACCGCATTTGGCAAATGTTGATGCCCACAACCACAACCCACCTTTAAAGTGCGGTTAATTTTGACCGCACTTTGTAACGGCAAAGGCATTGGCTGAACGGATTTAATGCGAAAGCCCATTGGCTGACGAATGCCTTGATAAATCCAATAGCAGCCCAACCCCATTAATAGTATCAATGCACTGCGTTCTAACCATAATTGAGTTAATTTGAAATATTGGGAGGAAAGATTGAGTATGACAACGACAATAGAGGTGGCACTTATTGCCACAATGCCTTGCATCAATGAGGATAACAGGCTGAGTGTCACACTTTGTTTCAGTTTACTTTCGTGTGTGGATAAATAGCTTGCAATAATAAACTTGCCGTGCCCCGGTCCAAGTGCGTGGAATACGCCATAGAGAAAGCTAATGCCGATTAATACTATCCCGGCTGAAACGGAATGTTGTTGAATAGCGTGAAGATTTTCGGAAATCAGTTGATTAAATTGTTGTTGCCACCCCACCACCTTCACAAAAAGCCAAGGAAAAAACCAAAAAATCCCCACCAGCGCCACAACTAAAACAATGAGCCATTTAAACGGAAAAAGCGGTTTCATCATTTACTCACATTGAATATTCACTTTTTGGGCAAATATCACCCCTAAAGAATCATCTTCATCTTTTTGGGTTTTATCCAAAGAGGCGGCATAAGACTGTATTTTTTCATCCACCTGAGGCATCTCCACCTTTCCCTGACAATTTTTCGGAAGTGTGGAAAAATCGACCGCACTTTTGTCCTCAGGATAATACATCGAAACATAGTAGGTGCGATCATAGGTCATCAGTGTCCATTGGTTATCTTGCAATGGTTGAGGTTCGGCAAGAAGAAAATCAAAATAATATTGAACACGCATTCCTTTTATGTTTACACCATAATTTTTTATCTGCTTTTTATATTTGATTTTATTATTGTTTTTATCGAAGAAATAACTGAAATAATGTTCATTGACGACATTATTCATCACCTCATCCAACAATTGTTGTGCGGCTTCCCCGCTTGCCTGTTTCATATCATATAACACTGCTGATGAACTGGGTTCATCTAACGTCCATTTCATCGAAAATCCGACTAATTGGTTTTGTTCGACTAGGTTTTCCACCAAAGGTTTGGTTTGCATTTCAATAAAGGCGTGGGGATGGGCTACAACCGCCCCTGTATAGAATAAAGAAAGGAAAAATAATTTTTTCACGCTTCGCTCTCCACTAAAAAGAGCGATCATTCTAACATAAGCAAAAAATTCTAAAAAACGTTTGTTTTATAAACAAAAACAAATAATTCATCGAAATTTATTGACCTACATCAACAAACAATAAGATTAGGTTTTATTTTTGAAGAGGTTTTATGTACTATGCGCTCTGTCAAGTGATTGCTTGATATTCATAAAGTTCCTAAATAAAATAATCATAAATATAGCTAAACTACTTTCCTACCACCCGATTCGGGTGGTTTTTTTTGCCTAAAAACTAAAAATTAGAAAAGTAAATATCACAAGCAAAAGCACCAATATGGCAATACTATAAATGTGAAGTAGAGGTAAAGTGGTATCTATTTAGTGATTGAATATTGACTTAAAAGTTATTGGATATTCGTTAGTAATACCCAATAACCAAAGCATAAGTAGAAATGTAATTTCGGTCGTTTTCTTTAAAAGCAGCGACTATTTTTTGTTTCCAAAAAGTTTAGATGTTAAAGCTACCCCCGCCATCGCCGCTAAACCAATTAATGCCCCACCCAAACCACTACTATTTGAATTAGCCGAGTTAGCATTTGATCCATATTCTTGTTCCCGAACACAAGCAATAATTTTATATTCTGGTCTTAGGGAATATTTTGCCCGAAATTGATTTTTAGCATCAGTCATATTTCTTGCTATCAAACGTTCACTACTCACCGAATTGTTGTTTCTAGTGTTTTTATAAGTAATTTTGAAATAATATTCTTTAGACATAAAAACTCCTTAACTTAATTTATTAATTAACCATTGTCTGTTATTCATTAAGAATTGTTCTAGGGTATTAACACTGACAAAAAAACGAACAGGCATAGGAAGAAAATTATAAATAAAACCCGCTATCCTAATAATATTTTCATCATTTTGTAATGCCGAAGCTGTGAGTGACAATCCACTATCTTTTAACTTCGCAATAATGCCATCACTATTATTTTGTAAGAAACTAATTAGACTACTCTGAGTATCTTGATTTCCTGCATTAATAGAAATATCACCAGTATTAAACTGATCTTCCTCTATCGGCTCACCAAGATACCTAGGTTCAGGCGATCCATCATCATTAATCCGAGTACCAATATAACGAGATTTCACCAATTGTTGAGAGGTTAAATCCGGTTGCACAAAAGTATTGACGCTATTATTCGGCTCAACCTCTATTAAGGCTTGTTTCTGTGCTTTTTGTTTTTGCTCTTCTTCAAATTTACGTTTTTCTTCTTCCAAAATTAATTGTTTACGAATTTCCAAACGTAGCTGTTCTTCATCAAATTGTGCTTGTTCTTTAGTTTGCTCTACAATTTCTTCCTCTACCTTAACGTCCTCTTCAATATTTTCAGCTTGGAGTTGTTCAACAACTTCTGTTAAATATTTTTTTAAAAGTTTAATGTCATTAGCCCTAGCTTGAGTAAAGTTCAAATGCCACCACTCATTTTCCTCTCCTTTATATTTAAAATAAATATCGTGAGAAAGTGTGCCAGGTTCAACGTCAATAGCGTTAATGTCAGATATTGAACCATATCCGGAACCATTATTATCCCAATAAAAGAAACGTTTATTTGTGAATACTAAACCACGTTTTGCAGATCCAAATACCGTATCATCCGTTAATAATAAAATATCATCCGCTTCCACATCTTCATCAACAACATAGCTTGCTAACGCGCCTTGTAATTTCTTTTCAGGAATATAGGGCTTAAGATAAAGCGAAAGCTGAGAGAATTTAGGGGCAGGTGGGAGAGGTTTAATTTTCATTTAGAATTACTCCATTATCTTCTAAGTATGAAATAAAGCTAAGTATTCCATATATAAATCTTTTCATTTCTTGACATACATAATATTCTGATACTCCTTGTAAAAAAACCGGATAGTAAGACATTATTGCTTTTTCATCCTCTCGCCAAGAAACAGAAAAACCAAGTTTAGATTTAGCATTAAAATTATTAATTAACTCTAATTCAATATCAGGTATCTTTATAATTGCACCAAATACTACTGCGGCATTTTCTTGATTTATTGAGACCAAAATCCCACTTTCTTCTATCTGATTTATCTTAAGAAGATAATCACTTTCATCTTTTTCAAATCTAACATTAAGTTCTTTTTCTACTTTTGATAAAATAGAGGTAATATCTTTAATATTTATGGTAAATTCAGTATCTTTAATCATAACGACCTCTCATCACTTTCATTTATCCCAACATAAATTTTAGGATAATATTCTTCTAAAAATTCTATTGCGAAATCTAAACATAACCCAAGACTATATTTCAAATAATCTTCTGATACCCCCCAAAAAACCAAAAATTGTCGAGACAAATATAACCCCAAGCCATCTTCATCTAGATGTACGGGAAGCCCAATACCATTAACGCTATTCCAATCGTTAACAAATTCGAAAAGGGATTTATTATCATTCTTTATCATATTTAAAATAAAATAATCCGAGCTGTAGACTCGGGTAACAAAAAACACAGAACCAGATTTATCTATGCCAATAACAAATGATGCCTCATAACCATATGACCTATAATGCTTATGGCATACAAAAGCATTTTTCTCATCAAAATAACTAAAGCTTAAATCAAATCTCTCCTTAAAATATCTTAATATAGGAAACAGAACTTCCCTACTAATTTTATATTTACCTATTTCATTAGACATAATACTTCACCTTTTATTTTCAAATTAATTGTAAGTTTAAATCTTATGGATAATTTGCATTTATTGATGTATAAGCAATAAATATTTCATTAACTGGGTCAATTAACGTATATTTAATTCTATTATTCTTAACAAGAAAATTTAGCCTTTCTCTTAGCTCTTGTTCATCCGGAAATTTTTGATAATGAGCTAAATAACTAAGAATATATTGTAAATCCACACCGGAATAGGGTTCTCCCATAGGAATGCAATCCTTTTCCTTATTAAAATTTTCTTCAATACACTGAATAATCAGAGCATTAATTTCCGCCATGTTACTCCTGCTAAAAACCTAAAATCTTCCGTATTCTAAAAAAAAAAACGATAGTCAAGCCTTTTTTATCAAGGGTTTGAAAAATTTTTACTTCTTAAACAGTTTGAAACCAAAGGCTATATTTCCCTCACAATTTCAAGTAAAATTGACCGCACTTTTTACCTATAACGAGAGGCGTTATGTCATCACAATTTGTTTATACCATGCTCCGTGTCGGGAAGGTTGTGCCTCCGAAACGGCATATTTTGAAAAATATTTCTTTGAGTTTTTTCCCGGGGGCGAAAATCGGGGTGCTTGGCTTAAATGGGGCGGGGAAATCTACCCTACTTCGCATTATGGCGGGGATTGATAAAGAGATTGAGGGAGAAGCCCGTCCACAGCCGGGGATTAAAATTGGCTATCTGCCACAAGAGCCTAAACTTGAGCCACAGCAAACGGTGCGTGAAGCAGTGGAAGAAGCGGTGTCTGAAGTGAAAAATGCACTAACTCGTCTTGATGAGGTTTACGCACTTTATGCCGATCCTGATGCGGATTTTGATAAACTTGCGGCAGAGCAAGCGGAATTGGAAGCGATTATTCAGGCACAAGATGGACATAATTTAGACAATCAATTAGAACGAGCCGCCGATGCGCTACGCTTGCCTGATTGGGACGCTAAAATTGAGCATTTATCCGGGGGGGAACGCCGCCGTGTGGCACTTTGTCGCCTCTTGTTAGAAAAGCCGGATATGTTGTTGTTAGACGAGCCGACCAACCACTTGGATGCAGAATCTGTGGCGTGGTTAGAGCGTTTCCTCCATGATTACGAAGGCACGGTCGTTGCCATTACCCATGACCGTTATTTCTTAGATAACGTTGCCGGTTGGATTTTAGAGCTTGACCGTGGTGAGGGCATCCCATGGGAAGGCAACTATTCTTCTTGGTTAGAACAAAAAGAAAAACGCCTTGCCCAAGAACAAGCGGCAGAATCTGCCCGTCAAAAATCCATTGAGAAAGAATTGGAATGGGTTCGCCAAAATCCGAAAGGCCGTCAAGCGAAAAGCAAAGCACGTATGGCACGTTTTGAAGAGCTTAATTCCGGCGAATATCAAAAACGCAATGAAACCAACGAACTCTTTATTCCACCTGGTCCACGCTTAGGTGATAAAGTGATCGAAGTGCAAAACCTCACGAAATCCTATGGTGATCGCACCTTGATTGATAACCTTTCATTCTCGATCCCTAAAGGAGCGATTGTGGGGATTATCGGGGCAAACGGGGCAGGTAAATCCACCCTATTCCGTATGCTTTCAGGGCAAGAAAAACCGGACAGTGGCTCGATCACTATGGGGGAAAGCGTTGTACTGGCTTCGGTGGATCAATTCCGTGATGCGATGGATGATAAGAAAACCGTCTGGGAAGAAGTGTCAAATGGGCAGGATATTCTTACCATTGGTAACTTTGAAATTCCAAGCCGTGCCTATGTAGGGCGGTTCAACTTCAAAGGGGTTGATCAACAAAAACGGGTGGGCGAACTTTCCGGTGGTGAACGTGGGCGTTTACATTTAGCCAAACTCTTGCAAGCCGGGGGGAATGTTCTCTTACTGGATGAACCGACCAATGATCTCGATGTAGAAACCTTGCGTGCATTAGAAAATGCAATTTTGGAATTCCCGGGCTGTGCCATGGTGATTTCCCACGACCGTTGGTTCTTAGACCGTATTGCAACCCATATTTTAGACTACGGCGATGAAGGCAAAGTCACCTTCTACGAAGGCAACTTCTCTGATTACGAAGAGTGGAAAAAGAAAACCTTTGGCGCCGAAGCCTTACAACCACATCGTATGAAATATAAGCGTATTGCGAAGTAAAATGCGGTATTATGCAGCAGTTGCACAATGTTGCTTTTTTGTTATCTTGTAGGGACACAC
>NZ_MLHJ01000122.1 GCF_001998965.1 Rodentibacter rarus
AACCCAATAACTCAGAAACCGCACCTAGAACATTACCTGAACTGAGTTGAACGGCTAATTGGCTACCTTTGGTGAGGGTATGTTGGCTTAGATTTAGGACTTTCTCTGCGTTACCCACTACCGTTTTAATATCCGATAAAGGTTTACTAAGCATTTCCGCCCCTGTCAACTCAACCAAATCTGAGACACCATCAATCACATCCTTTGCGGAAGAAACACCCTTTAAAGCATCTTTAGGTAATGAGGTCATAAGTTATCCCTAAAAATCTTAATATTCAAATGTCTATATTATAGCCACAAAGATAAGTACTTTAAAGCGTTCTTGGAGCACCTTATCATGATGGGAAAATAGTGATTTAATCCTGTCTCTTTATCAGAATATTGGTTTTGTAGGCGGAACGGTTGGTGTATTTCATCCTTGAATTTTGTTTGTACATTCAGCTTGCTCCACCTCGTATATTTGAATTGGCATTTTCTTTTAAAGGTCTATCTACACGTTCTGCTTTCTTATTCTTTGGACGTGGTGCGGAATGCACATAAGTGCCGTCAATATGGATTTCGCCTGATAAGGGAAAAAGCTCACGCTGTACAATCAGGCTTTCACGGATTTTATGTGATAAGGTAAAAGCGGTTTTGTACTGTACATTCAAATCACGGGAGAGCTGGCAGGCTGAAATGCCTTTTACCGCATTCACAAATAATGCAATAGCGAATAAGTAGGTTTGAATCGGCAACTTGTGATTTGCAAAAATCGTACCTGACGTGATGCTAAACGTGTGTTTACAATGTTTGCACCGCCATTGTTTGCGAGTAGAGATGAAATAGGCTTGATGTTGTACACCACATTTAGGGCAAACTTGCTCGTTTTTGCTTCTCCAGCGTAATTCATGCAAGATCGAAAATGCTTCCGTATAAGATAAACAAGCTATCTTAATCGGACTTAATTTTCTTTCAGAGCTAGATAACAAAAATCTTTGTGCCACAAATAAAAAAATGTACAATATGAGTATATAAGATGATTTAATCTTACTCAAAAACTACATGAAAGTCAATATTGGATACAAAAATGAGTATAAGTAACCGTTTAAGAGAAGTGATAGAGTATAAAGGCTTGAATATCAAAGCCTTTGCTGAGTTACTTAATGTACCTTACCGCACCCTTCAGAACTATTTGCTCAATGAACGTGATCCGAGTGCTGAAGTTTTAATCAAAATAAGTGATGTACTAAAGGTAGATTTAAATTGGTTAATGTGTGGTAAAGGGGAAATGTTCTGTCAATCTTTGGAACATCGGCTTACAAATAAAGAGAAAGATTTGATTAATCACTATCGAAAAATGTCTAATGATACTCAAATAGTCTTTGATATAACTTTTAAAAATCTAACAGAAAAGTAGTGCTATATTAGTCTACTTCTGATGTTACATTGCTCGATTGAATCTTATTTGTTTTAGTAAAGTCCCAGGTAAAAAATCAGAGAGTACAGTGCAAAAAGTAAAAAGCTCAATTAGCACCTAAAAGGTTCAAATAATACACTAGTATAAATCTACCCACTCAGATTTTAAAACCTATAATTATTAAAGGAAAATATTTATGAGCCTACAATCTAGATATATATCTTCTATTGATAATAATATGCTATTTTCGAGATCTGCTGGTCGTTGTAATATTTGCAAAGAAGAGGTTCCTCATATAGCTGAAAGAGCCCATATTATAGCTCATAGTACTGATGGACCTCGGGGTGATATTCAATTTATTGGAAACACAAACTCATATGATAATCTTATTTTATTATGCCCAAATTGTCATTCTGAAGTCGATAAAAATCCGCAGGATTACTCTGCGGATAAGTTACGTAATATCAAACTTCAACATGAGCAATATGTATCATTACAATTATCTAGTTATTCACAAGTTAGACAAAATGACATTTGGTGCATAAAACAGTTAGTTGATTATGGTAATCTATGCTATATACCTGAGTTTATAAATTCTTTACCAATCTCTGTGGATTTAAGAGTTTTAGATTGGTGTGATGTGTTCAATGTGCTTAGTCAGCGCCCCGCTATTTATCCATTCAGTGATGAGAGATTGCAGTACTATTTTAATAATTTTATACAAAATTTTGAACAATTATGGGAATGGGTTGAGGGCAATACTTTAAATCATCTACACTTTGGTCAAGCAGAACTAGATTTTACAATAAGAAGGCAATATCAACATATAGAATTTGAAAGAAATAAAGAAATCGATAATGCGATAAATCTAAGAAAAGATTCTTTATTAGAAGCTCATTCTGAACTTATTAAATTTTTGAGAAAAGAGTACTCTGAGGTGTTTTTACAATAGCAAATATTCTTAGGTAGAGCTCATCTACTGAACTGTGTGAATAAGAGAAATGTATTGGCAACAGAAAAAATAAGTAATTGTAAGTCTATTTTATAGCACTTAATTGCTAATCTGCTATACTAGAAAGAGATTTATATATAAATTTGGAGAAAATAAGTATGGCTAAGACAATATGCTTTTTCAAGCATAAAGGCGGAGTTAGCAAAACCACCACGACGTTCAATACGGCTGATGGATAGTATCATTGGCTTGATAACTTTCTTTTAACTTACCCCACCCCGTATAACTACCATACCAACAGACTTTTCCTTCCTCGTCGGTAAGCTCTCTCGGCACACCAATTTGGTCATTATGGTAATAATAACACCCGGTCGGTTTTTCATTATCTTTTGCAAATTCCAGTTGTGCCAGTGGCTCATAACTATTTGGGTGGCTGTAAATATAACTGAAAGTGCGGTCAGTTTTATGCTCGATTTATTGAACAAGATGGCTAGCATCCTAGATAAAATCTGTTTTCAAATTATTTTAATGTTCTAATCACTGAGCCGTAAGCATTACAAATTTTCTACATTCAAATAATATTTATCTAGAAACTTTATATACTCTTTAATTTCGGTACTATAAAACCTAACATAATCAGGTTCACATTCTTTATTTTTAAGTAAAATAAAAAGCCAATTTCTTAATAAGAAAATATCATCATAATTCATTAGACTAACTAATTTAGAAAGCCCATTTTCATATCCTAATAGCCATACAAATCCATCAAAAAAAATCTATGACACTTTCATTTTTTTATTTAGATAATTTCTTTGAGCAATAGGTAGAAAATAATTTATACCAGACCAATTTAGATCAGAAGAAGTAATCCTAAACTTATTAAACTCCACTATGGAATTTTCTGTTAATGAGGCTATATAATCATACTCATCTAAATCTTCTGGTCTAGTTATTTGAACGTATTCTCTTAGGTAAATAGTGATAGAATAGGGAAATTTTCTTAATGGAAGTAAATTCCTATCTAATAATAACTCGCACATTTTTTTATCCTATTTTTTATATCTTCTAACTGTTTTCTATGCCCTGAATCTCCGCCATTCCAACAAATGTCCCCTCTTAATTTTCTAGCGTTATATTCTCGATTTGCAACATCAATCCTCATATCTAATTGATCTTTTGTCATCTCAGGTAAACATTTTCCCAACCTTGATGTTTCTTTTTTGGCTTGCTCAACACCTTTTGTCAATTCTTCATAGACATCATCTGGACATTGAGGTCTAGGTATTAGATTTTCATTCTTAGATAATACTTTACTGCTACTATACACATCGTCATTTTGTTGCATTGATTGCCGAGCTCCAATTGCCCCAATCAAAGCGAATCCAGCTCTTCCCAATAAGGGTAAATGACCACTGCCGTAATAGTGATAGTTTATTGCTGATTGATTCGGCAACAGGGTTTTAAGCCGATTGCCATTTTTATCATACCGATACCCTATCACTTGGCTATTAGCAAAGCCTGAGTCGTTCATTTGCCATTGACGTTGTTTACTATATTTACTTTAGTAAAGCAGAAATTTCTTTTTTATGATTATGTGAGGCATTATTATTTACATCTATTGGTTGTTCACCGAACTCATTTTTAATAGTTTTAGAAGCATTATGTTTTAATAAAAGCTTTACAACATCAATATGTCCCATCATACAAGCATAATGTAACGCTGTATATCCTAAGTCTCCCTGTATATTAATATTTGCTCCATTATTTAATAATAAAATAATATCCTCAATTTCTGCATTCCGTGAAGAAATATGTAACATAGTATCATCAATAACACTTTTTTGATTGACATCAACTATCTTTACTCCTATAAAATCTGGATACTCTTCATATTTACAGAATAACGTATTAACATTCATGTTGTTCTCCATAAAACTCATTTAGAAAAATTATCTTGCTAACAGGAACACTACTTTAATATTTTTTTGTGCACTCCCTTCTATGCTCAGACTTTAAATTATTAATCCTATTATTCCAAGTCTGGATTTTTACATCATGACGACCAGGAAGCCACTTGTTATCCCATTTCTTATACAAATCAACGCATTTCTCTGCATGCTCTATTTTCTTTGATAGCGTTGAACATTTATTATGTCCTGGGGGAGGTGGGGTATCACAAAAATCTTTAGCATATTGATATTCTGCTTGTCTTACGCTCGCATTATCAATTGAACTTGTCTGGCTGTTAGATTCTGATAAGGCGACAATACCAGCTGCCACAGCTCCCGCCACTCCATACGCAACCCACTTAGGCCAGGCAGCATCTGTTGGCTCTGGAATTGCTGCATCAGCAGCAATAAATGATAAAACTCCTTTTGCAGCGGCCGCTGCACTTAAACCCAAAGGATCGCTCCATGCCTGTATTGAAGGTGCAAAAACATATAAATTACTTCCCCCAGCTAACCCAATCGGATCCAACTGCGTAAACCGCCCAATATTAGGCTCATAGTAGCGGAAGAAATTATAATGCAAGCCTGTTTCTTGGTCGCAATACTGATTTTGCAATCTAAATGGCTGATGAACAGTGTCATTGGCTTGATAACTTTCTTTTAGCTTACCCCAACCTGTATAACTACCATACCAACAGACTTTTCCTTCCTCGTCCGTTAGCTCTCTCGGCACACCAATTTGGTCGTTATGATAATAGTAACAAGCGGTCAGGTTTTCGTTATCTTTTGCAAATTCCAGTTGTGCCAACGGCTCATAGCTACTTGGGTGGCTGTAAATATAGCTGAAAGTGCGGTCAGTTTTATGCTCAATTTCCTGCACTAAATGCGAGCCGTCCCAAATAAATTCAACTTGGCTATCCGCTAAAATCTTGCCATTTTCTAACCGTACTTTTGATGTTCGTCTGCCTAGAACATCGTATTGATATTGCCATTCCTCTTTC
The DNA here is from genome assembly GCF_001998965.1 of Rodentibacter rarus. Lineage (GTDB taxonomy): Bacteria > Pseudomonadota > Gammaproteobacteria > Enterobacterales > Pasteurellaceae > Rodentibacter > Rodentibacter rarus. Next base: position 5,299 of record NZ_MLHJ01000122.1, read on the forward strand.
ACTTGATTTGGCTTTTGGATGATGGCTTTGATAAGTTGGTCCTTCACATTGTAGCGGTACGTCTGTATTTCCCCATTCGCCAATCTCCGTTCGCTTAAATTGCCAAATTCATCATAGCGATAATGATTGCCTTGATATTCCGTGACTTGGTTGTTTTCAATCCGTTGTGTTTCTTTCTCAATAAGGTTATGTGCCGGGTCAAAGTGGAATAATTCCTGCCCTGCAAGCTGTATTTGACCCAACTTGTCATAACGATAAGGCGTTTTCCCTGTGCGTAAATCGTCGGTTTCAGTCAGGTTGCCTACCCGGTCATATTGGTAATTTCTTCGGATAATATGGTCGCTTGTTGCGGCACTTTTTGAAGCCCTTTCGAGTGTTGCCAACTGCTGTGTTAATCTGCCCACCGGGTCACGGTTAAACAAGCTGGTTAAATTCCCTTGCGTTCGGCTAATCTCTCGGTGGAGCTTATCTCGGCTAAATTCGGTGATAAGTTGGTCGTTATATTTGATAGCAGATAAATGACCACTGCCGTAATAGTGATAGTTTATTGCAGATTGATTCGGCAATAGGGTTTTAAGCCGATTGCCGTTTTTATCATACCGATACCCTATCACTTGGCTATTAGCAAAGCCTGAGTCGTTCATTTGCCATTGACGTTGTTCGGTTAATCTACCAACCTTATCATAACTAAACGAAAGCGTATTTTGACCATCTGTCAGTTGGGTGAGGCGGTTTAATCCATCATATTGGTAATGGGTTTGGCTCATTTCACTGCTTGTTTTCACCCTTTAGCTCACTCAACGCCCAAAAGCCATTTTTCTTAAATCATTGATATCTATAATTTTCGGTTCGGCTAATTGTGCCAAAATATCCATTTGAATAAATAAATCGACTTTTTTCACATTTTTAAATATCTTTTCACCACCTATAAATAAAGGCGGTACAAAGGTAAACATTTCATTTTCTTTTAAAGGACCATAAGCTTGAACGCACTCTTTAAACAAGTCAGCTGAAAGATGCTCAACTTTCGCTCCTGTAAACACGCTTTCTGCAGCTTTATTTGCATAACCTGCCTCCAACAATGGATTAATATTTTCTTGAAACACCCATCCATTTAACGGATCAATTTCATATTTATCCCCATATTCTGGTTGCCAAACAACTAGCTCCCCCCAACCAGAGCGAGCTAACACATAACAATTCTCCGCCTGCTCTTCGGGAAGCCAGGTTTTTAATATATCCTGATACTCCTCAGGATTCACCGCCCAATACAACCCATCCATCACACTAAAAAAGCCATATTTTTTCCAATAACCGATAAACCATTCAGGCAAAATACCTGTGTATTTTTCAATTAATTCGGCATCTACAGGTTCACTATAGGTAATTTCTCCAAATTTCTTAAAAAAATAATCAATTTCATCCACAGTACGATAATCCATTTTTTTACCCCTATTATTTACAACGGTTTAATTCCACATTCATTTTGGCATGCTCACCATATTTAGCCATCATTTCTTTAGCATAATCATCCATTTCATCCAAACGCCCGTTTTTTCGCCATTGGCTACCAATAGAACGATTGATACTGGCATCGCCCAAACGCATGACCTTATCCTTTCCTCCCGCAATCATATCAGGGCTATGAAGTGCATCTAACTGCCGCATAATCTTTTTACTTTCATTTTTAGCTTGAATCTCTGCTTCATTTAAGGATAAACCACTCTTTCGGTAACTACCTTCTAGTGATTTTTCTATCTTTTTCTGGTAATTTTCCCTTGCCTGCTGCTGTGCTTGCCCACCTATGCGTCCATATTTTTCATAAATATCCCTTCCATCTAAATATTCCTTTGCACTTAATTGATTGATTCCATTTTGCTGATCTTTTAGCTGTCGATAATACTCTTTTTCAAATTTATGAATATCTTTTCCCTCAGACTTTGCCTTTTTTAATAAGCTATTGCTTGGTTGGAAACAGCGTATTGTCCGTCTTTCTGCTCTGGTTACATTTGGCGAGTGGCGAGATGTAGTGATATCTTCTTTTCGATTAAATTTAACATTCTGCTGTACTTTCAAGCCGCTTTGTTCTAATTCATCAGCGGTTTTTAATAAAATCACTTTAACTTCACCAATGCCTGCTGCCAATGGTTGTGGTGATTTTCCCAATAAATTTTCCGACAGGAGCAATGTTTTTTGCAAAAATTGTTTAATATCTTCAGGAAGAGGATAATCAAGCCATCCCCTAATTTTTAGATTAACCTCTCGCCAAAAATTAGTTATTTTTGAGCTATTTAATTGCCTTGCTTGCTCTCTAAATTGATCGGCAATATCTTTTAATACCTTATTAATTTGATTAGTTGAGATAATTCTGATGACTTTTTCATCTTGTAAAAATTCAACGATAGGTTCTAATGATGATTGCACTGCTTTTTCAATATTTTGACTACCATAACGCCTAATATTTATCATCACAATACGCCCCATCGCTTTTATACTATCACCTAAAAAAGGGATGAATCCTGAGAGGATCAAAATAAGCATTATCCATTTTTCTTGTTCACTATTTTCATTTTCCTCATCATAAAACGCATAAATACAAGCAATTAAATCCCTTATATCTAATATTATGTTTAAAATAGGGACAAGCCCCAACGCCGCATCTGCAACAATTTGACTAGTCGTTTGATTTGGATTCCAATTTCCAAGCAATGTACCCCATACCCAGTCAACTGTACCATGAAGAGTATTACCAATCCCCTCAACGCCTGATTTATAGGCTGTTTCTAATTCTTCATAAACTTCATTTAAAAATTTATTTGCGGACTCAATAAAAGAATCAAACCACATTTTTAATATTTTCCTTTTTGGAGAAAAAACGATTTAAATAAGCAGATACATCTTCTCTTTTAGGTATTATTTCATTATGAATCTCAATATCGACAATTTCACTAGCAGGATTTTCAATATAACAAACTCCTTGGTTATCTAATTTCCCTTTATATTGTTCTCCATTCTCGAAATACACCGTATAACTTAAGTTTTTTAATGGTTTTTTGTAGCTATCAAAATATTGAAATGCTAGCCATTTTGAATTTTCCGATAAAGCAGAAATTAATTCACTAATATCAACATTTTCATTCCCACAATTTATTTTGACAGGTTGTCCATTAATAATGATTTTCTTTGCTAAGATGGTGATCTTTCCATCTTGGGTGAGGGTGACTTTCCCACCTGCCGTTTCAAAAATAATGTTGCCTTCTGCAGAAGAAAGTAAGGTATCTAAATGAGAAAAATGCTGATAGTCTCCTTTCACATATTCAATTTTATTTTGACCAATCTTTTGCGTTTCTATCCCACCCACTGTTTTTTGTCTATTTTGATGCACTTCAATGTGTTGATCTTCACCAATTTTTTCACGGTGACAGTTGCCTACTTGGGTGGTTTTGTCATTAAGCACCACCGTATTCATATCC
>NZ_MLHJ01000123.1 GCF_001998965.1 Rodentibacter rarus
TAGTTTGGCTATGGATTAAGTTGATTTTCATATTCTGCATATAATATTTAATTTGTTGCATAATTATATAGGAAAAAGAGAAAACTCCGGTATTATGCAGCAGTTGCACAACGTGGTTTTTTGTTATCTTGTAGGGACACACTGCGTGTGTCCGAATTTTAACCTATTGAAATAATTTGATTTTATAACGGACACACGCAGTGTGTCCCTACGTTTTGGTTAAAATTTCTGTTTTGTGCATTTGCTACATAATACCGGTTATTTTGACATGATGCCCTGTTATTTCAGTAAATAAGCACGTAATTGCGCAAAATCATTGTCCATTTCATCAGAAAGCAATGGCAATTTGTTGTGTTTATCCAAGGCTTCGGGTAACGGCAATTCAAGATTGAGAATTCGCTCAACGGATTCTTTAAATTTTGCCGGATGTGCGGTGCAAAGGAAAATACCGGTTTCTCCCGCCTGAAGTTTATCTTTTAACAGCTGATAAGCAATCGCACCATGTGGTTCGCAAATATAACCGGTTTTGTGCATCGCTTTTAAGGTGTCTTCTGTTTGGGCATCGGTGAGCATACCCGCCCCTAATTCGGCTAAGTTCCAACCATTACGTTTGAATAATTCTTCCACACGTGGCCAGTTGTTTGGACGGCTGACATCCATTGCATTAGAAAGGGTTGCAACGGTGGCTTTCGGCGCCCATTCGCCGGATTGGAGATAACGAGGCACTGTATCATTCGCATTGGTTGAGGCAATAAAACGTTTGATCGGTAAACCTAAGGTTTTGGCAATTAATCCTGCGGTTAAATTACCAAAATTGCCACTTGGAACGGAAACCACAACATTATTACGTTTTTCTTTTGGCAATTGGGTCACCGCTTCAAAATAATAACAAACTTGTGCAAGTAAACGGCTGATATTGATGGAGTTGGCTGAATTTAATCCAATTGCCTCACGCAATTTTGCATCATCAAAGGCTTGTTTTACCAATGCCTGACAGGCATCGAAATCACCATTAATGGCAACAGTGCGGATATTTCCCCCAAGGGTACAGAACAATTTTTCTTGTAATGGGCTGATTTTTCCTTTTGGATATAAAATCACCACATTAATATTTTCTAATCCGTAAAAAGCATGGGCAACAGCAGCACCGGTATCGCCTGAGGTCGCCGTTAAAATAGTAATTTTGCCATCACCACGCACCGCGGCTAAGGCTTGTGCCATAAAACGCCCACCAAAGTCTTTAAACGCCAATGTCGGTCCGTGGAAAAGCTCTAAAGCATAAATATTTTCTTCTACTTTTTGCAACGGCGCAGGAAAAGTGAAAGCATTTTTCACCATGGTATTGAGGGTTTCCGTTGGAATTTCATCACCAATGATAGCAGAAAGAATTTTTTGGCTGCGTTCGACCAAAGGAAGATCCAATAATTCGTTGATATTGGAAAGTTGTGGAATGATTTCCGGGAAGAATAAACCTTGGTCTTTTCCAAGCCCTTGGCGTACTGCTTGGGCAAAATTAACTTGTTCTTCCGAGTGTTTAATATTGTATAGCTTCATAATTAATCCATTTTTAAATTGACTATTTTGTTTTATGGTTTAAGTAAAATGATAAAAGTGCGGTTCATTTTACGGCGTTTTTGGTATAACCGCACTCTTACGCTCTGATTAGCTAATTTCTCTTGCGCCCTCATTATCCACCTTACATACATGAACAAATCCCTCATTATTTTGCAAATAATGATGTTCAAGATAGGTCGCAAGTTTCGTTGCTGTTTGCAAATCAGAGGCGATGGAGAAGATGGTCGGACCTGAGCCTGAAATGCCGGTGGCAAGCGCCCCTAAATCACGGCTTGCCTGTTTGACTTCCGCAAAATTAGGCAGTAATGATTCCCGATAAGGTTCGGCAATCACATCTTTCATCATCATCGCCGCTAAGTTTTCTTGGCGGGTGTGACAGGCGTGGACAAAACCACCTAAATGGCGACCATGGGCAATCACATCTTGCCGTGTATAGCTTTTAGGGAGAATCGCACGGGCTTCGGCGGTGGACACTTCAATTCCCGGATAAGCCAAAACCCAATACCAATTGTCAAAAAATGGCAGTTTTTGACAAATATTACCAAGGGATTGCACCATAAATTGCACGCCACCAAGATAGCAAGGCGCAACGTTATCATAGTGAATAGAACCTGAAATTCGCCCTTCCAATTCACCCATCATTTCAAGCAATTCCATTTTGGAAAAAGGTTCATCATGGAACCGGTTTAATGCCACTAACGCTGCCACAATAGAACAAGCGCTAGAACCTAAACCTGAGCCTATCGGCATATTTTTTTCGAGCGTTAAACATAACGGCTTGATGTTTCTACCACGCAACTTTAATTGCTCACTGAATAAAACATAGGCTTGATAAACAATGTTTTTTTGTGGTTCTTTAGGTAATTTACGGACAAAATAGCCTGCGCTTTCCAATTCAAACCCACTGGCAATGGATTCAATTTGAATCACATCACCCAATAATGAACCATCAATAGGGGAAATTGCCACCCCTAGCGTGTCAAAGCCTACGCTGATGTTTGCGCTGGATGCAGGTGCATAAATTCGTAACATCGTCCATCCTCATTAGTGTTGTAATGTTCTTAAAATATCAGCGAAGATACCGGCAGCAGTGACTGCATTACCCGCACCGTAACCGCGTAATAATAATGGAATCGGCTGATAATAGCGAGTGTAGAACGCCAAGGCATTTTCACCGTCTTTCACTTTATAAAGGGGGTTGTTTTGATCAACCGCAACAATGGAAACTTTGCATTTCCCTTCATTAATTTGTCCCACATAGCGCAATACCTTTCCTTCTGCTTTCGCCGCCTCCACACGGGCTTTAAAATCAGCATCAAGTTGTGGCAGCATTGCCATAAATTCATTAGCCGATTTCCCCTCAGAAAAACCTTGTGGCAACACGCCTTCCACTTCCACATCGGAAAGTTCTAATTCTAGACCGGCTTCACGAGCAAGAATGAGGAGTTTGCGGGCCACATCTTGACCGGATAAATCATCACGGGGATCCGGTTCGGTGAAGCCTTTTTCTCGGGCAAGTGCGGTCACTTCCGATAAGGAAAATCCTTCTTCCAATTTACCGAAAATAAAGGAGAGCGAGCCAGATAAAATCCCTTCAAAACGCTCTAATTCATCACCGGCGGCAAGAAGATTCTGTAAGTTTTCAATCACCGGTAAACCCGCCCCCACGTTGGTTTCATATAAAAACTTATGCTGACTTGCCTGCGCATTTTTGCGTAATTCGTGATAATAGGTGAGATCACGTGTATTGGCTTTTTTATTTGGTGTTACAACGTGGAAGCCCTCTTTTAAAGCACGAGCATAAAGCCCCGCAACGGATTCGGCAGAGGTGCAATCAACAAAGACTGGATTCACCACGTGATGTAGTTTAATAAATGAAAGTAAAACATCAAAATCAGAAGGCTGAGTCGCATTTTCAAGATCAGCTTTCCAATTCTCTAAATTTAAACCGTTTTCATTGAGCAGCATTTTGTTGGAGTTGGCAATCGCACAGATGCGAATTTCAATGTCCTTCTTTGCCAAATACTCCTGTTGGCGTTTTACTTGTTCAATCAATTCACTGCCGACCCCTCCAACGCCAACGAGAAACATATCCACCACTTTTTTATTATTAAAAAGGGCTTGGTGTGTTGCTTTCACGGCTTCAATGGCTTTGTTTTGCGGTACAACGGCAGAAATAGAACGTTCGCTCGAACCTTGCGCAATGGCGACAATGCTGATATTGGCTTGCGCTAATGCGGAGAAAAAGCGAGCAGCAATCCCTTTTGCCTCTTTCATTCCATCGCCCACGACAGAGATAATGGATAAATCTTTAATCACTTCAATCGGTTCTAATTGGTTAGCAGTCAGTTCATGAGAAAACTCATTTTCAAGCACGGCTTTGGCGGCCTCTGAAGATTTTACCGGCACACAGAAACTGATGCTGTATTCTGATGAGGATTGGGTAATTAAAATCACGGAAATGCCGGCTCCCGACATCGCTGAAAAGACACGAGCCGCCATACCGACCATACCTTGCATTCCCGGACCTGAAACGTTAAACATCGCCAAATTATCTAAATTGGTGATCCCTTTTACCTGTAAATCTTCTGATTTCTCATTGCCGTCAATGATCGAACCCGGTGCTGAAGGGTTACCGGTATTTTTGATCACACAAGGAATATTTTGTGGCAATAATGGACCAATAGTACGCGGGTGAATCACTTTTGCCCCAAAATAAGAAAGCTCCATAGCTTCACGATAAGAAAGGGTTGGCAATAATCGGGCATCCGGCACTAAACGGGGATCACAGGTATAAACACCGTCCACATCCGTCCAAATTTCACATACCCTTGCATTCAAACAAGCCGCCAAACAAGCCGCAGAGTAATCCGATCCGTTACGACCTAATAACACAAGCTCCCCTTTTTCATTGCCGGCAGTAAACCCTGCCATTAATACCACTTTATCTTTTGCAATACTTGCTGCATTAACCCGTTTTGTGGATTCGGCAATTTCAACGGAGGATTCTAAATACCCTCCTTTTGCCAATAATTGTTTGACCGGATCCACAATATGCACACTGTAACCCCGAGCTTCAAACCAGGCTTTCATCATCGCAATGGAGAGTTTTTCCCCTCGACAGTCAATGGTGGCTTTCACCGCATCTTCAACTTTACCGGCTTGGCGAATTTCTTCCAACAACCCTTTAATTTGAGCAAATTCCGCATCAATCAGCGCTTTTGTGCCTTGTAAGTCAAATTGATTATTTTCTGCATATAAGCCATTAATAATGTGATAGAAAATATCGAGAGCTTCGTTGAAATGTGTATCAGTGGATTGGTTTAATGCGGCTTTTTCAGAGAGGGCAACAAGGTGATTAGTGATTTTTGCCGGAGCGGATAAAACGCCTGCCGCTTGCTCTTCCAAATGGGCTTGTTCGATCAGCTTGGCTGCCTGAGAAAAACGTTCGGGATTTGCAAGCGAAGTGCCACCAAATTTGAGTACGCGCATATTAATTCTCCTAAAGATGTTGTATTTTTAAAATTGATAAAAAAACCCGCATTCGGTTGAATTGCGGGTTTTCGGTATCCTATCTTCTATGCATTAACAACCCGCACCATTTTGCATCGTAATGGTCATCGTAATCATGGTCATGCGGTTAAAAGTGCGGTGATTTTTCATTGTGTTTTATTTTTCAAAACGAATGCGCTAAGAAATACTGAAATTTATCTAACTTGTCAAACAGAAAATGATAATTCGCTAGAAATTTTCTCGTCTCATTAAATTTCGTGTAAACTAACCGCACTTTGAATGAGGAGAATCCAATGAATATTCAACACCAACTACAACACATTCAACAAACCATTCATACCTTATGTGAGCAGGTTCATCGCCCTTCAAATTCGGTAAAGTTATTGGCTGTGTCTAAAACTAAACCTGTTTCCGATATTCTCACGGCTTATCAAGCGGGACACATCGCTTTCGGTGAAAATTATGTGCAAGAGGGCGTGGAGAAAATTCAGCACTTTGAGGCACAAGGCATAAAATTAGAGTGGCATTTTATCGGCCCTTTGCAATCCAATAAAAGTCGATTAGTCGCAACGCATTTCGATTGGATGCAAACCCTTGATCGGGTGAAAATTGCCCAACGATTAAATGAACAACGCCCCGCCAATAAAGCGCCATTAAATGTTTTGATTCAAATTAATATTAGTGATGAAGAAAGTAAATCCGGTATTGCGCCTGAAGCGATGCTCGAGCTGGCAAAACAGATAGAAAATCTACCGCACTTACGGCTACGTGGATTAATGGCAATTCCTGCCCCAACCACAGACATTACAGAGCAAGAAAAGAGCTTTAAAAAAATGGCAGCGTTATTTGAACAGCTCAAACAGACCTTTCCACATCAGCCAATCGATACCCTTTCTATGGGAATGAGCGAGGATATGCCCAGTGCCATAAAATGCGGTTCAACGATGGTGCGTATCGGCACGGCAATTTTTGGTGAACGGGATTATTCGGCAAAATAGAAAAAACGTCCAAAAAAATAACCGCACTTTTGTGCGGTTATTCCTATCAGCTCAATGTTATTTTTTGCCTAACTGTGGTAACACTGAATTTTTATTCGACACGAGCAAGCCGGTTTCTGCGTAGATCCCCAATTTACCACGGGTATCCGCAACATCAAGATTACGCATAGTTAATTGACCGATACGATCGATTGGATCGAATGGCGCATCTTCCACTTTTTCCATACTTAAACGTTCTGCTTCATAAGTTAAATTCGGCGATTCCGTATTTAAAATAGTGAAATCGTTACCACGACGTAATTCTAGGGTAACAGTGCCGGTAATGGCTTTTGCCACCCAACGTTGTGCTGTTTCACGCAACATTAAGGCTTGCGGATCAAACCAACGACCTTGGTATAATAAGCGACCTAAACGTAAACCGTTAATACGATATTGCTCAATGGTATCTTCATTATGGATACCGGTGACTAAACGCTCGTAAGCGATATGTAATAATGCCATTCCCGGTGCTTCATAAATACCACGGGATTTCGCTTCAATAATACGGTTTTCGATTTGGTCTGACATGCCTAAACCATGACGACCACCAATGCGATTAGCTTCTTGCATCATCTCGACTGCATCATCAAAGCGTTGTCCGTTTAACGCCACCGGTACGCCTTCTTCAAAGGTTACGGTGACGGTTTCCGGTTTGATTTCAACGCTTTCATCCCAGAAGGCAACGCCCATGATGGGTTTAACAATCTTCATCCCTGTGCTTAATTCTTCCAAATCTTTCGCTTCGTGGGTTGCACCCAGCATGTTGGAATCCGTTGAATAGGCTTTTTCAACGGACATTTTGTAATCAAAGCCGTTTTCAATTAAGAACTGTGACATTTCAAAGCGGCCGCCTAATTCGTGAATAAACTGATCGTCCAACCAAGGTTTATAAATTTTTAATTTCGGGTTGGTTAATAAACCGTAGCGATAAAAACGTTCGATATCATTACCTTTAAAAGTAGAACCATCGCCCCAAATATTCACATCATCTTCTTTCATCGCAGCCACAAGCATCGTACCCGTTACAGCACGACCAAGGGGGGTCGTATTAAAGTAAGGAATACCGCCTGTTGAAATATGAAATGCACCACATTGAATTGCCGCAATCCCTTCATGCACAAGTTGTGCACGGCAATCAATTAAACGGGCATTTTCAGCCCCATAAGCCATGGCTTTTTTAGGAATTGCATTATAATCCTCTTCGTCAGGCTGACCTAAATTCGCCGTGTAAGCGTAAGGCACTGCGCCTTTTTGACGCATCCAAAGTAATGCAGCGCTAGTATCCAAACCACCGGAGAAGGCGATGCCGACTTTTTGCCCTTTTGGTAAATTTTGTAAAATGGTATTTGACATATTTTTTCCTTACTTAAGGTTGTTTTGAATATTTAATCATTTTATATGAATAAAAACTCGCAAGAATATAACCGCACTTTTCTCGTTTGTCCAGTGCTTTCCGAATTTAACGATGTATTTTTCTCATCGCTTTACATCATAAAAATCCCTGCTTTCTCGAGCAGGGATTTCTCGCATTATTGTGTCAATAGATCCAAGGCTTCTTGGTATTTCGCAACCGTTTTTTCAATCACATTGCCAGGTACTCTAGGCGCTGGAGGTTGCTTGTTCCAACCACTATTTTCTAACCAGTCACGTACAAATTGCTTATCAAAAGAAGGGGGATTTGTGCCTTCTTGATAAGTTTCAACCGACCAAAAACGGCTGGAATCCGGCGTGAGGACTTCATCCATCAGCGTTAGCGTGCCGTTTTCGTCTAAACCAAATTCAAACTTCGTATCACAAATAATGATCCCTTTAGTGAGTGCATATTCTGCGGCAGCGGTATAAAGTGCAATGGCCTTTTCTTTGACTTGCGCCGCCAAATCTGCGCCGATTAATTTTTCACATTCTTCATAGCTGATGTTAATGTCGTGGTTTCCCACTTCCTCTTTGCTTGAAGGGGTAAAAATAGGTTCGGGCAATTTGCTCGCTTCCACTAATCCTTCCGGTAATTTCAAACCGCAAATCGTGCCCGTTTGTTGATAATCCTTTAACCCGCTTCCGGTTAAATAGCCACGCACGATGGATTCAATTTTAATCGGGTTCAAACGCTTGCAAACCACTGCCCTGTCCTTCACGAAATCAGCCTCTTCCTTTGGTAGCACATCATAAACGGAATCACCGGTGAAATGATTGGGCATAATGTGCGCTAATTTGTTAAACCAAAAATTTGAAATTTGTGTCAGGATTTCACCTTTTCGTGGAATGGGATCATCTAAAATCACATCAAAGGCGGAAAGACGATCTGTGGCGACCATCAACATTCGCTTATCATCAATTTCATAAAGATCACGCACTTTGCCTGAGTAGATTTTTTTCAGACTGAGAATTTGTTGTGTCATGGTTTGCACCTTTTTTATTGCGGTAAAAAAAATCGGCGCACATTGTACCGCACTTTTGAAGCAAACGTTTGCTGTTTTTGAAAAAATAATGAAATTCGATGAATTTGCTCAATTTAATTTGAGCAAAATGCCAAAATCAGCGAGAATAGCGAACATTTTTTACCAACAAGAGAAGATCATGACTTATCCTCAAGAAGTGAATAAACGCAGAACATTTGCAATTATTTCCCACCCCGATGCGGGTAAAACCACGATTACCGAAAAAGTGCTTTTATATGGTAATGCCATTCAAACCGCCGGTTCGGTGAAAGGCAAAGGCTCGACAGCACATGCCAAATCCGACTGGATGGAAATGGAAAAACAACGTGGTATTTCGATTACTACTTCCGTGATGCAGTTTCCTTACAATGATTGCTTGGTAAACTTACTTGACACCCCGGGGCACGAAGATTTCTCTGAAGATACTTACCGCACTTTAACCGCAGTGGACAGTTGCTTGATGGTGATTGATGCCGCCAAAGGGGTTGAGGAACGGACAATTAAATTAATGGAAGTCACCAGCCTTCGTGATACGCCGATTATCACCTTTATGAATAAACTCGACCGTGATATTCGTGACCCCATGGAATTGTTGGACGAAGTGGAAAATGTTCTGCAAATTCGTTGTGCGCCTATCACTTGGCCAATCGGCTGCGGTAAATTGTTTAAAGGCGTTTATCATCTCACCAAAGACGAAACCTATTTATATCAATCAGGACGAGGTTCAACCATTCAAGAAGTGCGTATTGTAAAAGGCTTGAACAATCCGGAATTAGATGCCGCAGTCGGTGATGATTTAGCCCAACAGTTGCGTGATGAATTAGAATTAGTACAAGGGGCAAGCAATGAATTTGAATATGATGCCTTTATCAAAGGTGAGTTGACCCCTGTCTTTTTTGGAACAGCATTGGGTAATTTCGGTGTGGACCACTTCCTTGACGGTTTAACAGAATGGGCGCCTAAACCACAGGCTCGCCAAGCAGATACCCGCACGGTGGAAAGCTCAGAAGAAAAATTTAGCGGTTTTGTGTTCAAAATCCAAGCCAATATGGATCCAAAACACCGCGACCGTGTCGCCTTTATGCGTGTAGTATCCGGCAAATATGAAAAAGGAATGAAATTAAAGCACGTTCGTATCGGTAAAGATGTGGTGATTTCCGATGCCTTAACCTTTATGGCAGGGGATCGCTCACATGCAGAAGAAGCCTATGCGGGTGATATTATCGGTTTGCATAACCACGGAACAATCCAAATTGGCGATACCTTCACCCAAGGCGAAAATTTAAAATTTACAGGTATTCCAAACTTTGCGCCTGAATTATTCCGCCGAATTCGCCTGAAAGATCCCCTCAAACAAAAGCAGTTATTAAAAGGGTTAGTGCAACTTTCCGAAGAGGGGGCTGTGCAGGTGTTCCGTCCACTTATCAATAATGATTTAATCGTAGGTGCGGTGGGTGTATTGCAATTTGATGTGGTCGTTTCCCGCCTGAAAACAGAATATAATGTAGAAGCCATTTACGAAAATGTGAACGTAGCCACCGCCCGTTGGGTGGAATGTAGCGATGGCAAAAAATTTGAAGAATTTAAACGCAAAAACGAGCAAAATTTAGCCTTAGACGGCGGTGATAACCTCACTTATATCGCCCCCACCATGGTAAATTTAAATTTAGCCCAAGAACGTTATCCTGATGTAGCATTTTTTAAAACGCGTGAACACTAACGTGAGGTGATCTGCCCCCAAAAGTTGGACAGATTATTAACTTAAATATTGAGTTCGGTATTGCACCGGGCTCAATCCTTTTAAATCCAGTTTTATTCGTTTTTCGTTGTAATACACCAAATATTCTTC
>NZ_MLHJ01000124.1 GCF_001998965.1 Rodentibacter rarus
TGCATGATCATTAACACTTATGACATTAAGGATCAAAAAATATGCGAATCCATAATCAAATTAGAAAAGAAATTTTGGATTATTTAGTCGCCAACATGAAAGGAATAAAGAGTTTTTATAACGGCGTTCCAAAGATAACTAATGTGAAAGCCGAATTGCCTTTGATTTGCGTAACTTTGGAAAATGCGCAAGCCAATCAACATGTTGTAGGTGCTCAAGAGTGGGAAGCAGATCTCAATATCATGATTCTTGCGCCGTTTGGTGGAAGTGAGCCAGCCTTAGATGAACTTGCGGAAGAAGTTTATCAGTTACTAAAAATACAGTCGTTTAAAAGTATTTCAATGAAATATGCTCAAGGTTATTCTCGTTTTTGCCAAAATTAAATACCGCATTTACATTTAAGCAAGGATTAAACGGCAGTAAACCATAATTAACAGCATAGTTTAAAATCTCATTAATCAATCGAATAATGCGTTTTAATGTATCGCCTTTGCCTTGTTTATTTAATGGTTCTAACATTTCAATTACAACACTAGGCAGAATATCAATGACGGGCATTTTTCCGAGTGTAGGAAAAACATAAATCTCTAATCGCCGCCAATTCTTTTTTAGAGTCAGTGGCTCAATTTCAGTGGCTTTCTTTTCTTTCCACTTTTCAGCTATTGAATAAAACTGATTTTCTAATTTTTTCTCTTCTACTTGTTCTTGCTCTTTTTTCTGTGCTTGTGGATCGATTCCTTTTGCTAAAAGCGTGCGATATTCAGCACGTTTAAGGCGGGCATCAGCGAGAGAGATTTCAGGGTACTTCCCTATTTTTAGATTAGTGCGTTTTTTAGTGATGGGTGAAACATAGTTAAACAACCAAATTTTACTTCCTGACGGTTTTATTCTTAAGTTAAGCCCTTCACCATCAGAAAGATTATATTCCGTTTCTTTAGGCTTAGATTTCTCTATTTTGGTATTGTTTAAAGGTAAGACAGCCCTTGCCATATCTAGCTCCTCATCATTTTTAGTAACACAGTTTTGAGCCATGGTAACACGATTTCAAACTGTGTTACTAAAATCAGCGGTCATAGACGAAAAGCCGCGATAAGCTAAGATAGGCAAAATAGCGATAAACCCTTGTGGTTACTGGAATTAAAAAAGCCTTTCGAGAAGTTACGAAAGGCTTTGAAAAGTGTTTTGGTGCTCTGGGCGAGACTTGAACTCGCACGACCTGTGGTCACTACCCCCTCAAGATAGCGTGTCTACCAATTCCACCACCAGAGCGTTAAATTTGTCTATTTTAATTTATTGCGGGATATCACTGTTTCTATTATCTATTGCAGGTGCAACCTGTTGCTGTTGTTGAAATTGTTCGGCTGCCTGAGATAAATCATCAAAGGTACCTTTTTCAACATTGCCACGATGAGAGTTTAGGTTACCCAACACAAGTGCAATAACAAAAAAAGCGGTTGCTAAAATTGCACTGGTGCGTGTTAAAAAGTTACCTGCACCGGCAGAACCAAACATTGTGCCTGATGCACCACCACCGAAAGAAGCGCCTGCACTTGCGCCTTTGCCTTGTTGAACAAGGATAAATCCGATCAATACAATAGCGACAACAACATAAATAAATAAAAGAACTTGGTACATTTTTTCTACTCTAGATTGCGTTCTACGCAAAAACTGGGGCGAATGATATAAAGATTTCCTTTTTTTCGCAAGTTTTTTTTCTTTTTTATTATTTAATTGTATCAACTTTAATCAACTACTTTTTCACTATGAAATTCTTTCGATTTTTTGACCGCTCTTTTTTGCGGCTTTTCTGCTTTCTTCACTATTTGGCTCACGTGGCTTAACTGCCTTAAAGCATTAAAATCAACAAAACGCACTAAATCCGGCAACATTTGATTCACCCCATACATAAATTGTTGGTAGGTAGCTTGCTTTTGGCTAATATCCGTGAGCTGGGCTTCCCAATGGGCTGTCATATCCGGTTGGGTGGCAATATCCGGCAAGGCCTGAATCAAAATTCTCCCGGTTTCTGTGCTATGAATATTACGCCCTTTTTTCGTTAAAAATCCCCGTTTAAAAAGCAATTCAATAATACCGGCTCGTGTAGCTTCTGTGCCTAATCCATCTGTTTCCCGCAGAATTTTTTTCAATTCTTTATCTTGCACAAAACGGGCAATCCCTGTCATCGCAGAAAGCAAGGTGGCATCAGTGAAAGGTTTGGGCGGTTGTGTTTTTTTGCCGATCACCTCCCCTCGTTCACAATACAAAATCTGCCCTTTCTTCACAATTGGTAATAAAGGCTCTGGATTTTCCGTATCGTCTTCTTTACCAAGCAACGCTTTCCACCCCGCAACCTGCAAATTGCGAGCCTGTGCGATAAAAGTTCCCCCCGCAATATTCAGAGTGATCTTGCTTTTACGATATTCCGCATCAGGGCAAAATTGCATCAAATATTGGCGGGCAATAAGATCATAAATATAGCGTTCTTCTTGGGTTAAATTCACTGCGCGATTCTTCACCGTTGGAATGATGGCATGGTGAGCCTCCACTTTTTTATCATTCCAACAACGATTTTTTTGCTTTGTGTCTACCACGCTTGGCAAGGTTTGATAGGTTTCACTGTGAACAGCAATAGCCTTTAAGACTTGCTGACGTTCAGCAAAATGCTCCTCCGGCAAATAACGGTTATCAGAGCGGGGATAAGTGATTAAGCGGTGGGTTTCATAGAGTCGCTGGCAAATGTCCAATACCGCTTGTGCCGACAGACCAAAGCGTTTTGCCGCATCAATTTGTAAAGCGGATAATGAGTAAGGCAGAGGAGCGGTTTCTTTCTCTCTCACATCTTTATAATCCGTCACTTCCGCCGGCTGTTCTGTGATACGTTTTACCACATTTTCCGCTAAGGCTTTGGAGAGCACCCGTCCGTCTTCATCTTGATAATCTTCACACGCCTTGCTCGGTTGCCATAAGGCACTAAAAAGTGCGGTCGATTTTTCTGCTGTTTTTTCGACTTGCCCTTCAAGATTGATCCATGCCAGCACTTCATAAAAATCTTTTGGCTGAAAATGCTCGATGTCTAAATCTCGGCGAACAATTAAACCCAACACCGGGGTTTGTACTCTCCCCACAGAAAGCACACCATTATAACCGGCCTGTCGCCCACGAATGGTGTAAGCTCTTGTCATATTAATGCCATAAAGCCAATCGGCACGAGCCCTTGCCAAGGCTGAAGTGGAAAGCGGAATAAAATTACGGTTCGGCTGTAATTTATTAACGGCTTTTTCCACCGCACTGGGATTAAGATCGCTGATTAAACAGCGTTGGATCTTATCACGCTTTTCTGCACTCAGCTTCGCATAGCTAAACACCTCATCCACCAAAAGCTGCCCTTCTCGATCCGGGTCACCCGCATTGACTAATTCATCTGCCTGATGAATGAGTTTTTCCACCACTGCCAGCTGCTTTTTCGCCTCTTTACGGGGCAAAAGTTGCCATTTTTCGGGAATGATGGGTAAATGTTCTAATCGCCATTGTTTAAATTTGGGATCATAAACATCGGGTTCGGCTTGCTCCAGCAAATGCCCTACACACCAAGTCACCACATCCTTATCGCCACATTTAATAAAGCCGTCACCACGTTGATGTGGTTTAGGCAACACATCGGCAATAGCACGCGCTAAACTGGGTTTTTCAGCGATAAATAAACGCATAAGAAAAGATTAATCGATTTGGCGACGACCAAGGAAAGAATGGGTAAGGGTGGTGCCATCAACGGTTTCAAGCTCGCCACCCACCGGGATACCATGGGCGATACGGCTCACTTTAATATTGTGTTGACGACAAATTTCCGCAATATAATTTGCTGTTGCCTCCCCTTCCACGGTGGGATTGGTTGCCAAGATCACCTCATGAAAGGATTCCTCGACCAAGCGTTTTTGCAATAAATCCAACCCAATTTCACGAGGGCCAATGCCATCGAGTGGCGATAAATGCCCCATTAACACAAAATATCGACCGGAAAATTGCCCGGTTTGCTCAATGGCTTGAATATCTGCCGGCATTTCCACCACACAAAGTAAACCGGAATTTTGACGACGTGGATTATTGCAAATGTTACACACCTCTTCTTCCGTAAAATCACGACAGTGAGAACAATGCCCGATTTTAGACATCGCCTCCGTCAGCGCTCGAGCCAAATTCATCCCACCACTACGATTACGTTGCAAAAGATGATAGGCCATGCGCTGTGCAGATTTTGGCCCCACGCCCGGCAAACAACGAAGATTTTCAATGAGATGTTCTAAAAGTGGACTGCTTTGCATAATGATAAATGAAAGGGAAAATGGACATCGTGCGTGAAACCCGCTTCACGCACCAAATCATTAAAAAGGAAATTTCATTCCCGGCGGTAATGGCATACCGGCGGTGACCGATGCCATTTTTTCTTTTTGCAATTCTTCCGCACGGCGTACCGCATCATTGAATGCTGCGGCGATTAAATCTTCTAACATTTCTTTATCGTCTTCCATTAAAGAAGGATCGATATCAATACGGCGACAATTGTGTGCGCCATTAATGGTGATTTTCACTAATCCCGCCCCGGATTCACCGGTCACTTCAAGTTGTGCGATTTCTTCCTGCATTTTCTGCATTTTTTCTTGCATTTGTTGCGCTTGTTTCATCAAGCCGCCCAAACCGCCTTTTCCAAACATAATGTGTCCTTTATCAAGTCAAAAAATCGGGTGCATTCTAGCGAAAAAATTTGCCTTTGGAAACAGAGAAATTTATTATTCGCCTTTTTAAAATCATTGAGGAAAGCAGCGAATTTTATGGAAACCCGTTACTATTTTATCTTTGCCGCCGTCATCATCGCTCTGCAAGTATTTATCTTCATTTTCAACCGCACTTTGCAGTGGCTTTTTGAGGGAAAACTCACACCGAGAGGCAAAAAATATCTGGCGTTTATCACCTTTGGCATACCCAATGCCATCTTGATTGGGCAAATCCTACAACTCTTTATGGCGGCACGAGCTATCGCCTTTATCCTCGCCTTATTACTTTTTTCCGCTTTTATCAGCTTCGGTATAGCGATCATTCATTTTCTTTTCAGAGAAACAAAAACCATTGCCAAAATTGACCGCACTTTACGCCTCGCCTATCCTTTTGCCTTGGCAGGATTACTCGGGTTAAGCGTTTATAACGCCTATGTTCCACGCCTCGTGCATTATGACATCACATTAGATAAACCAATGAACCCCTTGAGAATTGGCGTGGCAAGTGATTTACATCTCGGATCATTATTTGGCGGAAAAGCCCTAGATAAACTGGCACAAATCATGGACGAACAAAAAGTCGATATCATCTTACTGCCCGGCGATATTATGGATGATAATGTTACCGCCTATTTAGCGGAAAATATGCGCCCTCATTTAGCGAAACTTCGTGCGCCATTAGGGGTTTATGCCACCCTAGGCAACCACGATTTCTTTGGGTATCAAGAAGAAATCACCGAAGAAATCCGCCAAGCCGGCATCATTCTATTAAAGGATCAAGTGGCAACCATTAATGACGAGATCGTTTTAATCGGGCGAAATGACGATCTCGAAAAAAACCGTCCAAGCACGGCAACCTTATTAAAGCAAGCCAAAGCGGATTTACCGATTATCGTCCTCGACCACCGCCCTTCCGAAGTGGAAATCCATTCCACCTTACCTTTTGATTTACAAGTTTCCGGCCACACTCACAAAGGGCAAATTTTTCCGGCAAATCTTGTCACTGCCCTTACCTACCCTATTGATTACGGCTTAGAAAAAATCGGCACCCCCTATTTTATGGTGACCTCCGGCTACGGTTTTTGGGGCATCCCAATGCGTTTAGGCTCACAATCGGAAATTGTGATTATTGATATGAAAGGGAAATAAAGTGCGGTCAAAAACGGGGATATTTTATCCCCGTTTAAATTTTCTAGTTTTGTAATTTTCTCAGCAATTCAAGCTCACGTTCTAAACCGTGAATAATTTTGTCTTTCTGTAGCAATAATTCATCTTTATGGGTAAGCATTAATTGCAATTGCTGAATGGCTTTTTCTAAATTTTCATTGCCTACGGCAAAGAGAAAATTATTGGAATTTGTGGATTCAACGACAGAATTATTAAAATAAATTTTCTCGTTTTCACCAAAAGCAAATAACTCACAAATATCCATTTCAAACACTTCTGAAATTTGTTCTAAACGCTGTAAAGTTGAACGCACTTCGCCCCGCTCAATTTTGGCATAACCCGTCACCGACATACCCAATTTATCCGCCATATTTTCTTGAGATAATTGATGTTGCTCACGCAATTGACGGATCTTCTCATTTATTTTCATAATTTACTCTCATCATAAATCACTACCTTCACACGGTAGCTCAGTGTAACTGTCGGTTAATTGTACCCAAATTAGCGCGGAATTATAATTCTTTTGGCTTTTTAATCACATTATTATTTAAGGAATCCCAAATGAAACTAAAAAATATCTCAGTAGCGACCGCACTTTTATTGGCATTAACCGGATGTGGAAGTAGTGGAGGTGGTGGTAGTAGCGATAGAGCATCGTCAACCCCAAACAACGAAATTCGTAATGATCAAAGCACACAAGATCAAGCCTCTCAACAGCAAGCCGAATTGGATAAACTCAAATCCCAACTTGAGCAAGCTGAACAAAAAGTGGCAGATGCCACCAAACGTTTAGAAGCCGAAACCGCTAAAGCCAACAGAGAAGCCCAAGCAAAACAAGCGGTACAACAAGAACTCAATAATGCTAAAACGCAACTTGCTCAAGCTGAACAAAAAGTGGCAGATACCACCAAACGTTTAGAAGCCGAAACCGCTAAAGCCAACAGAGAAGTCCAAGCAAAACAAGCGGTACAACAAGAACTCAATAATGCTAAAACGCAACTTGCTCAAGCTGAACAAAAAGTGGCAGATGCCACCAAACGTTTAGAAGCCGAAACCGCTAAAGCCAACAGCGAAGCCCAAGCAAAACAAGCGGTGCAACAAGAACTCAGTGATGCTAAAGCAACGCTTGAACAGGCGAAAAAGGACGTGGCAGAAGCGACCAAACGTTTAGAAGCCGAAACCGCTAAAGCCACCAGTGAAGACCAAGCCAAACAAGCGGTGCAAAAAGAACTCAATGATGCCAAAGCAACGCTTGAGCAAGCTCAAACCAATTTAGCAACTGCTTTAGCTAATGCCACTAAGCAAGAACAAAAAATTAATGAATTTAATGAGCTGATAAAAGAAGTTGTTGGAAATCAACAAGGTGACGGTTCAACAATTGGCGGATATGCTAATACCCAGATTGATGATTTGCCAAATGGTCTAAATTCTGCTCCTTACGTTGTGATTTACGCTGAAGATGGGCAAGGGACAGTTTCAGGCGGTTATGCCACAATTTACAAGCAAAATTATTCTGTTGTTTATGGTCGGGATATGCGATTTTTCTCTGATTCTTTGAATGCCCCTAATAATTTTCGTATTGAGGAACGCGGATTTTCTGGTGAAAAAACAACGGCACTACCAAGCGAAGGAAATGCCACCTATAAAGGTAAAGCCTTTACATCCAACCCCGCAGCCATCATTCATAGCGGTGATTTAACCTATAACGTGGATTTTGCTAATCGAACAGGTTCAGGTAAATTGTCAGGTTTCAGTGGGATTGGTGACATCAATTTGGATGAAGGGCGTATCGGTAAAACAAATCATGGGGCAGGTCCGAATTATGGGGTTGCCTCAAGTGCCTCAATGGCGGATGGTACAAGAGGGGAATATGATTTAGTCTTCTATGGTCCAGATGCCGAAGAAATTGCGGGCAACGCCTATATGTATAAGCAATTAGATAACACAATGCGTGTCAATGGTGGCACGGCAAGAAAGTATAATCAAAAAGACGAACAGGGTAATTTAATCCGTGGCACGCACATCGGTTTTGGCGGCACACGTGGCGAGATCCAAAAATAATCTTTAACCCTTAACAAAATGCCGTTTAAAACCCATTTAAACGGCATACTTTTATTCCGTTATAAAGTCAAATTATTTCAATATGTTATAAGCGGACACACGCAGTGTGTCCCTACTGTTAAAATTCTACTTTTATGTTTACGAAACAATACCGCTCTGTTGTCTATTCATTATGAAAAAAATTGCTTATTTTTTACCGCTTGTTTCCTTTTTGGCTCAGGCTGCACCAAGCCCTACGCACCGCCCTGTTTTCTTTGAAGAAACGGGCGTGCCGAAAATGGTTGAACCCGAACTAAAAACACCCGAAAAATCTACCGCACTTTCCACGCCTCAAATCTCATTAAATGAAAGCGATTCAATGCAAACCAAACTTGAAAAATTGATTAACTATGGCGTAGTGAATCAACAATGGGGCTTGCTGAAAAAATTATTACCGCTCTATCACGCACAATTCGATCACGATGCCACGCTTTACCGCTATGCGAGAGGGGCGATGTTGCGTGCCGAACGCCAATATGTTGAAGCAATTTCCCTTTATCAGCAGATTGTGAATGAAAAACCTGAGCTGGCATACCCACGTTTTGATTTGGGCGTAATGCTATTTGAAAATAAGCAATATCGCCAAGCGAAAGCCGAACTTGAGCGGGCAATACCTGATTTATCGCCACAAATGCAAGGTTTAGCCCAACGTTATTTACAAGAAATGAAAAAACGCCAAGGTTGGCAAGTAGATGCTGAGTTGCAATATACCCAAACGGACAATGTGAATAATGCCTCCGATCAGCGAGAAATTATCCTTGGCGGACTTCGTTTTCAAAAAGACGAAGAATCGCTCCCCCAAAAGGCACACGGTTTTCGTTATGGCTTTGGGCTAAATCGTGAAGTGAATGTGGCAGGCAATCATTTTGTGTCTTTCAATAGCTATTTTAACGGTGTGCATTATTGGGATAATCAAGATTACAGCGAAAAGTCCTTGTATGGAGCGCTAGGTTATCGCTATCGTTCTGCTTTGCAATCTTTCGGATTAATGCCTTTTTTTGAGCAAAATTGGTTAGGTTCACCACGCTATAGTAAAAACTATGGCGTAACTGCAAATTTTCATCGAGAATTGACCGCACTTTGGTCGATTTCCGGCTCACTTTCCCATGCCCAAAAACGCTATGCTGAAAGCAATGTGGCTCGCAGACACAATGGCTATATCAATGGGGCAAGCCTTTCATTTAGTTATCAAGCCAAGCCGAATTGTTTGATCTTTGGTGGATTGGAAGGAAGTCTGGATCGCAGCAAAGATAAGGCGGAAACCTCCACCAGAGTTGGGGGAAATATTGGCTCTGTGTGGGAAATCAAAGATTTTGTCACTCGTGTCAGCCTGCGTTATGTAAAGCGGAATTTCCAAGCGGAAAACTTCTATTTCCCAGAGAAAAAACGGCAGGATAAGGAATATAGCTTTAACGCTACTGTTTGGCATAACAAGTTGCAATGGAAAGGCTTTATTCCCAAATTGAATTATCGTTATCGTAAAATTGATAGCAATATTCCCGAATTTTATTCACGAAAAAGCGGGGAGTTTTTTATTTCTATTGAAAAGAACTTCTAAAAAGTGCGGTCAAAAACGGGGATGTTTTATCCCCGTTTTATTCTAAACACCATTTTCTGTTATGAAAGCAGCTTTTACTTTAGCTTTTATCCTCTACTTGTTTTATCCTATTCATTATCCATTTCAATATAATCAATAACATGATAATAATCGGCAAGATATATTTTTCTAAGGTTAAAAAGTAGGAAGATAAAGTGATACTTATTGCGATAAATACATTAAAGGCTATAAAGTAATATTTAGACAACCTCTTCCCTTTCTCTATAATGATTGAATCGACACCGGTTGAAAAAAACATCTCTAAGTAAGTGATACCTATAACAAATAAGATCATAAAAAGATAACTATCATTAAAAACAAAAAAGAGAAAATAAGCGATTGAGCATATTGTATAAGATAGAAAAACTGCATTATAGACACCAATAAGCTCAGTCATCAATGAAAAGGTTTTTATTTGAAGAAAAATAATCATTATTGTGTTTATTGCAACTAAGGTTGCATAAAATGCTTTATCATCTTTTCTCTCTAAACTAATTGGGATATTTTTCTCATAAGTCAGATAAAAAATAGAAAACAAAAGACAAGAGATAAATATAAACAATAATAAGCCATTATCTAAATTAACTTCATGATCGTTGACTGATAAATCTTCAGATTTTATCGCAGAAATACCCTCTAACATCAAAGTGAGTAAAAATAACAATAGGTTCAATATTAAAGCAATAAAAATCATTGTATTCGCATCATCAGCTATCATTAGCAATATTGGCGTTATTGATACGCCTATATTGTTTAATGTAAATCTTCTCGAAAGGCTAAGAGAAATATTTTCAGATGTCGTTTGTATATAAATTTTTGATGCGGTTGTGAATAAAGAAGCTGAGAGTGAGCTTAGTGCCACTAATGTTATTGCACCATAAAATGTTTGTTCAAAAAAGAAATAAAAATAGGCAATCAGCTTTATTAAAGCAGAGAGTATAATAATATTTTTTATACTAATTTTTTTAGATAGAGGAATAAATAAAAAAGAAAAAATAGAAACGCCCCAAAATTTTAAAGAAAAAAGGAATGAGATATTTTCTTCTGTTAATGAGGTGTCTAAAAGGAAAAATATGACTATCGTCAGTGGCAAGGTGGATACAATAGAGTTTAATAAAAACATCGTATCCACCAATAAGTTTTTTCTTAAATTCAATTTAGCTCCCATTCTATCTTGATAGCATTTAAGATATTCTCACCTAAAGGAGTTGTTTTTGCATTAGCTCTAACAGTAGCATAAGTTTCCTTTAGTTTTTTTAATGAATCATTATATTTTTGAATAGCTTCATCTAAATATTCGTAATTTTTATCAGATATAATTTTTTTAAAAGTTCCACAAACCCTATTTAATACAAATAAAGCATGAAATAGCCCTATCATTGGACGAAGATCCTTTCTTAACGGAGCTGGAAATCTTTCCTTTGGTGCATTTGTTACCAATTCATCTTTAGCATTCAAAATATTCAATGCGGTGTGAGCACACTCGTGTATAATATGATCTATATAATATAAAATAGAATGAGATAATTTTATATAAATAAACATCGTCCCCCACATATAGAAATTTGTTCCAGATCGCATAAAACGGTCTCCATTTTTTCCTTCTCTTGTTAAATGGATAGAATCAATATACTCTTCAATTTCATTAGATGATGAAATATCATATTTTTTTATATCTCTTAGCGTAATTTTGATTTTATTTACTTCTTCTTTAATTAATTTAGAATCATTTTTATGACAAAAACCAAAACCTAACTGATTATCGTCTTTAATAATTTCTAGAATCATTTCTGTTCTGTTTCTAAAGAATTATCTTCAAATAAGGGAACTAAACTAATTCCCGGCTCTCTCTCCTGAGATGTAATATAATTCAGGAAAAAATTCAGTTTATCAAAATCATTCTTTTCTGCTGATTTTATAGCTAAATAATGTACGGCAGCAGTTTTCCAATGTAGAGAAAAATTATCTATTGGGGATAGTTCAGAAAATTCCCTTAAATAATTTAGCGAATTTAATATATCGAGAGTAAAGCGTTTTTTATTTCTGTATAACTATAATTTGTTGTCACAATATTCATTTCCCGTTCCACTTTATCATAAGAAAAAGACATAGCCTTGGATGGCTATACTTTTTTTATTAGTTATGGCTAAAAGACCAGCCTGAAATTGCAGATTTGATCTTTAATAGTTTAGATGAATCAAGTTTTTTCATAAGAATTCTCCTACTATAAATTATAGTTAAATATTAGGTGCACATTTATATGTGCAATTCAAAGGTAGAATAATAAAACCAAAAAGTCAACACATTTTTAACATTTTTTTAAATTAATTTTCATTTTATAATAAAAAAGAGGTTGACCTCTCTAGTTTGTGGAATAACTTTAGGGATTGTCCTAGATAACTAACTTAATATGCCCTTAACTAATTATTTTAAAATGGAAATTTAATGCTGTGATTAAAATGCCATTCACATCAAGCACATCATAACTTCGGTAGAAATCGGTGTAAACGATACTGTCGGGCTTCAACTTTTCTCGAATAATCGGTAAAAGTGTTGCTGATGTCGTATTCGGAACAACGATGGTATACACCTTACCGTCACGTTTTAAAAGTCCGAACACAGCGTACCTGCATCGCCATGACCTTATTTACCTTGCGGGTTTCGCCAAAATAGCGTTCATCGGCTTCAATTTCACCTTCAAACATCTCTATATATGAGCTATTTTGATAGATAAGCAACCGTAGATGATGGAAGTAATAGACCGTGATCGTTTTGTTCACATTTACTAACTCAGTGGTTATTCAAGCAGTGACGCCAGCTACAAACAGCTCGATGAGTTTATTTTATTTATGCTGACTTAGACGGATTTTTCTCATTTGGTTATCTTAACCTAAATAGAGCTTTTAGTTGTTATCTAAGACAGCTCCTTATTTTTTATAATTATTTTATTTGAATTTAATAAGGGGCTGTACTAGA
>NZ_MLHJ01000125.1 GCF_001998965.1 Rodentibacter rarus
AAATTTGAAGTACGGGAAAGGTTTGAGGTAGGGAATAACGTGATTTTAATCACGGTCGGGGGGATTTCTGCTTGGTGAGAGAATAACCCCTTGCTCAAGGGATTTTGTCAAGGGCGTGGCTTCGCCACGTCGCCTACGGCGATGCTTCGCACCCTTGACTAAATCACGCAAGGGGTTATCGTTCCACCAAGCAGTAATACCCCCTATTCTGCCTCTTCGGCAGTAGGTTCTACTGGCTGTTCAGTCCCGTCTAAGGTTTTATACTGAACCAATAAATTTCCTCTACGACTTGAAGTAACAGCGGCAACAATGTCAGGATTTAACATTATGACGGAAGGCGTGATTTCTCTGATTACATCGGCTTTTTTTAATGTTGGAATTACGCGTTTTATCGTTGAGACCGATATTCCAGATTTTTCTGCTAATTGAGTATAAGTCCCGATCATTCGATTTTGTTTATCGATATTAGCCATTAGCCAGAACACAAACTTCATCTTCGCACTAGAAAACTCTTCTAAACGGTCTAGAACCTCCGATAGAAAGACTTTTTTAAAATCCTGATCTCCGACAGCCTTAACGATCGTCTGAGCTTCAAACTCTTCTCCTGTGCTTAAATCGACTAATTTTTTCTTACCGACATAATGAACATTGCCTAGACTATCTTTTTGTCTTTCTACCTTCTCCATTTTTAGATCCTTCAAAGTTTCAAATTTAAGATACTTTGATTATAATTCAGCTATTTTTTGATGTAAAGCTCAAATTTTTGATACTTTAAAAGTTCAAATCTGACCTTTTAAAGTCTCAATTCTGATACTGACCACCCTTAATGAACCCTTGTAATTCCTAGATCTTTTATTTTTTTCTCTTATTCTATATTTATATCCCCCACGGTAGTTCAAAAACTCCGCACCTTCGGTGCTCCGCCCTCGCTTCGCTCGGTTGGCGTTGTTGTCGCCCCTGCGGGGCTCCGATACTGGCGAAGGAGTGAGGGGCGGGAGCCCCTCGTCGGTATCGGAGCGGAGGCGAATGCCGGAGCGTTATCAGGGTAGGTCAAGGAGGGGCGTAGCCCCGCCTTGCAAGGTGATAGATTCGATTTGAGCGAAGCGAAAATCGATATCTATCGTGTCCTTGCCCGTCAATGTTATGCCAACCGAGCGAAGCGAGGGCGGAGCACCGAAGGTGCGGAGAGCTGTCGGCAGACCTCACGGTAAAATGCGTAGCGATTTTGCCATAGTGAGTTAGAGCAAATTTATTTGCTCGTGA
>NZ_MLHJ01000126.1 GCF_001998965.1 Rodentibacter rarus
GTGTAGAAAACATTTGAGGTTGTATAGTTAAGTAACTAAGCGTACAAGGTGGATGCCTTGGCAATCAGAGGCGAAGAAGGACGTGCTAATCTGCGAAAAGCTTGGATGAGTTGATAAGAAGCGTTTAATCCAAGATATCCGAATGGGGAAACCCGATGGATGAAGAATCCATCATTTCATTATGAATCCATAGTAATGAAAGGCAAACCGGGAGAACTGAAACATCTAAGTACCCCGAGGAAAAGAAATCAACCGAGATTCCGTCAGTAGCGGCGAGCGAAAGCGGAGGAGCCGGTAAGTGATAGCGAAAGCGTTAGAGGAATAGGCTGGGAAGCCTAGCGACACAGGGTGATAGCCCCGTACTTAAAAATGCTTTTGTGGTACTAAGCTTACGAGAAGTAGGGCGGGACACGTGATATCCTGTCTGAAGAAGGGGGGACCATCCTCCAAGGCTAAATACTCCTGATTGACCGATAGTGAACCAGTACTGTGAAGGAAAGGCGAAAAGAACCCCGGTGAGGGGAGTGAAATAGAACCTGAAACCTTGTACGTACAAGCAGTGGGAGCCCTTATGGGTGACTGCGTACCTTTTGTATAATGGGTCAGCGACTTATATTTTGTAGCGAGGTTAACCGAATAGGGGAGCCGAAGGGAAACCGAGTCTTAACTGGGCGTTGAGTTGCAAGGTATAGACCCGAAACCCGGTGATCTAGCCATGGGCAGGTTGAAGGTTGGGTAACACTAACTGGAGGACCGAACCGACTAATGTTGAAAAATTAGCGGATGACTTGTGGCTGGGGGTGAAAGGCCAATCAAACCGGGAGATAGCTGGTTCTCCCCGAAATCTATTTAGGTAGAGCCTTGAGCGGACACCTTTGGGGGTAGAGCACTGTTTCGGCTAGGGGGCCATCCCGGCTTACCAACCCGATGCAAACTGCGAATACCAAAGAGTGATACTCAGGAGACACACGGCGGGTGCTAACGTCCGTCGTGGAGAGGGAAACAACCCAGACCGCCAGCTAAGGTCCCAAAGTCTATATTAAGTGGGAAACGAAGTGGGAAGGCTTAGACAGCTAGGATGTTGGCTTAGAAGCAGCCACCATTTAAAGAAAGCGTAATAGCTCACTAGTCGAGTCGGCCTGCGCGGAAGATGTAACGGGGCTCAAATATAGCACCGAAGCTGCGGCATCAGACGAAAGTCTGTTGGGTAGGGGAGCGTTGTGTAAGCGGAAGAAGGTGGACTGAGAGGTTTGCTGGACGTATCACAAGTGCGAATGCTGACATAAGTAACGATAAAACGGGTGAAAAACCCGTTCGCCGGAAGACCAAGGTTTCCTGTCCAACGTTAATCGGGGCAGGGTGAGTCGGCCCCTAAGGCGAGGCTGAAAAGCGTAGTCGATGGGAAACGGGTTAATATTCCCGTACTTGGTAAAGCTGCGATGTGGGGACGGAGCAGGTTAGGTTAGCGTACTGTTGGATGTGTACGTTTAAGTTAGTAGGTGGAGTGCTTAGGCAAATCCGGGCACTTATTAACACTGAGAGATGATGACGAGGTCCTAAGGGGCTGAAGTAACCGATACCACACTTCCAGGAAAAGCCACTAAGCTTCAGGCTTTACTAAACCGTACTGAAAACCGACACAGGTGGTCAGGTAGAGAATACTCAGGCGCTTGAGAGAACTCGGGTGAAGGAACTAGGCAAAATAGCACCGTAACTTCGGGAGAAGGTGCGCCGGCGTAGATTGTAGCGTCTTGCACGTGAAGGTTGAACCGGTCGAAGATACCAGCTGGCTGCAACTGTTTATTAAAAACACAGCACTCTGCAAACACGAAAGTGGACGTATAGGGTGTGATGCCTGCCCGGTGCTGGAAGGTTAATTGATGGTGTTATCGCAAGAGAAGCACCTGATCGAAGCCCCAGTAAACGGCGGCCGTAACTATAACGGTCCTAAGGTAGCGAAATTCCTTGTCGGGTAAGTTCCGACCTGCACGAATGGCATAATGATGGCCAGGCTGTCTCCACCCGAGACTCAGTGAAATTGAAATCGCCGTGAAGATGCGGTGTACCCGCGGCTAGACGGAAAGACCCCGTGAACCTTTACTATAGCTTGACACTGAACATTGAATTTTGATGTGTAGGATAGGTGGGAGACTATGAAGCAGAAACGCCAGTTTTTGTGGAGTCGTCCTTGAAATACCACCCTTTAACGTTTGATGTTCTAACGAGACATCCTAATCGGGTGTTCGGACAGTGTCTGGTGGGTAGTTTGACTGGGGCGGTCTCCTCCCAAAGCGTAACGGAGGAGCACGAAGGTTTGCTAATCACGGTCGGACATCGTGAGGTTAGTGCAATGGTATAAGCAAGCTTAACTGCGAGACAGACAAGTCGAGCAGGTACGAAAGTAGGTCATAGTGATCCGGTGGTTCTGAATGGAAGGGCCATCGCTCAACGGATAAAAGGTACTCCGGGGATAACAGGCTGATACCGCCCAAGAGTTCATATCGACGGCGGTGTTTGGCACCTCGATGTCGGCTCATCACATCCTGGGGCTGAAGTAGGTCCCAAGGGTATGGCTGTTCGCCATTTAAAGTGGTACGCGAGCTGGGTTTAGAACGTCGTGAGACAGTTCGGTCCCTATCTGCCGTGGGCGTAGGAGAATTGAGAGGGGCTGCTCCTAGTACGAGAGGACCGGAGTGGACGCACCACTGGTGTTCGGGTTGTGTCGCCAGACGCATTGCCCGGTAGCTAAGTGCGGAAGAGATAAGTGCTGAAAGCATCTAAGCACGAAACTTGCCTTAAGATGAGTTCTCCCACACGAAAGTGTGTAAGGGTTGTTTAAGACTAAGACGTAGATAGGTGGGGTGTGTAAGTATAGTGATATATTGAGCTAACCCATACTAATTGCCCGAGAGGCTTAACTATACAACACTCAAGTGTTTTTGGGTGAAGTGAAATGAAAGACAACTAAGCAAACAGATGACAAACAAAGGAATGGGCGAGATAGAGAAAGCAGTATTCAGCTTGTGACCGATAAGAACAGAGAAAGAAAAAACAAAGAACAAGAAACGAGATAGCAAGAAGTAGGGTTATCAAAGAATTATCCTGGCGGCAAGAGTGCGGTGGTCCCACCTGAATCCATTCCGAACTCAGAAGTGAAACGCTGTAATGCCGATGGTAGTGTGGGGAATCCCCATGTGAGAGTAGGGCACCGCCAGGTTCAAATAAAAGGAATCCCCTGAATCGAAAGGTTTGGGGGATTT
>NZ_MLHJ01000127.1 GCF_001998965.1 Rodentibacter rarus
ATGATTGTGGCTTTAATGCTTGCGGGTTGTAGCTCTAGTGATGGTGATTCCCCTTCCCGTCAACCGGCTGAACCTGTTCCAACGGTGAAAGCCATTGATTACAGCAAACAATCCTTACAACAGCTTGAGCAAAGTGCGACAACGGCACAAAAAGTGCTAAGCGATAGCCAAACCAAACTTACCCAAGTGGAAACGGAAATTACGGAAATTAACCGCCGTATTACTGTGCTCAATGAAGAAATTCGCGTATTGGAAAAGGCAGAAACACCCGATGCTAATGCTCTGA
Source organism: Rodentibacter rarus (assembly GCF_001998965.1). GTDB lineage: Bacteria > Pseudomonadota > Gammaproteobacteria > Enterobacterales > Pasteurellaceae > Rodentibacter > Rodentibacter rarus. The sequence goes on from NZ_MLHJ01000127.1 coordinate 287, forward strand.
AAGAAAAACGTGATGCCTTGGCAGAAGCCAACCAAGCCTTAACCGTGCAAAATAAAATTTTAGTAGTGGCACAACAAGATGTGAAACAAGCACAAATCAATGTGACGAATGTGCAAAACATTTTGATTGAGAAAAAAGCCGAGCAGGAGAAACCACCGGTAGTAGTTGTGCCGGATAATCCATCTCAACCAAACCAACCGACTCAGCCGGAACAGCCATCGGAGCCTGAGCAACCGAGTGAGCCTACTCAACCGGAAAAGCCAACAGAGCCATCTCAGCCAATCCAACCTGAACAACCTCAGGTGACTGGGGATAGAACGCTTAGAGTAAATGCTCACGTAGGTGATTTCGTTTTAAATAAAGGGGAGTTTGATCCCGATCTTTATCAAGTAGTTGTAGATAAGGATTTATATTCAAGAGAAAATATTAAATTTGTTTCCCTTGATGTAGATTTAAACGAATTATCTAATAATTCATTAGGTATTCATCAAGGCGTATTTACGTACCCTATTGGATCTGGTGAATTTGGTTCTTCTGAGCGTGGTGAGGCGATGCTTAATTATATTATAGGAAATCAACCTTATTCTACTTATGGAATGTTCTATAATAAAGAAGGATTAGAAACAATGGCTACCGATGATAATAACAATATGGTTATGTTCGGAGTGGCTAAGTTTAATCATCATTATGATGATACTAAAGATATTAAAGGGGCTGCAACTTATAAAGGGGATGTTATTGCTCGAATTAAAACAGGGACTTATCAGTATGATAGTAATAAACTAGATGCCTTAGGAAGTATAGTTTATCAAAAAGATGGTACTGTTGAACTTACAGCTGATTTCGATAATAAGAAAATTAGTGGTTTGTTAAACTCCGATAGTATTGGGAAAGTGACTTTAGAAAAAGGGGAAATTGTTGAACGTGGTGGAGTACTTCAGGGCTCTAGCGAAGACTTCCCTCATTATCGAGGTATCACAGGAGAAAATGATAAATGGGAAAGTGGTTGGTTTAGAGGTGGATTTTCTTATGGTTATAAAGATACTGTAGGAGAAATTAATATTAACATGAAAGAGGATAAAAGATATGGTGGCTCTTTCGGAAATTATCAAGCTGTTTACGGTGCAACCAAACAATAATTTAACCCTTTAATTTAATATTAACCACGCCCCGAAAGGGGCGTTTTAGGAGATGAAAAATGGGAAAAATAAATAATAATTTAAAAGCAAATTCACGCAAATTACTAACATCAATAATTCTAATATTTGGAGGCATAGCGCTACTTTACTTTAGTAATGATGATGCCTATATTACCTCTGTTTTTCCCAGTGAATATATTAAACATACAAATATTAGTTTTATCTTATTAGGAATTACTCAACTTTTTTTATGCTTTTTTAGTAAGGATAAATCGGATAATAAGATTTTATCTTTAATAGAGATTTTTTATTCCCCAATATTATTTACTGGAATTACTTTTGGAGTTAATGTTCTTGTATTTAGATTTATTCCAAATGGTTATCTTAGCTGTATTTCAGGTTGGGTATTGTCTGCATTGATACTATTCACATCTTCTTTTTTACATTACTGGTTATTTAAATTTATAACAAAAGATCTTCAATCGGATAAAGATGATGGTATAGATAATAATCAGGGAATTGATAATAAAAATAGCCAAGAAAAGGAAATTGAAACACAGTGAAAACAACTAAATTCCTAACCGCACTTTTTTCGTTATTTTTCACGTTTACTGCCTCGGCAAATTTTGCCGAGCCGCAGCAGAACATTAAAGTGGCGACACCACAGAAAGTTGAGCCGGTGGTAAGCCTTCAGGGGCAAAATCAACCACCACTTCACCTTTCTGAAACGGATTTAAAAAACAACCCGACGTTAACCCAACAACTCTTAACCCAAGCCATTTATGCCCGTGAACCACAGTTGATTGAAAAATTGTTGGCAATTTACAAAACGTTTCCTGAAAACGACCGCTTGCTCGTCCAATTTGCCGAGGCAAAACACGCCGCATTAAGCGGAGAGTTAAGCCAAGCCATTCGGGTTTATCGTGAAATGTTGGCAGAACGGGCGGATCTTAACCCTGTGCGGATCGAACTTGCCATCGCCTTATTTCAGGATAAACAAAACACCGCTGCCACCGAACAATTTCAAAAAGCCTTGAGCGACCCTGCTACACCTGCTCCAGTACAACAGCTTATCAATGCTTATTTAGAGGCGTTGCAGGAGCGGGATTCGTGGCAGATTTCCGCCAGTGCCTATTATGTGCGTGATACTAATGTGAATAACACCGGAGACAGCCGCAATATTGAACAAACGGGCTATGTGAAAAATGACGATATGATGCCGCAAACCGCACACGGTATTGCTTACAATTTCTCGCTTGGCAAAGATTTTAACCTCGGCAACAGTTATTATCTCGCTTTTGAGAACGAATTGTTCGGCAAAAGTTATTGGGATAATCACGATTATGACGATATTTACAACCGCACTTCCCTTGGGCTGCGTTATAAAACGGCACAATCAACGTTGAGCCTAATGCCTTTTTATGAAAAGCGTTGGTATGGCGGCGAAAGCTACCAATGGGCAAATGGCGCAAGATTGGAATTGAATCATTGGCTCAACCCGAACTGGCAACTTTCAACAGCGGCGGAACACAGCAAACAACGCTATTTCGACAACCAAGCGCAAAACGGCAACACCAAATTAGTGTCCGCCACCTTGGTTTGGGCAAGAACGCCACGGCAATTTTTCTACCTTGGCGGCGATTTCAACCGTGAAACCACCCAGGTGAAACAGTATGGCTCGGACACCAAATCCCTCCGCCTCGGCTGGGGACAAGAATGGGGCAAAGGCATTTCAAGCCGTTTAGGTTTTGGCTTTTCACAACGCCACTACAAAGACGAAGCGGTGCTAGGTGGGTTGATTGCTTTGGGCAAAGTGCGCAAAGATCGCATTTTCAACGTGAATTTAACCCTATGGAAACGGGATTGGCATGTTTTCGGCATCACCCCAAAACTGCAATTTTCTTATCGTAAGCAAAAAAGTAATATTCCAACCCTGTATTCTTACGACCGCCAAAACCTGAATTTGATTTTTGAGAAATCTTTTTAAATTTATGGGAGGGAAAATGGCAAGTGGGTGAACAAGGTTCACCCACATTGTGTTGTTTAAAGAGGTGTTTTTATAAATAACTCACAAATTCTTCCATACTCTCTTGTCGACATTCTCTTTCCACTTTTTCTGTGGCGGTGCCGAGCATCAATAATGCCACAATTTCATCTTGTTCACGGCAACCGAGTGCTTGCCGAAGCGCGCTACCTGATACCCATTTTCCGGTGATCCAAACATTGTCAAAACCTTGGGCATGGGCGACAAGTTGAATCCCATAGGCGGCACAACCTGCCGTGACAAGTTGTTCCCAAGTAGGCACTTTAGCAATATCGGGATTGATTTTGGCGATAACGGCGATCACCATCGGTGCTCGATGAGCCAAATTCTCTGCTTTTTTTAAGCGCTCTTCACCGAGATTGAACTCAACGACCGCCTCTTTAAGTAACTGCTCTAATTTATCCAGCCCCTCGTTTTCGATCACCACAAAATGATAAGGGGATAATTTGCCATGATCCGGTGTACGAAGTGCCGCTTGGAACATTTTTTCAAGCTGCGTTTTATTCGGCGCAGGGGCGCTGAGTTTTTTGTTTGAACGGCGGGTAGTTAAAAGGGTTAAAGCATCCATTTTTCTTTCTCATCAACTAAAAGTGCGGCGGATTATAGCATAGTTTTTAGCGTGGGTTTGTGTTACTCTAAGCGCAATTTTTTTGACTTATCTGAAACCTTATGAACCCTATTTTTCGAGTAATTAAATTTTGTTGGCGGGCACTAAATTTTATTCGTGATTTAGTGATGAATTTTTTCTTTTTAATTTTCATTGTATTGGTAATCAGTCTGTTTAATTTGACGAGCAATACGAAAAAAAGCAGTGTCAATTTAGCTGCCGATAAAGGGGCATTGTTGTTGAATTTAGACGGCTATTTGGCGGATAATCGTGATGAGGCATTTGGCTGGCAACAGGCGTTGCGGGAGTTAAACACAACGGAACGTACCCCACTCCAAATTTCCACCTTCGATGTGGTTTATGCGATTAGTTTGGCAAAAGACGATGACAGCATTCGAGGTTTGGTGCTGGATCTGAATTATTTTTCAGGCGGTGATCTGCCGGCAATGAATTATATTGGCAAAGCGATTAAAGAGTTTAAAACTTCCGAAAAACCGGTGATCGCCTTTGCGAATAATTATTCGCAGGCACAGTATTTCTTGGCTAGTTTTGCCGATCAGATTTATCTTAATCCTATTGGACAGGTTTCCATTCAGGGTTTGGCACAAGAGAATTTATATTACAAAGATTTGTTAGATAAATTGGCGATCACCCCTCATATTTTCCGTGTAGGCACCTATAAATCAGCGGTTGAGCCTTTTTTACGCAATGAGATGTCGCCGGAAGCCAAAGCGAATATGAGCCAATGGTTAAACGGTATGTGGGAAAGCTATATGCAAATTGTCAGCACAAACCGCCATATATCAAAGGAAACCTTATTACCGAGTGCGAAGCAGTATTTAAGCGAATTGAAAGCGTTGAAGGGCGACAGCACGGCTTATTCAAAACAACGTCAATTAGTCACGGATTTGGTCACCCAGTTAGATTTAGATAAAAAATTGACCGCACTTTTTGGTAAAAATGCGGAGGGTGAAGTGAATATGGTAGATTTTTCCACCTATTTATCCGGCTTTGAGGATCGTATGGCGTCATCAATGGGACAAAATAAAATTGCTGTGGTGAATGTTGAAGGGGCGATTATTGACGGAGAAAGTGCCGAAGGCGAAGTGGGCGGTGATAGCATTGCTCGTTTATTGCGTAAGGCTTATGATGATGAAACCGTGAAAGCGGTGATATTGCGGGTCAATTCACCGGGGGGGAGTGCCTTTGCTTCAGAGCTGATTCGCCAAGAAGTGGAGAATTTACAAAAAACAGGCAAACCGGTGGTGGTGTCTATGGGAGCGATGGCAGCTTCGGGGGGCTATTGGATTTCAGCCACATCGGATTACATTATTGCGGATAAAAATACCCTCACCGGATCCATTGGGATTTTTGCCATGTTGCCCACCTTTGAAAATACGATCAAAAAAATCGGTGTCAATGTCGATGGCGTGGCGACAACCGATTTGGCAGACACTTCTGTTTTCAGCCCCCTTTCTAAAAATACGCAAGATATTTATCAGCTAGAAATTGAGCATGGCTACGATCAATTTTTGAGCTTAGTCAGCAAAGGTCGCCAAATGCCGAAAAACGCTGTGGATACTATCGCACAAGGTCAAGTATGGTTGGGCAAAGATGCTTTCAAACATAACCTGGTGGATGAATTGGGGGATTTTGATCGTGCGGTGGAAAAAGCAGGGGAATTAGTCAATTTACATCGTGATCCTGTGATTGAAGATTTTTCCGTGGAATGGATGATTGAGGAAGACAGCAGCTTAGTGGGGAAATTATTCCGAGATCTCAGACAAAGCGGACAGGCATTGATGACGCAATGGCTTGATCTCCCTAAACCGCTCCAACAAGTTAAACAACAGCTCCATCAGCTAGATAAATTGAATGATCCCAAAGGGCAATATTTATATTGTTTGAATTGTGGGAGTGTGAAGTAGTGAAAAATAAGTATCAACTTTCTCTTAAAGAGAACCTATTTCTTGCGAAAAAAACGTTAGTTTCTCAAATTTATCATATGAGTAAATTTGAAAATTGTAATACGACATTATTACAGACCGAGCATATTTTAAATTATCGTCCCGATGCCTCGGTTTCCTTAAATGATGTAGAAACGATCTTGAATTTACGCAATGGGCTTCGCTTTGTTCTTAATCATATTCAAGATAAGTTAACCTTTGATTTTATAAAAAAGATAAATTTTTTGGTTGCTCAAAATGATTCCCTTGATCCCGGTGAGATTCGGCATGGGCAGGTGGGTGTATCACTCTATAATGGGGAGCGCTATGTGCCGCCTATTCCTAAAGAAGAGGACGTGATACAGAAAATCGCCGCTATTTTAGAAAATAACCAATACTCAGAAACCTATCGAGGATTGGTTTTTATGCTTGAAATGATGAAAGATCAAGTCTTTTGGGATGGAAATAAAAGAACGGCAATGTTGGCGGCGAATACCTATTTTATTCAGCAAGGACTGGGGATCATTGAAATTAGCGAAAACTATTTTGATGAATTTAATTTAATGCTTGCTGCTTTTTATCAAGATCAAAGTAAGCGGGAAATCTTACTTCAATTTTTGTATGAAAATTGTATTCAAGGTATTGATTATTAGAAAGGCAGGGAAATCCCTGCCTTTTGTTTATCAAGTGCGGTCAATTTTTCCGTTATTTTTCATTTTTCATATTTGAGAAAATATTGGCTAAAATCGGACCGGAGACATTGTGCCAGAAACTGAATAGCGCACTTGGTACGGCGGCAATGGGGTTAAAATGGGCGCTTGCCAGAGCGGCCCCTAAACCTGAATTTTGCATGCCCACTTCAATGGCGATAGCTTTGCTGTCTGCTGTATTGAGTTTAAACAGTTTGGCGGCAAGAAAGCCGATGAAATAGCCGAGGCAGTTGTGTAATACCACAACGCTGAAAATTAATAATCCGGATTCTACAATTCTATCTTTGCTCACTGCGACCACTGCTGCCAAAATTAAGACAATGGATACCACGGAGATCAATGGCGTAATTTGGCTTGCTTGAACAATGACGTTTTTGAACAGCATACGAACCACTAAGCCTAAGAAAATAGGGAATAACACCATTTTTAGCACCGACATAAACATCGCCGAGACGTTAATATCCAGCCATTGGCTTGCCAGTAAATAGAAAATGACGGGTGTTAAAAGTGGAGAGAGTAGGGTTGAAATGGTGGTACAAGCAACGGAAAGTGCAGTGTTACCCTTTGCAAGATAGGTCATCACATTTGATGAAGTTCCACCCGGGCATGAGCCGACTAAGATAACGCCGATTGCAAGATCTGGGGGTAAATGAAAGGCTTTTGCTAAGCCAAAAGCTATCATTGGCATAATGACAAATTGCCCTACCACGCCGATAAATACAGCTTTCGGGTGTTTGGCGACTTCAGCGAAATCACTGAAGGTAAGCGTGATCCCCATACCAAACATTACCAAGCCGAGTAAATAGGGAATATAAGGGGCAAAGATTTTAAACTCTGCCGGAAATAAGAAAGCAAGAACGGCAAAAACGATAGCCCATAGGGCGAAAGTTTTGCTGATAAATTGGGTTAATTTAAGAAGTATTTGCATAGATTTTCCTTATCGGCTCTCAAAGAGCGGTCGATTCTAAAGGTGTTTTTCTTGTTAATCAATCCTCTCTCTCTTGGCGAATCCAAGCACTTTCATCAAGTAAGCGACCAAAATGGCTTTCGACCAAACGTTTCGTCACCGTTGTTTGAGGAGCACAAAAGAGATCTTTGGGGGAACCGTATTCAATGATTTTTCCTTCATCCATAACAAGCACATTGTCCGCTAAATGTTTGATCACCCCTAAATCTTGTCCCACATAAATATAGGCAACGCCTAGACGGGCTTGAATATCAACGGAAAGATTGAGGAGTTGAACCCGCACAGAGGCATCCAATGAACTGAGGGCATCATCAACAATAATAATTTCAGGTTCTAGGATAATTGCTCGGGCAATAGCGATCCGCTGTTTCTGGCTGACGGAAAGGTTTTTGATTTTTAGATTGGTGTAATCAGGGTAAAGCCCGACCATAGAGAGGGTTTCAAAGATTTTTTGATTGCGTTTTTCTTCATCCCAGTCTGTGGCTAATCGAAGTGGCGAATCAAGGATTTGTCCAATATTTTGTCGGGGGTTGAAGGCGGAATTGGCATCTTGGAATACCATACGAATGTGTTGGGTTCGGTAATGGGGATTTTCAAAATCAAGCGGTTCATTATTGAATTTAATTTCCCCTGAAGTGGGTTTGATCATCCCGGCTATCATTTTGACTAATGTTGATTTTCCCGAGCCATTTTTTCCGATAATAGCGAGAGTTTGTTTTCTTTCAAGATTAAAACTCACGCTTTCCACGGCATTAAATTTGCTTGAGCCGAACCAATGGACCGGACCATCAAAGGTTTTGCAAAGATCGATTACTTGTAATAAAGGCATTAGTTAATCCTTATTGGGTTCCGTAGATAAGGTGAGCGGGGTGTTGATCACGGTTTCTTTTATCTGTTTTTCTCGAAAGTTAATCGGAAAATGACAAGAAAACTCGTGCTGTTTAATGCGATAGCGTGTGGGTTTTTTTATACATTGTTTCTGTGAAAAAGGACAGCGTGGTCCGAATCGACAGCCCATTGGCATTTGCTCTAAAAGCGGTACTGTCCCTTCTAATGTACCCAGTTTCGTTTTAAACCCAAAAGGTTGGGTAAAATCCGGTACGGAGTGAATCAGTGCCTTTGTATAGGGATGATGAGGCGATTCCAGCAAGATTTGTGTTGGGGCGGATTCTGTATTTTGCCCACAATAGAGTACGGATACCGTATGACAAAAATCGCTCACACTGGGAATATCATTACTGACTAAGAGAATACTCGTCCCTTGGTTTTGATTCATACTGGAAAGCAAGCGGAAAACTTGGCGTGCGGTAATGGATTCCAATGCGTTGGTGGGTTCATCGGCAATTAATAGACGGGGTTGATTTGCCACGGCAATGGCAATCATTACTTTTTGCCCTTCCCCTTCTGTGAGTTCATTTGGGTAACTCGCCATAATGTCTTTATGATTTTTTATTCCTACACGATGGAGTAATTCAATGGCACGGCGTTTTTTCCAGCCAAACCAATGCCACCATTTGCCACGATACGTCCAATTTGGAATATGTTGGATTAATTGTTTACCGATTTTTCTGCTGGGATCTAAACAGGTGAGCGGATCTTGAAAAATCATCGAAATTTCTTTACCCACTAATTTTCTCCGTTGTGTGGGGGAAAGTTTTAGCAGTTCCACATCATTAAAGCGGAAACGATCTGCCGTGATAATCCAATCTTCCTTAATGGCATTACCGATGACTTTGGCAATTAAACTTTTACCCGAGCCGGACTCGCCCACAAGCCCTAAAATATCACCGTTATTGAGCGTTAAGTTTACGCCGTCAATAATTTTAACCCGCCCGGTCGGTGTTTTAATTTCAATGTTGAGATTACGAATATCCAGTAGTGCCATAGTTATTGATAATATTGGTTAATGGCTTTGCACAAGCCGTTGGTAAAGACAATGCTTAACAAAATCGTGATGATAATGGCAAAGCCGGGAAGTAATACCGTCCAAGGCGCAAGATAAATCAGCTCAAGGGAATCTTTAATCATCGCTCCCCATTCCGGCATCGGGCGTTGCGCCCCAAGGGAAATAAAACTTAAGGCGCTAATGTCTAAAATGGTGACGACAAATGCTCGTGATATTTCCTGAATATAGGTGACGGTGATGTTGGGTAAAATTGTACTACGAAGTAATTCGCTGTCGGTGATGCCATCGAGTTTTAACATCATCACATAGTCTTTTTTGAGCTCTTGTTGAATAGCCCGATAAATGGCATGGGTGAAATAGGGCAGTACTGCCAGTAAGGTGGAAATAATGGCATTTGTCAAACTGGGTTCCATAAACGTGGAAATGATGATGGCAATGAGCAAAATTGGAATAGAGAGAAAGGCATCGAAAATATGACCGAGGAAACGGGCTTTAATGCCACCGGACATTCCCGCCCAAATGCCCAATGCACCACCGATGATGGCGGCGAGTATCACCACAATCAAGGAAGAGCCGAGCGTATAGCGTGTGCCTATAATGACACGGCTTAATAGATCGCGGGCAAGATCATCGGTACCAAAGAAAAAGGCGATTTGCCCTTTTTCCACCCAAGAGGGGGGCATTAATTCTTGTCCGATAAATTCCATACTATCGCTGTATGGGGCGATAAAAGGGGCGAAAAGTGCGGTTAAAATTAACAGAAAAAATAAGTAAAAGCTCAGTAAAGCAATACGATTTTTGCGAAACTGTAACCAAATTTGATAAATTGACGCACTTTCACGAAATTCATCCGGCTCTTTATCTTGCATACCAACCTTTCTTATTAAATGGATCGAGAATAAACATCACCGTTTTGGCTAGGGTGTCAATGGTAATAATACAAATGCCTAATACAATGACACCGGCGGAAATACTATTGTAATCTTGAATGCTTACTGCACCAATGAGCCAGCGTCCGATTCCCGGCCAGCCGAGGACGGTTTCTACGAGCATACATTGGGTGATGACTAAAGTGAACACCCGTGTAATTTGTGGGATCAGTAATGGAAAGGTATTACGAAAAACATATCGTTGTAAAATTTTCCATTTTGACCAACCACGAGTCACCGCTGTTTTGGTGTAATTTTGTTGAATAATATATTCAGCCCGCTGTTGAATGATACGGATAATTTCCATGGTCGGTAAAATACAAAGTATAAGGGTGGGTAGGATGAGATGTTGCAATACACTTTGCACAATTTTGGTGCGATAAGGTACGTCCACAAACCAAACGTCAATGACCGGAAAACCGGTAATGGGTTGAATTTCATAGAGCAAATTATATTGCCCTGTGGCAGAAATTTCCCAACCATAAATTGCCGCCATATAGAGTAAAATAGGAGCAAGCCAAAAAATAGGGATGGATAACCCCACATAAGACAAACTTTGTAAGGCTTTAGAAAAAATACCCTGATTATTGACCGCACTTAGAATACCAAGGGGAATACTTAAAATAAAAGCAAGCAAGAGGGCGGAAAAACAGAGCTCTAGTGTGGGCGGTAAGACGGTAAAAATCAGGGAAGTGAGTGATTGACCGCCGTTATAGGTAATGCCTAAATCCCCTTGTAGTAATGCGCTAAGATAATAAACATAGCTACCTAAAATGTTATTTTGGATAAGTGCTTCATTCAGCGGATCCCGCATTAAAATAGCAAAGCTGATGAGGCTTAAAATAAAGAATAACAAGATCACCCAAAGGAGATGGCGCAATGCCGACCACAACATTATTTTTTCTCCTTAGCGAAATAAAGGGTTGAAAAATTGATACTGCCAAAAGGGCTCATTTGCACACCTTTTACTTTGTTATTGGCGACTAAAAAACGTTTTGCATTGGCAATGGGGATAATGGGGAGCGCTTCTAACACTAAATCTTGGGCGATATTATAGTTTCTAGCCCGTTCCCGTAATTGGGTGGCGGCTAATGCGCTATCCATTAATTCATTAAATTGCGGGTTGCACCAGTTAGATAGATTGGTCACTTCATCTTTTGTTTCACAACTTAAAATAGGACGCATAAAACCGTCAGGATCCAAATTTCCGGCAAGCCAACCAGTAAGAATCATATCGTAATCTTCGGTTTTTTTATTCCGCTGTTCTAATAAAAACGTTCGTGTAACCGACCGCACTTTGACATTTACCCCGGCTTGTGCCAAGTCCCATTTGATGAGCTCCGCCATTTTTATGGGGGCTGGATTATACATTTGTTCTTCGTTAAGCACCCACATATTTAGTTGTAAATTTTTGTTTGCCAACACTTTTTTGGCGTATTTTGGCGAATAGTCAAAATCAAATCCGGGTGTATTAATATTCGATGCCCAAGACACATTGGGAATAATATTATTCGCCACTGTTGCCGTATTATGATAGATATTGCGAACAATGCGTGCACGATTAATACTTTGAGAAATCGCTTGGCGAATTTGCGCATCCCGCATTAGTGGTTTATTAAAATTAAACGCCAAATAAGAAAGATTCATTCCTTCGGCTGACTGCAAATAATAGCGTTCATTATTATTGTGCAATAACCCCAGTTGGCTCACTTCAGGATAGGCGGCAATTTGACATTCGTTATTAAAAAATTTAATTAACCGAGCGGTGCGTTCAGTGGATAAATCAACCAAAATATGTTTAATTTTTGCCTCTTTATTCCAATAGTTGTCATGGCGTAACAAACGGACATATTGGTTATAAACATAGTCTTGAACTTGATAAGGTCCTGTGCCGACAGGATGGGTGTCTAATTGCGTGAGATTGTCATCTGCACTTAATTGATAGGCATATTCTTGTGAAAAAATGATCGCATATTGACTGGCAAGATGCGACAAAATGGAAGAGTCAGGCTCAAAGAGTTCTATTTTTATTTTGTAGGGATTGAGCGCAGTAATGGATTTAATTTTTTGGTTTAATCTGATGCTATCAAAATAGGGAAAACGGACTTTTTTCGCCTGTTCATGAAAGATGCGGTATTGGGGATTTTTACCGTTTACCGGATTATCTTGATTTAACACCGGTAAATAGGTGTTATGACCTAACACCCTGTTGATGGAAAAGATCACATCTTCCGCATTAAAATCTCGGGTAGGGGTAAACCAAGGGGTGTGATGAAATTTCACCCCTTTGCGTAAATTAATGAAGATTTCTTTTCCATCAGCAGAAATACTATAAGATTGCGCCAAAGAGGGCGTGACGGTTGCACTGTGATGTTTAATTTCAAACAGCTTATTATAAATCTGCTCCGTTACCACATTCATACTGGTGCCGGCATCTGCGGTTTGCGGGTTGAATGAAAAACCTGATGCATTCGTGCAATAAATTAACCCGTTTTCTGTTAAACTTTCCGGCACACGAGGGGCGCCTTGAACTTGGCTCAGCAAGCCCAAATTTAACAGCAAACAGGAAAATAGCAGATGTCGGCGTAACATAAATGAAGCGGTTAGGGTAAATGAATGGCGCAAATTGTAAGATATATTGCCAAAAATGGCTAGATATTGCTTTTGTCGCCCCTGAGGCGTATAGTCGTTTCAGTCTGAGATTGGGAGAAAAATATGTTAAAAGAAAAAGGTTATGATGAGTTTTTGGCTCAACAACTAAAAGAAGCGCGTGAAGAAGTTGAATTAGGGAAAGTGTTAAGTCATGAGGCTTCTAAGGCACAAACGCTCAAGCTATTAGAACGTAAGGCTCGAGAGTTTTCAGCAATGGAAAATAAGATTTATGCCTAACGTTATTATCACGCAAAAAGCACAGAAACACATTGATAAAATTGTTGAGAATGTTGTCGAATATACTCATTCTATTGAAAGTGGAATAAAATTATTTAATGACTTAAATGATAAAATTTCCCTTATTGGCTTTATGCCGGAATCGATAGGTCGGTTACGAGAAGACGGAAGTCGAGAGGCATTTTGTCGAGGCTATCGTATTGTTTATGAAATCATTAATAATTATGTTTATATTCATTTTGTCATCCACTGCCGCCGTATTTATCCAAGACCCTAATGTTTAATTCCATTCAAAAAGAACTCAACCAACTGATTAACCGAGGATTTGACCGCACTTTGCGTCTTGCGGTAACCGGATTAAGTCGTAGTGGTAAAACTGCTTTTATTACCAGTCTTATTAATCAATTGCTATCCATTAATCAAAGCTCACGCCATCATTTACCCCTATTCGAAGCGGTGAGAAACGGCACAATCATTTCAGTTAAACGTGTGCCGCAGCAGGATTTGAGTGTGCCTCGTTTTGATTACGAAGCCAATCTTAATGCGCTTTCCCAACAACCACCACAATGGTGTCAATCAACACGAGGTGTGAGTGAAACACGTTTAGCCATTCGTTTTCAACGTCAAAGTGGTTTGCTTCGCCATGTGAAAGAGCGGGGGACATTGTATTTAGATATTGTGGATTACCCCGGCGAATGGTTACTGGATCTCCCTTTGTTGCATTTGGATTTTGAACAATGGTCTCTTGAACAAAGCCAAATTCATCAAGGCATACGGGCAGAACTTGCTCAGCCTTGGTTAGATGAAGTGAAAAAATTAGACTTAAGTGCGGTGGTGAATGAAGATGTTTTAGCAAAGCTTGCCAACCTTTATACGGCGTATCTTCACCAATGTAAGGCACAGGGCATGCAATTTATTCAGCCGGGACGCTTTGTGTTACCCGGGGAATTAGAGGGCGCGCCGGCATTACAGTTTTTCCCGTTAATTCACCTCACACCGACACAATGGAAAAGCCTGAAAAAAGAGGCAAAACCAAACAGTTATTTTGCGGTATTGAATAACCGTTATGATTACTATCGCAATAAAATGGTGAAAGGGTTTTACGAAAATTATTTTTCAACCTTTGATCGTCAAGTGATTTTGGCAGATTGTTTAACCCCGCTGAATCATAGTCGACAAGCATTCTTAGAGATGCAAACGGGGTTAAATCAATTATTCAAAAATTTTCATTATGGCAAACGCCATTTCCTAAACCGTTTGTTTTCCCCACGCATTGATAAATTGATGTTTATTGCGACAAAAGCGGATCATATCACCAGTGACCAAATGCCGAATTTAGTGAGCCTAATGCGACAGCTCGTCCAAGAAGGAGGGCGTTATGTGGAATTTGAAGGCATTGAAACGGAATACACGGCAATTGCGGCGATTCGTGCAACAAAGCAAGTGATCGTCAATCAAAACGGCAAACCAATTAAAGCCATTCAAGGGGTACGCAGCAAAGATAAACGATTGATTACCCTTTATCCGGGTACAGTACCGAGCAAATTACCCAGCCAGACATTTTGGCAACAACCCCCACACCTGACGGAAAATGAGGGAAAAACTTCATCCTTTGACTTTGACAGCTTTGATCCGCAACCTCTTGAACAAGGGGGAACAATTCCCCATTTGCGTATGGATGCAGTGTTGCAATTTTTGTTAGGGGATCGGTTTGATTAGGCTAGCGAAAACGGCTTGCAATTTCATCGCTTAGGCGATCGAGCATTTCATAACGTTTACGATACATTGAACGCTTTTTACTGGCGATGTCTTCTAAAGGTTTACGTTCAATATCAAGGGGAAGTTGCCAATAAGGGGATTGATAAACCCCTTGGTTTTCTTGCCAAAATTCATCGTAATTGAACAGTATTTTGCTGCGGGCTGAAAGGCGGTATTTGCCTTGAGATTTATGGGGTATCCCGATTAAATCACATTGCCAATGTTTTGCTAATTCACGAAATACCTGCATTAGCATAAACATTGGACGCATACCCTGTAAATCTTTTGTTGCTGTTTTGATGAGGTCTTGGGCGTTTTCATAATAAGGCCCTTGCATCGAGGCAATCAACAATTTATTAGGCGATAAAAAGGTAAAAGAGGCATCATAAATTCGCTCATTATTTTGATTGCGAATATTGATAGCAAAATAGCCCTCAAAAGGATCAATAAAATTGAGGCTTAAATTCAGGGAAAGATCCTCGGTTAATTGGCTGAGCGGGATAACTTGCTCTTTAAGCAATGTTGAACAGAATGACGCCCCCCATTTTTCTTCGGCAAGTTGTAAATGTTGTGTAATAGCGCTCAAGCGTTGCGGTGCAGAAAAGCGTTTATCGCAATAGGTTGTCAGCAGCGGATTAAAACGATAATAATCCTGTGTGAAAAGAGATTGCCATAAGGGATTTTTATTTAGAAATTCAATGAGTTGTCGGCATTGCTTTTGGTAAAGGAAAGTATAGGTATAATAGCGAACTTTCTCACGCAATTGTTTGGCTAACGGACGATCCTTAGAATAGGGATACATTTGAACATAAGTGGGGAACGAAATTTGAGTTTGTGTTGTCATGTTTGTATTAATAATAAGTGAAAATATCATCGCACTGTCTCAATGGGATGAAAGAAAATAAGAAACAGGGTGTATTTTATAATGGAAAAGCAAATTTTCAACCAATATGATGAACCTTCGACAGAAAGTTTCCAGCCAAAACAAGAATTTACTGATGTAGAAACTATTGAAGATGACCCCCTAGAGGGGGAATGGCTTGATGAGCCATTTGAACAGGTGATAAAACCAAAGCCAAAAGGTTGGAAAACTCTGTTGAAATTGACCGCACTTTTATTCGGTGTGGCAATCATTGCCCAATCCGTGCAGTGGATTTGGGATAGTTTTCAACATCAGCAATGGATCTATTTTGCCTTTTCTCTGGTGAGTCTGGTGGTGGTATTATTTGGCATAAAAGAGATTGTGGGCGAATGGCGGCGTTTAGTACGCTTGAAAAAACGGGAAAAATTACAACAACAAAGCCGATTGCTCTGGCAAAAAAGTGCGGTCAAAAATGACGGTCTTTTTGAACCGGCAGGCGAAGAGGGGAAAACACTTTGTTTGGCGATAGCAAACAGTTTGCAGTTAGATGAGCAATCCCCCTTAATTGTTCAATGGCAAAATCAGCTCAATGAAGCCTATTCTGCCACAGAAGTAGCTCAATTATTCAGCCAAAATGTGCTGAAACCTTTTGATTTAAAAGCGAAAAAGTTGATTAGCAAAATGGCAGCAGAATCCGCTGTGGTGGTGGCAATTAGCCCGCTTTCCTTGGTGGATATGTTTTTTGTGGCTTGGCGGAATATTCGCTTAATCAATAATATTGCTGACATTTATGGCATTGAGTTAGGCTATTTTGCCCGTCTTCGCTTATTGCGTATGGTATTGGTGAATATCGCCTTTGCCGGTGTGACCGAAGTGGTACAAGATATTGGTATGGATTGGCTTTCGCAAGATATCACTGCAAAACTTTCCGCCCGTGTAGCGCAAGGCATTGGCGTAGGCTTGCTCACCGCCCGTTTAGGGGTAAAAGCCATGGAATTTTGTCGCCCTCTTGCTTTTCAGTCAAATGAAAAACCAAAACTCTCCCATATTCAAAAAGAACTTTTGAGCACAATAAAAGAGGTGGTGTTGAATAAAAAGGTGAAGGAGAAAGAGTTTGTTGTTGCCGATCACGAAATTTGAGAAACACAACCACCAAAAATGAGAAATTTAAAATTTGTGAATTTCCCATATTTAGTGGTTAAAACTCACTAAATATGAGAAACAAAAAAACCTTTAACTCATCATTAAAGGGCGTTTAAAGGTTAAAACTTATATACTAAATTGTCTTCGTATCTACCGCTGTAGCTTGCACTTGTTTGTAATGTAATGCGCTGATAGACTTCAAATACCTATCAATTATCCCATTTATTGTCAATCATTGCGTCAATAAACTGAATAAATTCAGACTTTGTACTACTGAAGAAGCAATACGATGGTCTTGTTAAATGTATCAATCGAAGAAAATTAATCCAAGTCAAAATAAGTAGTCTATTTGTAGCTTTCCTGATGTGTGCATAGATAAGGCGGATCTAACACAAACAACGCTTTTGGATTTTCCGCAAATTTTGGCTTACTTTTACGCAGGTAATCTTTTAAAAAGAACTGCCACACCAGCTTTGATATGTCTGTAAAGCGGTTTTCAGTTTACTCGTCAATGCGATCCAACAACATCGGAATCCAATCCCGTTGAGGGAAATTTTTCACTTTGTACCGCCAGTGTTTGAGGCTACCTTTGCTGATGTGTTTTTCCATTTGCTCTTCGAGACCAGCATAAAAGGCGACCACTTTGTCAAGGACTGTCATCAGCTTTTCACCGTTTTCAATCAAAAGAGCCAGTTGCAACACGGCATTAAATCGGTGATACACCCGTCTTTCTTGTGCTATTACGTTGTGTAAATCTCTCTGCCCAAATAATTTCAGGAGGAACCCCAATTGAATTGGCAATTAATCTTTCCATCTTGGGATAGGGTTTATCCAATGCAGATTTCGATGTGTTATAACTGACGTTTTCTTCTTCAGCCAACGAACGTAAAGACCAGCCCTGTTTTTAAGGCTGCAATAATGTCCGCATGGTGCCAATTGCTTACTGTGGCTAATACACCCATTTATTACACCTCTATTTATCTCTTGCGTGTATTAAAGCGTAAAACTCAAAATCAATCAATTGTAAAACTTAAGGTTTGACAAATAATTTCCCGTTTAAGATGATGAATTAGTTAAATAAATAGCTTATCTCTTAGTTTTACGGAGGATTTTAGTGTAAAAGAAAAGGTAAAAGATGAGTAAGGCTAAGATTTACGATCCTGACTTTGCAGAACGTATGAAATTTATTCTAGAAACTCGATTTAAAAACAATAGTAGTAAATTTGCTAGAGCCGTGGATGTTGCTGTGTCATCATTAAATAGATGGTTCATTGGTGAAGCGGATCCTTCGAGAAATAACTTAGTGAAGATTGCAGAAACAGCAGGGGCAGCCTTGAATGGCTAGCAACAGGTAAAGAAAACAATAACGAACAACCAAATGTTCATTTATCTCCAGAAGGAACCCTGAGACACGCTCTTGAGCTAATTACACAAGCTTTTCAAGCTCAAGAAAGAGCCAAGGAGAGTGAAGTAATTAATAATATCGAAAGAATATTACTGAATAATTATCGTAAGAGCTCGGATGAAGGGAAATTAGTCATCATGAATATGGCTGAAGCTATGGCGGAACTGCAAGATAAAAAAGAGAACTCAGAGCTATCTACGAATCGTAAAATAACCTAATGTTTTTCGGACAAAACTGTACCGAGGGTATTACCTCTTAAAAAAATGCCCTAATGTGAAAAGAACAGTAAATGATACCGACCATAACAAGAATAAACTTTTAATTTTTTGCACGGGATCATGTTTTTAAATGCCGTCTGAACATATTTTAACGGCTTTTTAAATTTCTCAGTTTATGTGTGTAAAACTGAAAACTGGAGTGCCTGCCAAATTTTGCTCATTTTGCTTTCTCTTTTTTCCTGCTATAAGAAAGGGCTTACATTGCCGTAAAGCCTCATTCTATAAGGTTTTGGACAATTTAATCCCGTTTAATTCAACGTTCGTCCTAATTTCTCATTCTTGGTGGTTGGGTTCAATCCTTATTAATGATATTTGAAAGGCATGCGAATTTAAAATATAAATACGATAATACCTTCTGGGCAAAGAGGGATTATGTAGGTACAGTGGGGTCAAATACGAAAGTTGTAGAGGAATAATATATCAGGAATCAGGAAAATGAAGATATGATTATCGGATAATTTATCGAAGAAAGAATATGTGACCCCCTTTAAGGGGGAAGCCATAGGGTTATTGTACGGTTGCCAGTTTTTCACATGTCCCTTGAGGGAGCATGTGAAGTACTAGATCTTTATAGGGTAGCCTAAAAACCGCACGTTTTACGTGCGGATTGTTATTTGAGTTTAATCGGTTCGACTTTCCAAATATTTTTCGCATAATCGAGAATTGTTCTGTCTGATGAGAAAAAGCCCATATTGATCATATTTTGGATAGCACTTTCAATCCATTGATCAGGCTGTTTATATTTTTCATCCACCACATTTTGGGCTTCTACATAGCTACGGAAATCCGCAAAGGCTTGATAATAATCGTGATATTGTAAGCCTTGTAACAAAGGTAAATAGCGCTGAGGCTCTTCTGGAGAAAACTGACCTGAGATAATTTGATCCACCACGGTGCGTAATTCGACATCATTTTGATAATAGTCAAATGGACGATAGCCATCACGACGGAGCTGTTCTACTTGTTCCACCGTATTACCAAAAATGAAAATATGATCTTCTCCCACATTCTCCAAAATTTCCACATTTGCCCCATCTAAGGTGCCGAGTGTTAATGCGCCGTTAAGGGCAAATTTCATATTACTCGTACCGGAAGCCTCCGTACCCGCAAGTGAAATTTGCTCGGAAATATCTGCAGCCGGAATGATAAGTTGAGCAAGGCTTACACTATAATTTGGGATAAACACAACCTTTAAGCGACCTTGTAAACGTTCATCATTATTGATCACGCTTGCGACATCATTAATCAGACGAATGGTCTGTTTCGCTGCATAGTAGGCGGAAGCGGCTTTGCCTGCCAAGATAAACACTCGAGGTTGCCAATCTTTCTCCGGGTTAGCCAGCATCGCATTGTAGCGTGCAATGATGTGGAGCACATTTAACATTTGACGTTTATATTCGTGAATACGTTTTACCTGTACATCAAAGAGTGCATTTGGGTTCAATTCAATGCCCAAGGTGCGTTTCACGTAATCCGCCAATTTTACTTTGTTAGTGTATTTAATGTCTGCCACCGCTTTCTTGAAGTCTTTTTCGTGGACAAACGTTTCTAATTTCTTAATTTGACCTAAATCATAACGCCATTCTGTACCGATATATTTATCAAACAATGTGGCGAGTTGTGGGTTGGCTACCGCTAACCAGCGACGTGGTGTAATACCGTTCGTTACATTAGTAAAACGCTCCGGATAAATGCGGGCAAAGTCTGCAAAAGTAGAGGTTACCATCAAATCAGAATGAATGGCTGCAACGCCGTTAATTTTATGAGACCCTACGACAGATAACCAGCCCATACGTACTTTGCGTTGATAACCTTCTTCAATAAGCGATACACGGCGAATAAAATCGTTATCCGTTGTAATATAAGTACGCACATATTCTAGGAAATGATCGTTAATATCAAAGATCATTTGTAAGTGGCGTGGTAAAATTTTCGCCATCATTTCGACCGGCCAAGTTTCGAGTGCTTCCGACATTAAGGTGTGACACGTGTAAGAGAAAATGCGACGAGTCATATCCCAAGCTTTTTGCCAGCTAAATCCTTCCTCATCAATCAATACACGCATTAATTCAGGAATAGCTAATGCCGGGTGGGTATCATTTAGGTGAATAGCCACTTTATCGGCAAGATTTTCAAGACTGTTGTGCGTGCGCTTATGACGACGAATAATATCTTGTAATGAAGCGGATACAAGGAAATACTCTTGGCGTAAACGCAATTCACGTCCATTCCAAGTGGAATCATCAGGATACAGAACTCGTGATAAATTTTTACTGGAAGCACGGGCTTCCACGGCGGCTAAATGCTCGCCACGGTTAAATTCCGCAAGATTAAAACTCTCCCCGCCGTGGGCTGACCACAATCTTAAGGTTGCCGCAGAATCATTTTTATAACCCGGAATCATCTGATCATAGGCAAGTGCGGTCACTTCTTCTTGTGGATTCCATATACATTTTTTGCCTTCAAAGTGAATATTTCCACCAAATGCCACATAGAAACGTTTTGATGGACGCAAGAACTCCCAAGGAGCCCCTTTTTCTAACCACGCATCCGGGCGTTCTACTTGTTGACCGTTTTCAATTTTTTGGCGGAACATACCGTATTCATAGCGAATCCCATAGCCCATACCCGGTAAACCAAGTGTTGCGATAGAATCCATAAAGCAAGCTGCCAAGCGACCTAAACCGCCATTTCCTAAACCCGGGTCAACTTCCTTTTCAATAATTTCTTCTAAATCAACATTTAACTCGCTTAACGCTTCTTTCGTTAAACTGTAAACATCTTCTGCAATCAGCGCATTGGAAAGCGTGCGACCGATTAAAAACTCCATAGAAAGATAATAAACCCGGCGGGCATCATCTGCACGAGCTTGACGAGCCGTGCTAATCCATCCTTCTGTAACAAGATCCCGCACGGCATACAATGTTGCATTCAGCCAATCTCGTTGGCTTGCTTCACGTGGCGAACGCCCGATAGAGAAAATTAATTTATAAACGATGGATTTTTTTAGTGCTTGAACATCCAATTCAGGACGATTATAAAGAAATGGAGAATCAAAATTATCCATTATCATAATGGTAAACCTCAACTAAAAAGTAAAAATATAAACGTTAGGCGGAATAGCTAAACAATTAAAAAAGCTCCATCTCATCAAGTGAGTAATATTCAGCGAATATTACCCCATTTTTGACCATCCCTGATTGACTATAAAGTATTAGCTCCATAAAAAGCGCATAGATTCTAGCCATTATTAAGCAAAAAACAACCAGAATTACCTGGTTTGAGGAAAAATTTCTCAAACCAGGTCTAGCGTAAACAATTTTCCAGAAAACTGGCATTGCAAATTATAGCCGTTGATACAATGCAAAATACTCAGCCGCTGCTTTACGCCAGCTGAAATCTTGTTTCATCGCATCGCTACGAACCATCGACCAAGATCGTGGTTTTTGCCAAAGTAAAAAGGCTTGCTGCAAACTTTGGCGAAGCGCTTCCGGTGTAGCCTGATCAAATACAAAACCTGTTGCGGAGCGATTTTTGATGGTTTCGGATGTACTGTTCACCACCGTATCTGCCAATCCCCCCGTTTTACGTACCAACGGTAACGTGCCATATTGCAAGCCGTAAAGTTGGGTTAAGCCACAAGGTTCAAAACGGCTCGGCACAAGAATCACATCCCCCCCAGCCACCATTAAATGGGAAAGCGCCTCATCATAACCAATTTTCACTGCAATATTTTGCGGATAGGTTTCGGCGAGATGGCGAATACCGTCTTCTAAATGTGGTGCACCTGATCCCAAAATCATCAGTTGACCGCCTTGTTTTACAATTTCATCGGCACTTTCAATCAATAAATCCACACCTTTTTGTTCTGTTAAACGGGTTATCATCACAAAGGTTAATGCTCGTTCTTCTTGTGGTAAATTGAAATAGGCTTGTAAAGCCGCCTTATTTTTCTTTTTACCGGTCAGGGATTTCAATTTATAACGGTGGGCAATATAACTGTCGCAACTTGGATGCCAAATGGTTTCATCTACCCCATTGAGAATCCCTACCAGACGATTCTCCGCTTTTAACCCTCCAAGCAGACCTTGTAATCCGTAAGCAAATTCCGGTGTAGTAATTTCTTCTGCATAGGTCGGACTCACAGCGGTAACCGCATCAGAATAGAACAACCCTGCTTTGAGGTAGGAAATTTGTCCATAAAGCTCTAAACCATCCACATGGAACATACCTGAAGGCAAACCGATTTCATACAAATGATGATAAGAAAATTGCCCTTGATAGGCTAAGTTATGAATGGTAAAGATGGATTTCGCAGGGCGACCTTTGTTAAATAAATAGGCGGCGCATAACCCTGCATGCCAATCGTGAGCGTGGACAACCTCAGCCCGCCACCAACTGTCTAAGCCTGTCGCCAGTTCTGCCCCTACCCAACCGAGTAGTGCAAAACGCTTATAGTTATCACCATAATCGTTGTAATAAATATCGTGGTAAGGATTACCTTCACGATGATACAAATGAGGAGCGTCAATTAAATAAACCCCCACCCCATTGTATTGACCATAACGCAAAATAATATGCCCGGCAAAATTGTCAAATTCCGCCACAATTTGTGTATTGGGAATACCTGCCATCATCGCAGGGTAAGCCGGTAATAATATGCGGGCATCCAATCCGATTTGGTTTTGGGCTTGTGGCAATGCACCCAGCACATCCGCTAAGCCACCAGTTTTTAACAGCGGATAAAATTCCGAGCAAACATGTAATATTTTCATTTCCTATTTTCCTTTATGCTAATTTCCTCTATCCATTTATGGAGAAAATAAAACCACTGTATTATGTCGCAAACGCACAAAAGCAGAAATTTCAACGAAATCTGCGTATCTGTTTTTAATATATTGAAATAATTTGATTTTATGGCGGATATACGCAGTGTGCCCCTACGAATAAATCAAATTCAGTTTGAGAGCAGCAACATCATACTAAAAATCAATAAAGTGCGGTCAAAATCAACCGCACTTTTCAGGATTAATCTAAATGCGCCTCAGAAGCAATTTCTTCCCCCTCAAGTTTCTTGAGCATTTTCGGGGTAACTAAAATTACCTTACCTGTTGAGCTGATACGAAAACGCTTACGATCTTCTTCTAAATTGACACCAATTTGCATACCATCCGGAATATGGCAAGTTCGATCAATAATGCAGTTTTTCAATACACAATTTTTACCAATGGTGACTTCAGGCAAGACGACACAATGTTCCACTTTTGAGAACGCATCAACTTTAACACGATCAAAGAGCACGGAATTACTAATCAATGCATCGGTAATCACGCAACCGCCACCAATCAGCGAGTTATCGACAGGATGAACATTGGTTTGTTTATAGAAGAATTTGGACGGATACGCTTGAACCGGATTACCACGAATCGGCCAGCTTTGATCATAAATATCAAGTTGTGGATTTTCAGAGACTAAGTCAATATTCGATTGCCAGAAACTATCGAGTGTTCCCACATCACGCCAGTAAATTTCCCCCTCCGTATTGCGTCCCATACAAGAACGGCTGAATGGGTGAGCATAAAGCGTTTCGTCTTCCAAACATTTTGGTAAGACATTTTTACCAAAATCGTGGCTAGTTTCCGGTGTATTCACTTCACGTTCAAGCATCTCGTAGAGATAATCCGCATCAAAAACATAGATCCCCATTGATGCCAAAGATACATCAGGTTTACCTACCATAGCCGGTGGATCTTTTGGTTTTTCGATAAAAGCTTTCACTTTTAAGTTTTCATTGACTGCCATTACGCCAAATTCATGGGCTTCTGAACGAGGCACTTCAATACAACCGACCGTGCATTTCGCACCACTATTGACGTGATCCATTAACATCACACTATAATCTTGTTTATAAATATGGTCGCCGGCCAAAATAAGCACATATTTCGGACGATAGTGATCACGAATAATCGCCATATTTTGATATACGGCATCGGCTGTACCACGATACCAAGTGGAATCATCAATTTGTTGGCGGGCAGGAAGCATATCGACAAATTCCCCACGTTCTTGCGGCAAGAATGACCAACCGGTTTGTAAATGACGAAGTAAAGAGTGAGCGGCATACTGCGTGACGACACCAATGCGGTTTAAACCGGAATTAATACAGTTAGAAAGCGCAAAATCAATAATTCGGCGATTTCCACCAAAATAAAGCGCAGGTTTAGCCCGTTTATCGGTAAGTTCGTGCAAACGTGAACCACGTCCTCCCGCTAAAATTAACACTAAGGTATTTTTCACCAAGTCATATTTGTTTAAGTCGCCAGCTTTCATAAATAGCTCCAATTATTGTTGTTCGTTATTCATTACTCAACACACAACATCCCATAGCAGAAAGTGCTGCCTGTTGTGTTGTGAGCACCCAATTGTGCGTACCGACTTGCGCCTTCCATTTCCCTTGCGGCAAACTGAAATGCTGCCCTTCCGCTTTGGCATTAATCAATAAAAGCCAATGATTATCTAAAACGACCTGTAATGCTTTGGTTTCTCGATTTTGCCAGTCTTCAAGGCGCATCGGCTGACCGTGGCTATTTAACCATTGCACGTTATCAACCGACCACCATTGATCTTGCTTTAAACTCACCATTTGCTTACGCAGTGCAATGATTTGTTTGGTGAGTTCAAATAAATCTTTATCAAAGTTCGCCCATTTCAACCAAGTGATCTCATTATCTTGGCAATAGGCGTTGTTATTACCGTATTGTGTGTTACCAAACTCATCGCCTGCCAACAACATAGGCGTACCATTTGCCAACAGTAGGCTTAGTAACAAACCACTTTGCGCAAAAGTGCGGTCATTTTCCACCGCACTTTTTTGCGGTTCGGCAAGGGAGGTGGTTTCCCCTTCTATACCGTGGTTATAGCTATAATTTTCGTTGCGTCCGTCTCGATTTTGTTCACCGTTTGCTTCATTATGTTTTTCGTTATAGCTCACTAAATCCCGTAGGGTGAAACCATCGTGGGCAGTGATAAAATTGAGTGAACAATGAGGCTGGCGATCATTTTTCTTAAATAAATCACCCGACCCCGCAAAGCGTTCTGCAAATGCACCGAGTTCGCCACTTTTCCATAGCCAAAAACGGCAGAGATCATCTCGAAACCGATCATTCCATTCTGCAAAATAATGTGGAAAATTCCCCACTTGATAGCCATAATCGCCAATATCCCAAGGCTCAGCAATCAGTTTAATATTTTGTAAACCCGGTTCATTGGCGATATCTGAAAAAAGTTGAGCAGAGGCATTAAAATCAGGTTTATCCCGCCCGAGAACACTGGCTAAATCAAAGCGGAAACCATCCACATGACACTGTTCCACCCAATAACGCAAGCAATCGATCACCCATTTTCGCCCCACATCAGAGGATAAATTAAGCATATTGCCGCATCCCGTCCAATTGATGTAATGCCCGTGATCATTACGCCAATAGTAGGTTTGATCGTCAATGCCTCGTTGACTGAACGTCGGGAAATACTGTTCCGATTCGGCTGAATGATTGAATACAACATCTAAAATCACTTCAATACCCGCTTGATGAAAAGCCTTGACCATGGCTTTAAATTCCGCCAGCGGATTATTTGTCGCCGCATATTTAGGCTCTACGGCGAACATCGCAAGAGGGTTATACCCCCAATAATTTTGTAAGCCACGTTCCTGCAAGTGGGGTTCATTAACATGGAAATTGACCGGGAGCAATTCCACTGCGGTCACACCTAATTCTTGTAAATAAGCGAGATTTACAGGATGAACTAACCCACTATAAGTGCCTCGCAAAGCCTCGGGAATCTGCTCATTGAGCTGACTGAACCCTTTTACGTGCAATTCATAGACAATGGTTTCCCCCCAAGGAGTCATAGGTTTTTTATCATTATCCCAATCAAAATCTTCTTCAATAACGACCGCTCTTGGTGCAAGGTGGGCATTATCACGAGGATCGCTTAATAAAAACCATTCACGGCTTTCTTCGTTACTTAAATTGGGCTTATTGCTCACGGCTTTCGCATAAGGATCGAGCATTAATTTCTGCGGATTGGCGTGTTCACCGTGGATGCGAAAACCGTATTGCGTACCGATTTGCACGCCTGTTACCGCCAAATGCCAAACATTTTCGGTACGAACCATAGGGAAACGGCTTTCGTTTTCCTCGTCAAATAAACAAAGTTCCACCGCATTTGCTGCCGCAGAAAAGAGGGCAAAATTGGTAATTGTTTCACCGTTTTCAATTCGCTGCGAGTAACCGAATGGACTTGGTGTGCTGTTGTTATGGATTGTGAACATATTTTATCTCATCGTTGTTGCAATCCTCTCGCCCGCTTACGAGGGAGAGGCAGACGGAAATGACATCAGGCAATTTTCGTTAGAGAGGGGAGTGCGGTCATTTTTTGCAGAGATTTTTCCATTCTCCCATCTTACGAAATCTTGCGGATTTCTTCCCCCTCTCCGACAAACAGGTGAGGGGATAGGTACGTTATGCTTTTAGCTTCAAATAAACCGTTGCCAATGGCGGAATGGAAACGGAAATGGAATTTTCCCGTCCATGGCTTTCAACCGATTCGCTTTGCACACACCCAAAGTTACCGAGGTTAGAACCTTGGTAATACATCGAATCCGTATTCAAAATTTCTTCGTATTGCCCCGCCACGTTCACGCCAATGCGGTAATCATAACGAGGCACTGGTGTAAAGTTGCTCATCACAATAATGCGCTCGCATTTCCCTTTTTCATCCGGTTCGCTACGGCGTTCAAAGGCAAAGACGGAATTTGCCGCATCATCCACCACTAACCAATCAAACCCTTCCGGTGAATTATCCAGTTCAAAGAGCGGTCGATTTTGGCGATAAATATGGTTTAAATCTTTCACCAATTTCAGCACCCCTTTATGCCAACTGCCACCGATGTTTTCATCAAGCAAGAACCAATCTAAACTTTCTTCGTAATTCCATTCTCTTCCTTGCGCAAATTCATTCCCCATAAAAAGCAATTTTTTACCCGGGTAGCCCCACATATAACCGTAATAAGCACGCAAGTTGGCAAATTGCTGCCACGCATCGCCCGGCATTTTACCGAGAAGAGAAGATTTGCCGTGTACCACTTCATCATGGGAGAGAGGTAACACAAAGTTTTCACTGTATTGATACACCATACCGAAGGTCATTTTATTGTGATGATATTGACGGTAAATCGGATCGAGTTGCATATAGGAAAGCGTGTCGTTCATCCAGCCCATATTCCATTTGAAATTAAAGCCTAACCCCCCGTTTTCACTTGGATGGGTCACACCGGCAAATGACGTGGATTCTTCCGCAATGGAAATCGCTCCCGCCATTTCATGGTGGATTTTCCAGTTGGTATGTTTTAAAAACTCAATGGCTTCAAGGTTTTCACGTCCGCCATATTGGTTTGGGATCCATTCGCCCTCGGCACGGCTATAATCACGGTAAATCATGGAGGCTACCGCATCGACCCGAATACCGTCCAAACCGAAACGTTCCAGCCAGTACAACGCATTGCTGGAAAGAAAATTGCGGACTTCATTACGACCATAGTTATAGATCAACGTGTTCCAATCTTGATGATACCCTTCCCGTGGATCAGCGTGTTCATACAATGCTGTGCCATCAAATGCCACTAAACCGTGGGTGTCGCTTGGGAAATGTCCCGGTACCCAGTCTAAAATCACATTGATTCCCGCCTCATGGGCACGTTTTACCAAACGGCGGAAACCTTCCGCTGTGCCAAAACGACTGGTTGGGGAATAAAGCCCCAATGGCTGATAGCCCCAAGAACCATCGTAAGGAAATTCGGAAAGGGGCATAAATTCGATGTGGGTAAAACCCATATCTTTCACATAAGGAATGAGTTCATCGGCAATTTGGTCATAATCAAGCCAAAAGTTATTTTCAAGATTACGCCGCCATGATCCTAAGTGCACTTCATAAATTGAAATAGGTTGGTTAGCCTGGTTTGCTTTGCGGCGGGCTTCGGTCATTTCCACTACATTCGGTAACGCACTCACTTGAGAGGCGGTGTCCGGACGAAGTTGCGAACTAAAGGCATAAGGATCCGCTTTCAAACGGAAATTGCCGTAGCAGTCGATAAGCTCAAATTTATAGAGTTGTCCAAGACTGACTTTCGGAAGAAATAATTCCCATACACCACTTTTTGAATGGAATCGCATCGGGTGGCGGCGACCGTCCCAATAATTGAAATCGCCCACAATGGAAACTCGTTTTGCATTCGGTGCCCACAAGCGGAAATTTACCCCACTCACCCCGTCACATTCCATAAAATGCGCCCCTAAAACTTCATAAGGGCGTAACATTGAGCCTTCAGAAAGTAACCAATGTTCCAAATTATCAATCATTAGGTGAAAACGGTAAGGATCTTCAATAATCTGCGCTTCATTGCCCCAAAAAACTTGTAATTGGTAAGCAAAAAATTGATGGCAATTTGGCATCACACCAGCAAAAAAACCACGTTCATCCAAACAATCTAATTCGGCAACAGGTTCTCCTGATTCCCGCTCGATCACTATAACCCGATCCGCATCGGGTAATAAAACACGGATTTCAATACCACGCTCGGTTTCGTGCATACCCAAAGTGGCAAAGGGATCGCCATTTGAAGCGTCAAAAAAAGAATCAATAATTGATTGAGTGATTAAAGTTGTCATCGCTTACTCCTTATACTTTTGCGTACGTCATTCATCATCGCAAAGAAAACTTGGATAAATTTGTAGAGGGTATTCAGGCATTGAGCATTAGCCCACATATTTTTATTGTGGTGTTGCCATGTCTGTAATTGAAAAACTATCCTTGGTAAAACCAATGATTGGATTAAATAATGTTGAGGATTTATTGAAAAACGTAATTGATAATAGCCGGAAGAGAGGAAAGGCAAAGAAAGTGCGGTCGATTTTTGTATTATTTTTTGCGTTTCGGAAACGCTATTTTTTCCTTGTAAACAAAACGCACATATTGGCTCCGTTAAAACAAGCCGGGCGACACCATAAAAGATAGGCTTATTTTCAAAAGCCGCCCAAACACCACCGCCAGTATCCTCATATAAATAGACTGCCCCTTGGTTTCGGACTGTTTGTTGAGGTCGTTCTAACACTTCCATATCACTAAAAACAGCAAATTACAACTTGATTTCATTCTAGCTTTGTTCTGAATAAATACAACGGCTTTTATTCAAATTAGTGATCTCTGTCAAACTTTAAGGTGCTATTCGGTTATCCTTCCGCCATTCCCTAATGAACCTTGCCTTTTTCATCAGTTCTTACGGTGTGATATATTATTTTTTCATATACAAATCACTAGAGTTTTCTTATTTTCTGATTTAGAATTCACCGATTTGATTTTCAATCACTCACATATTCACATTAATCCATTCACTCGCAGTTAAGGGGCAAATCATGAAACTTGTTGAAGTTAAACATCCATTAGTCAAACACAAATTGGGTGTGATGCGTGAAGCAGAAATCGATACCAAAAAATTCCGTGAACTGGCAACCGAAATCGGCAGTTTATTAACTTATGAAGCCACATCGGATTTAGAAACAGAAAAAGTGATTATTGACGGTTGGAATGGTTCCGTTGAAATTGATCGTATCAAAGGAAAAAAAGTGACCGTTGTCCCCATTTTGCGTGCCGGTCTTGGGATGATGGATGGCGTATTGGAACATATTCCAAGCGCACGTATTAGCGTGGTCGGGATCTACCGTAACGAAGAAACCCTTGAGCCCGTACCTTATTTCCAAAAATTAGCGAGCGATTTGGAAGAGCGTCTTGCCATTGTGGTAGATCCGATGTTAGCCACCGGGGGCTCAATGATTGCGACTCTTGATTTATTAAAAGCAAAAGGCTGTAAACACATAAAAGTATTAGTGCTTGTGGCAGCGCCTGAAGGTATTAAAGCCTTAGAAGCAGCACACCCTGATATTGAACTTTATTGCGCTTCTGTGGATGATCACTTAAATGAACAGGGTTATATCATTCCGGGCTTGGGTGATGCGGGTGATAAAATTTTTGGAACAAAATAAACCCTGGTTCTAAAACCTTAAGACGGCTTTCAAGCCGTCTTTTTTCGGGCGGAAAACAGTTTAAAAATCCTCTTTTTTGTGACCGCACTTTCCAGTTAATCCAAACAGAGCGTTAAAACTAAAATGACTCATCAAAATCAAACCACCACGATTCAACCGAAAGTAGGGCAGAGCATTGCAAAACAATCCTTTGTTGGCTTACAAATGCTCTTCGTTGCCTTTGGCGCCCTTGTACTTGTGCCGCTTATCACCGGTTTAGATTCTAACACCGCATTACTTACCGCCGGCATAGGCACGTTATTATTTCAGTTTTGCACCGGTAAACAAGTGCCCATTTTCCTTGCCTCCTCATTTGCTTTTATTGCACCCATTCAATATGGCGTTCAAACTTGGGGCATTCCAACCACAATGGGCGGGTTAGCTTGTGCAGGCTTGGTCTATTTTGCCCTTTCTGCACTAGTGAAAATTCGTGGTAGCCAAGCCTTAGAGCGGATTTTCCCCCCTGTTGTGGTCGGGCCGGTTATCATCATTATCGGTATGGGGCTTGCCCCCGTTGCGGTCAATATGGCATTAGGAAAAGACAGTGCCTATGCTTACAACGATGCCGTACTGGTTTCGATGATCACCTTAATCGTCACCCTTTCCGTAGCCGTATTCGCAAAAGGGTTGATGAAATTAATCCCGATTATGTTTGGTATCACCGCAGGCTATGTTCTTTGCCTTTTCCTTGGTTTAATCAATTTTCAACCCGTGATTGATGCGCCTTGGTTTGAATTACCCAAACTCACCAAACCGGAATTTAACCTTGAAGCCATTCTCTATATGCTCCCTATTGCCATTGCACCGGCGGTCGAACACGTTGGTGGCATTATGGCAATTAGCTCGGTAACCGGAAAAGATTTTCTAAAAAAACCGGGATTACACCGCACTTTATTAGGGGATGGCGTTGCTACCGCTGCCGCCTCATTAGTCGGGGGACCGCCTAACACCACCTATGCGGAAGTCACCGGTGCGGTGATGCTCACCCGTAACTTTAATCCGAATATTATGACCTGGGCAGCGGTATGGGCGATTGCCATTTCTTTCTGCGGAAAAGTCGGTGCTTTCCTTTCCACCATTCCAACCATTGTGATGGGTGGGATTATGATGTTGGTTTTCGGCTCTATCGCCGTCGTCGGCATGAGCACCTTAATCAAAGGGAAAGTCGATGTAACCGAACCCCGCAACCTCTGTATTATTTCCGTGGTGATGACTTTTGGGATCGGCAATATGTTTGTGAATGTCGCTGATGCCGTTTCATTGAAAGGAATAAGCCTATGTGCCATCGTGGCAATCGTCCTGAACTTCGTTTTGCCAAAAGCAAAAAATGAAGTAGAATAACCAAAAAAATTAAGGGCTGGAATAGCCCTTTTCTTTCTTAACCAATCAGGTTTATATCATTTTGAATCAGCAACTTCCTTTGCCTATTCATCAAATTGATGATGATACACTTGAGAATTTTTATGGTGACAACAATTTGTTGTTGCTTGATTCGTTGCGCAAAAATTCACAACAGATTCAACAACAGTTTTTCTATGTTTGGGGAGCTACAGGATCTGGCAAAAGCCATTTACTTCGTGCTCTCAGCAATCAATACCTCAATGAACAGCGTCCAGCAATTTATGTGCCATTGAACAAATCCCGCTATTTTTCTCCTGCTGTATTGGACAATTTAGAACAACAAGCGCTTGTCTGTTTAGATGATCTAGATGCCGTTATGGGAGAGCCTGAGTGGGAAATCGCCATTTTTGACTTATTTAATCGAATCAAAACAAGCAGCCAAACACTCTTACTCGTGAGTGCCTTCCACTCTCCCACCGCATTAAATGTCCAATTACCCGACTTAGCCTCACGTTTAAAGTGGGGGGAAATTTATCAACTTTCCCCCCTAACAGACGAGCAAAAGTTAGAAGTATTACAAAAAAATGCTCATCAGCGAGGCATTGAACTACCGTCAGAAACCGCACAATTTCTCCTAAAACGCTTAAACCGTGACACCCACACGCTATTACAAACCTTAGAAAAGCTCGATAAAGCCTCATTACAAGCACAACGCAATCTCACGATTCCTTTTGTGAAAGCAACCTTAGGATTATAAAAACAAAAAGTGCAATGAAGTGATTAGCCCAAAAAAAGTGAGACTCATTTAATTCAAGAGCTGAGTTCCCTATGGCTTGGGGGATAATCCTTTTAGTTTTCATTGAAAATACGCATTATTGCCATAATGTATATACTCGTAAATTTTCAACCGCACTTTCTTTATTTTTCTAATTGAACTGGCAAAAATAGACTCAATGGGCGCTGTTTAATAATATATCCTACTTCACGCCAAATGGCCCACCAGCTATCAATTTCTGTATTTAATGAGCGTAATGCAACCCAAAGGGTTAAGGAAAAGCTGACGATCAAATTCACCAAGCCAATCAATAAAACGAAACTGAGGCATTGTAACACCAAGGCAACCGTAAAATGCCCACTCACTGCAATATAGCCTACATTGGCCGAAGAAAAGGCAACATGGCGAATATCAAGCGGTAAACCGGTTAAATAGCCCACCACGCCGGTTAATCCCAACAATAATCCAAAGCAAAGATTTCCCATAATGGAACCATAGTTGTCGTGCAAATAATCGGCTAATTTTGCTCGGTATTGGGAAGGCAGCACTTTTTTCAAACAAGGGTGCTGACGCAAACGCATTCTCAAATTCAAATAGTGACTTCGGTTATCGAAATAGCCTGAAATGATCCCTGAAAAAAACAACCATACCCCGGCAATTGCGGCAAACCATAATGTGCCGGCGAAAGGATCAATACTGTGTAGCTGATAATCAATCTGCCCTTGATTGAGCAAAGCCTCACCACTTTGTTGCTGATAGATAAACGCAATCAACGCCGCTAAACTCATCGCCACAAGCACATTACCCACCACCGCAATACTTTGTGAACGAAATACATCCACGAGCAATTGAGCGAGTTTCATATTCAAGGCTTTTCCGTTAGGATGACGCTCCACTGCCTCAGCAAAACGGGCTGCCGTCATGGCCGGTTGCTTCGTTGCCACCGTGAAATGCAACATAAAAATGAGGGTGAACCCTAAGCCATAGTTAAGCCCTTCAGCAATCCCTTTCCAAACTTTATCATCAATGACACTTCCCAAATACATTTTAAACAGTGCCATCAGCGCAATTAATACCCCACCTCCGGCTGCTGAATAAAACATCGAGAAGTACTCTTTTTTATCCCTTGTAATGTAATGTTCACCATGATCGCCTGAATTTTGCGTGATACTCCGTGCAATGAGCTTTGAACTCTGTTTCCATAAACGGGAAATACTGTGTTGTTCCGCTGCAGCGCGGGCAAAACAGCCGGTTAATAATAAAATACGACGAGGTAAGTAACGATTTGATACAAAAATCGCCATCAGTTTTTCCAATCGTTCTAAGGTTTGTGAAAGTCGTTCTAGAAGATAAGCCACATTAAGGGATGAACCGACCTGTGCCCCTCTTTTTTGTAAGCGTTCAATAAGCCGATTACATTGTTCAAACATCACTTGAAAGTGGCTATCATCAAACATATTCCCTTGACGACGAGCCTCTAACCAATCAATCACTTCACGGTGTAATGCAACAAAAGGCGAATCGGCATTCAATAATGAAGGTTCCATACGCATCAGTTCCGGTTCCATTTCTTCTGCCGCAATCCAAATCGACAGCATCTCTATGGCAAATAACCCTTCATGTTGAAAGTGAGTATGCAAACGCTCTCGATCTTTTTCCTCAGTTTGACGGGCTAAAACGCCTAAAAGCCCCCGCCATTCTTTTAACGGAATAGCATCAATCCAACGCACATCATTTTTATCATTAAATAACAGATAAAAAATATCACGCAGATCGTTGATATCTTTAAAAGCAGGATTAAAACGCTCATAAAGGCGACTTTTCATTTCACGCCCAAATCCCTCACGAGCCAAAATACCACTGCTAATCAATAGGGGATAAAGGCGTAAACTACACACCCAGTCACACAATAGCTCAGCAACCGAACGAGCCAATTCTTTATCTTGTTTCAAAATACGCCGGATTAAACGAATATGAGGCACAATTTGATAAACACGACTTTCCCGAAAAAGCTGACACCACCCTTCCACCAAGCCAAAAGCATCATTTTCAGCCACTTTTTGACGAATAAACTGCGGTAATGTTTCAGGTTTAACCATGATTGATTTCAAATTATCCTCCGTTTGCTGATAAAAACGGCACATTATACCGATTCGTGAGGAAAGGGGAAGTAGGCGGAATAATCTAATCAATAGGAGGAATTCATCACAAAAGTGCGATTAAAAATTTTCCATTTTTTCGGTATTATGTAGCAAATGCACAAAAATAGAAATTTTAACAGAACGTAGGGACACACTGCGTGTGTCCGTTATAAAA
>NZ_MLHJ01000128.1 GCF_001998965.1 Rodentibacter rarus
GCCTTGCCTTGCCTTGCCTAAACTAAACGATAATTGCAAGCGAAATTTATCATTTTTCTTCAATAATATTAATTCGGAGGTCAAATGATCGCCGAAACACTTTTTTCTAAAGAGGGCGTTTCCGCCAATTCTAAACAACTTGCCCAACTTCAAGCCCTTTTTCCAAATTGTTTTGATAAAAACGGAAAATTTTTACTGGAAAAATTCCAAACGGAGATTGTTGAGAAAACCGAGATTAGCCATGAATTTTATGAGATGAATTGGTTGGGAAAATCCTATGCCAAATTGCTCCGTAATCTTCCGCCTGAAACCTTACTTTGTGAAGACAAAACACACAATGCCAAGCCTGAAAATGTTAACAGCCAAAATTTACTGATCCAAGGCGATAACTTAGAGGTGTTAAAACATCTGAAAAATGCTTACAAAGGCAGCGTGAAGATGATTTATATCGACCCACCCTATAATACGGGATCGGACGGTTTTGTGTATCAAGATGATCGTAAATTTACACCCGAACAGTTAAGCGAACTCGCCCATATCAGCCTTGATGAGGCGGAACGTATTTTAAAATTCACCGCTAAGGGGGCCAATTCTCATAGCGCTTGGCTCACTTTTATGTATCCGCGCCTTTATATTGCCCGTGATTTACTTAAAGAAGACGGCGTGATTTTTATTTCCATTGATGATAACGAAGTGGCGCAGTTGAAATTATTGTGTGATGAGGTGTTTGGGGAAGGGAATTTTGTTGCTGAAATAATCGTTGATGGCACACCTAAAAATGATCCTTATATTGTATCGACATCTCACGAGTATATTCTTGTATATACAAAGGATAAAGATAAAGCCGAACAGGCTGATTTTGGCTTTTCCAATCCTATTTATTCTGAAATTATGGATATTTTTGATAAAAATGGTAAAGATTATAAGAAAACGGAAGACGATCTCAAAAAGTTTTATAAGGTAAATAAATTATCTCAAGATAATCTTGCAAACTATAAATTTGTTGATGAATTTGGCGTTTATAGAACGAGTCCGTTAGATGATCCGCAAAATAGCGGAATGAAAGATCTTAGAGTAAATCCTAGAACGGGAAACTACTGTAAAGTGCCTAGTCGAGGTTGGAGCTGCATGCTTGAAACTTGGAATGAATGGGTCTCACATAATCTAATCGAATTTCCCGATAATGATGATCTATTACCAAATAAAAAAACATATATTACAAGAGATCGTAAGGATATATTACGTTCCTATATAAAAATGCAAACCCGTAAGGCTACAAATAATTTAAAAACATTATTCGGTACATCGATCACTCCTTTTGCCAATCCTAAACCTGTTGCCTTATTAAAGGATTTAATCCTGAATGCTAACGCTAAAAATGATCTGTATTTAGATTTTTTTGCAGGATCAGGTTCGTTTGCTGAAGCCATTTTTGAGGCCAATATCACGGATAATGGAAATAGAAAATTTATTTTAATTCAACTAAATGAAAAAATAGAAATTAAGGGAACAGGTAAAGCTAAAAAAATTGCAAAAGCTGCGTATGATTTTATTAATCATCATTTAAAAGAAAATAACCCAACGATTTTTCATTTAACAAAAGAAAGGATCATTAGAAATAGGGTACAGATTGTTTTAAATTATCCTGATCTTGATTTGGGCTTTAAAGTCTACCAAACCACCACTAATTTCAGACAACATTCCGATGAGGAATTTTCGCTAGAACAGGCAACCCTGCCCTTTGTAGAAAATCTTACGGAAAGCCAATATCACAGTTTACTTACCACTTGGGCATTAAATGATGGAGCATTGCTGACCGACCCGATTTTAGATATTAAACTTGGCAATTACACCGCCCATTTATGCGATAAACGGTTGTATTTATTGCAAACGGGCTTCACTTCTGAGGATTTATTAGCGTTTATTCAAAAGTTGGATAACGACAATAATTTCAACCCAAATCGGGTGATTGTTTTTGGTGAAAATATGCCAAGTCATTTACAACAAGAACTCAATCAAGCGATCAACACTTACAATAATAAGAAAAATATCGCCTTGAGTTTGATTATTCGCAATTAGGGTGAGGCAAAAATGAGTGGTTTTAACTACGAAAAAAATTTACCCCACCAAGAGCAGGGGATTCAAGCGGTGTTGGCGGTGTTTGATGGTGTGATGACCAAACAGCATTTTACTGATGAAAATCCTGAGCTGATTTTTGCAAAGGGAAAATATGCACAAAATCTGCAAGCAGTGCAAAGTGCCAACCAAATTGAGCGCACTTTTGATGGCTCAAATGTGTTGGATATTTCTATGGAAACAGGTACAGGTAAAACCTATACCTACACCAAAACCATGTACGATTTGCATCGAATGCTGGGTGTGTTCAAGTTTATTGTGATTGTCCCCACGCTGTCCATTAAAGCCGGTACAAAATACTTTTTGCAAAGCCAATCCCTTGTAGAGCATTTTCGCCAAGATTTTGGCAATGATTATGAGGGAATAAGCCTAAAAACCTATGTGGTGGAAAGCCAAAAGATGGCGAAAAGTAAAAAATCCCACATTTCTGTGGCGATTGATCAATTTGTTAAAGCGGAAAATCAAAGGGAAATTCATATTTTATTGATTAATGCAGGAATGATTAATTCGCCATCTATGACGGAAAGCGGAGATCGAGCCTTAAAAGATCTCTTCGATCAACCGCAAGCCGCCCTTGCCGCCGTTCGCCCGATTGTGATTATTGACGAACCGCACAAATTTCCGACAGCGAAGAAAACTTGGGAGAATATCAATCGGTTAAATCCACAATACATTTTGCGCTATGGTGCAACATTTAATGAGCAATATTACAATTTGATTTATCGTTTAACGGCAGTTGAAGCGTTCAATCAGGATCTCGTGAAAGGTGTACGTGTCTTTTGTGAAGAACAGCAAGGCGGTTTAGATTCTCAGTTAAAATTGACCGCACTTTCCGGCAATGAGGCAACCTTTGAACTCTACGAAAATGGCAAAACACAGGTTTTTCATTTGAACAAAGGCGATGATTTAGCACAGATTCACCCTGATATCTTTGCGTTGAAGGTTGAAGCGATGAATAAAACGACTTTGGCATTAAGTAACGGGGTCGAGTTAAAAGCGGGGGCATTGCTTAACCCTTATTCCTATTCTGAAACCGTGCAAGATGCGATGATGAAAAAAGCCATTGCCGAGCATTTTAAATTAGAACGAAACCTGCTTACCCAAACTTCACCGAGAATTAAACCGCTCACATTATTTTTTATTGATGATATCGCCGGTTATCGTAGCGACAATCAAATTGCCGGTAGTTTAAAGGCAAAATTTGAAAGTTGGATTTTGGCAGAGGTCAAAGAACGATTGAAAACAGAAGCTGATCCGTTTTATCGGGATTATTTGGAAAAAACCATTGCCGATGTATCACTTACTCATGGGGGGTACTTTTCCAAAGATAATAGTGAAAGCGATGATAAAATTGAACGGGAAGTGAACGAAATTCTACACGATAAAGAAACCTTGCTTTCTTTAGAAAATCCACGCCGTTTTATTTTTTCCAAATGGACGTTGCGTGAGGGGTGGGATAATCCCAATGTCTTTCAAATTTGTAAATTGCGTTCCAGTGGCAGCAAAACCTCAAAACTGCAAGAAGTAGGGCGGGGCTTGCGTTTGCCGGTGAATGAATTAATGGAACGGGTACGTTCGCCACAGTATCTGCTTAATTATTTTGTCGATAATAGCGAAAAAGATTTTGTGGCGGAGTTGGTAGGGGAAGTGAATAAAGTCTCTGAAACGGCGCAAATTCCGACCGCACTTACGCCTGAATTATTAGAAAAAATCAAACGGGCTTATCCGCAAGAAAGTAATCGTAGTATTACCAATAAATTGGCGGACAACAAATTGATTGATGATAACGATAATTTTGTGAGTAGCGGCGCTTATCATCAAATAAAGCAGCTTTTTCCCAATGCGTTTAGTACCGGGTTATTCCAAGGAAAAATCACCGAAGCAAAAGCTAAGAAGGATGCTATCCCTATGCGTGAGGGAAAATATGAAGAGCTAAAAGCATTGTGGGAGTTAATTCATCATAAAGCGATTTTAAAATATAAAATTGATTCAGAAATGGAATTTCTAGCATTATTTGTCAACTATTTAAAAGAAAGTGCTGATAAATTTAAGCAAGCGGGAATTCGTACCAAAGTTTCTGAAACCTATATTAAAAATGCGGTAATGCTTGTACGAAATAAAGAAGATTTAGAAAATACGCTCATTCGCTTTAATACCATGAGTTATCGCGAATTTTTGGAAACGTTATCCACGGAAGCAAAAATCAAGATGACAACGTTGCATCAAGCCTTTCATCAAGTGCGGTCGGAATGGGATATTTCCCAATTTTTGAATATGCAGACAATTGCGCAAATTCGTAGCGGTTTTAATCAGTTCTTACTGCATCATTCTTTCAGTAAGTTTGAATTGGGGTATCAGATGGTCAATAATTCAGTTCATCCGACACAATTTACGGATAAAAACGGTAGACCCAAAGCGGTTCGCGTTACGGATTTAGGCAGAATGGCTGATGAGGTGCATGAGCCTGCGGCGAGTTATTTATTTAGCGAGATTTTTTACGATTCGGAAATTGAACATCAAAATATTGCGAATGAGGAAATTGAAGGGGTTACGGTATTCACTAAAATTCCTAAAAACTCCATCAAAATCCCTGTGGCAGGTGGTGGGACTTATTCGCCTGATTTTGCCTATATTGTGAAAACTAAAAATAATGATGTTCTAAATTTTGTGATTGAATCCAAGGGAGTGAAAGATTCTGAGCATCTCCGACAAGAAGAAAGAAGTAAAATCAAACACGCTGAATGTCTTTTTTCTCATATTTCGACACAAACGAAAGTGGTGTTTAAAACGCAGTTTGAAGGGGAGCAGGTGATAGCCCTGATGAGAAGACATCTACAACAAGAAGAGGGGAGTTAATCGTATTTTTATTTTGGGGCATAAATTGCCCCATTTTTGTTTTATCAATCGTTAATTTTTAGATAATTGTTTTTATAACTAAGGCAATGGATATTAAAAATTTGTTTATATTGAATAACTTGACCCGATAAATAAAAAAGGTATGCTAGGCAAGGTTTATTACAAAGGAAAATGATTATGCAAGACGTGATAAACGGATTATTAGTCGTGCTTGTGCCTATGCTATTAGGCTATTTATTGAAAGTAAAAAATAAAAAACATCTCACCCAAATTAATCAAATGGTGATGTTTTTGTTGTATGTTATCTTATTTTTGATGGGGTATTTACTCGGTCAGCTTGATGATCTAGAAACAAAGCTCCCGATTATTGGTAAAACCGCAGCGGCACTTTCGGCGATTATTCTAACTTCAAATATGATTGGATTAATGATTTATGATCGTTTTAATCCTGCACCATTACTTAAACCTCAAGGAAAAATCCTCTCTCGTTGGCATTCATTAGTTGATTCTTTCAAACTTTCCGGCACCGTTGTTTTAGGGACGTTATGCGGTTGGCTATTTAACGCCTATCTTGTTTTGCCAACGGGGATTAATCTTTATGTGTTGATTGCCTTGATTTTTTTCGTGGGTATCCAGCTACGGAACAATGGCATTTCACTAAAAGAAGCATTGTTTAATAAACGTGGTTTTCAAACCGGTATTGTGTTTACTGTGACTTCTTTGTTAGGGGGAATTGTGGCAGCATTGGTTTTAACTATGCCGATTACCCAAGGTTTGGCCTTTGCTTCCGGAATGGGGTGGTATTCTTTATCTAGTGTGGTGCTGACAAATGCGTGGGGGCCGGTGCAGGGCAGTATTGCATTTTTTAATGATTTATCTCGAGAGATTATCAGTTTATTTATCGTCCCGCTTTTTATGCAACATTTTCGCTCAACGGCGATTGGGATCACCGGAGCGACCGCATTAGATTGTACGTTACCTATCATCCAAAAATCAGGTGGAATAGACGTGACACCTATTGCGATTTCTTTCGGATTTGTTACCAATATTCTCCCTCCACTTTTATTAGTCTTTTTTTCAAGTATTCCGGTATAAAAAAGGAAATCATTCATTGATTTCCTTTTTTCTGATGAATTATTTTTTCCAAATTACGTGGAATTCACGATCTTCCTCACGGTGAGAAATAAGGAATTTGGCAAAGATATCATCCATTTCATCGTTCTCATTAACCAAACCAATCCACACTTCGGCAAAGGCATCGGGGTCGATTAACACGCCAATTTCTTCTTCCCAATTTTCTGCGGTTTCCACAAATTCCACCGCACCACGTTCTTCAAATTGAAGATTAAATAACAGCACATCCGCCGGGTCTAAATTTTCCCCGGCCATTTCTAAGAAAACATCGTAGGCAATATCAATTGCGCTATCAGGATCAAGTTTTTGAAATTCAGTTGTCATTGTATTTCCTCTTATTTATGGGATGAGCGGTATGATACTGAAATAAAAAGTGCGGTCAAATTCCTTCGTGTTTTGACTGCACTTCGACCCGTTTACCAATATCTCTTAAATTGGAAAATTGCTCCATTAACCTTGGGGCATCATCAAGGCTCATTGCAAAGGTCCAAAGATAAGTCATCACCGCATAAATATGCCCGGCTTGCACACCATCTGTCATGGCTAAATGAACGACAGTGACACCAAATAAAATCGCTGCAGCTACACCAATCCATAAATAGCCTTCTGCCTCACGATTTGACAAGCGAATGCGTAATGTCGCGAGCCAATCATAATGTTTATTTAAATGATAATGACTTTTTTGTTCAATGAGATTGACCTCTTTTTCCAAACGGTCATTCAGTTTTAAATAGAGCAAATCGTTGGTTTTGGCATATTTCGGCAACATCAATCCAAAGAATATCAAAATAAAACAGGCGGTTACCCCAGACCAAAATTCCAACCACAATAGCATAACTGCTGCACCGATAATGGAAAAGCCTGACATAATGAGCGTAGGCAAATGTTGTTCAAAAAAATCCACGAATTGGCGTGAAAGTGCCACACGCGCGGCAATCGCTGATTTGTCGAATCCTTTCTCTCGTTGGCTTAATATTACCGGAACGGTAAGCTCTGCATAAATACGGGCAAAAGCACGCGTATCAACCGCACGCCGTGCAGCCCCAATTCCCCAAATGATGAGTACAACGAATGAATAGGTAAGTGATAACGTCACATTACCATTCATCATCGCATTGACCGCAAAACTCCCAAAAAGAGGATAAGTGATGAAAAGCACATTCTCTAAAGCAACAAATCCAAAGGTAAAAAAGAGCCGTTTTTTATTATTCTTCGCAATAGATTTAATATTTTCGAAGGCATTGGAATGAATTGGAGTCATTTATATTGTCCTTTATAAAGTCTTAAATTTTACTAATTTGGAAAATTTTAGTCTTATAATTTACTTAAATCAAGTAAATTTTAGGACTATATTTCACCTTGAATGTGTTAGAATGATGAAAATTTAAATAAAAAGGGAAAGACAATGAATAATTTTGATAGGTTAGGTAAACAGGTTTCAGAAATGGATGATTTGCTTGATCGTTGGATCAAGAAATTAGGGATAAATTATCATCATTTTGCTGTACTTTATAGTTTATCCAACGCTGAAAACGGACAATGTACACAAAAACAAATTTGTGAAGAATGGTATGTACCAAAACAAACCGTATTTAATATTTGTAAGGAATATCGTGAAAAGGGCTGGATTGAATTTTTTGAAAG
The DNA here is from genome assembly GCF_001998965.1 of Rodentibacter rarus. Lineage (GTDB taxonomy): Bacteria > Pseudomonadota > Gammaproteobacteria > Enterobacterales > Pasteurellaceae > Rodentibacter > Rodentibacter rarus. Next base: position 7,771 of record NZ_MLHJ01000128.1, read on the forward strand.
CCAACATGATAAACGTGAAAAAATTATGCGATTGACCGAAGCCGGCAAACAACAAGCCGAACCCATTTATCAGACAACGATAACCCTATTTGAACGCATCTTTAACCGATTTAACGAACAAAAAACAGCGCAATTATTTACATTAATAGAGGAGTTTAACCAAATTTGGCGGATGGAAATTGAAAAGTGAGAAAAGTGCGGTTGAATTTAACCGCACTTTATCATTTCTTTCCTAACCCGTATTACGCATTCCTGCGGCAATGCCGGTGATGGTAATCATCAAGGCTTGTTCCACATCAGGATTTGGTTGATCCGGGTTTTCACGGAAGCGGTGGAGCAGTTCCACCTGGAGAAGATTGAGCGGATCGGTGTAGATATTGCGTAATGCAATGGATTCAGCAATCCATTGTAAATCGGACATCAGTTCGTTACGGTGGGAAAGGGAAAGCACCGTTTGAATATCCGCTTGCAATTGTTGGCGTAGGTTTTCGCCTAAATACCACAGTTCTTTTTTCACCAAACGTTGATCATATTGTTGTGAAAGCCAGAGGTCTGCTTTGCTGAATACCATTTCCAGCATGCCAATTCGGGTGGAGAAAAATGGCCAGGTTTGGCACATTTCTTCGATAATTTCACCTTTACCATTTTCAATGACTTGACGCACGGAAGCGCCAGCGCCTAGCCACGCCGGTAACATAAGGCGATTTTGCATCCAAGCGAAAATCCAAGGAATGGCTCGAAGGCTTTCAACGCCGCCATTTGGATTACGTTTTGCCGGGCGTGAACCCAGTGGTAATTTAGAGAGCTCTTGTTCCGGTGTGGCACTGCGGAAGTAAGGTACAAAGTCTTTATCGCCCCGCACCACATCACGGTAGATTTTGCAAGAAATGGTGGAAAGCTCATCCATAACGGTACGCCATTCTACCTTAGGCTCAGGCGGTGGTAAGAGATTGGCTTCTAAAATGGCGCTGGCGTAGAGGTCGAAAGTTTCCACCGCTACGGCAGGTAAACCGAGTTTGAAGCGGATCATTTCCCCTTGTTCTGTAACACGCAAGCCATTTTTTAATGAGCGTGGCGGTTGGGAAAGTAGGGCGGCATGAGCCGGTGCACCACCACGGCCGATGGTGCCGCCACGTCCGTGGAATAAGGTGAGTTCGATACCCAGTTTTTCCGTTAAATTTACCAAGGCTTCTTGAGCACGATATTGTGCCCAAGAGGCTGCCATCATACCGGCATCTTTGGCCGAATCCGAATAGCCGATCATCACCATTTGGCGGTTGTTGATGACACCTCGATACCAACCAATATTAAACAGTTGGGTCATCACTTCTTCTGCGGCATCTAAATCATCTAAGGTTTCAAACAGAGGCACAACAGGAATGTGGTGAGGCACACCGGCCTCTTTGAGCAATAAATGGACGGCAAGGACGTCAGAAGCACTGCGTGCCATCGAAATCACATAACAAGCAATTACTCCTTGTTTTTGGGCAGCAACCACTTTACAGGTATCAAGAATTTCTTGTGTTTCAGCGGAAGGTGTCCAATTTTGAGGAATGAGTGGACGGCGTGAACTTAATTCACGAATTAAGAAAGCTTGTTTGTCTTCTTCTGTCCATTGGGAATAATCACCTAAGCCGATATAGCGGGTAATTTCTGCAATGGCATCCGTATGACGGGTGCTTTCTTGACGAATGTCCATTTGTGACAAGGTGACACCAAAGCAACGGATACGATGTAAAATATCAAGCAATGAGCCGTTTGCAATAATACGCATACCGCATGCCATAAGGGATTGATAACAATCGTAAAGGGGTTCCCAAAGTTGGTTATCTTCTAAAATAATGTCATTTTCTGTAACACGAGGCAGGCGTTCGGCAAGGAGATCGTCAAAGTAGGCAAGGGTGGTGGTGAGTTTGCTGCGTAAGCCTTTTACCACCACACGGTAAGGCTCTAAATGATCGCCATATTTTGCTCGAAATTCATCGGTACATTTCACCATGGAAAGCTCATCGGCAAGCTTGCTGATATCTTGCAGGAATAAATCTGCGGCTTTCCAACGGGCAAAATTAAGCACTTTTCGAGTGATTTGAGCGGTAACAAATGGGTTGCCGTCACGGTCCCCCCCCATCCAAGAAGAAATGCGTACCGGTTTTAGCCCCACCGGTAAATCATAACCTAAAAATTCACGGGCATTTTCATTTAATTGACGGAGAAATTCCGGCACGGCTTGCCAGAGGCTATTTTCCAACATGGCAAAGCCCCATTTCGCTTCGTCAAAAGGGGTTGGGCGAATGGTGCGAATTTCGTTGGTATGCCAGGCTTCGGCAATTAACCGAAGAAGTAGGCGTTCAATGACACTTCGTTCTTTCTCTGTCAGATCACCATGTTCTAATTTGCTTAAACATTTATTGATTTCAACGTGTTTATGGATAAGTGAACGGCGGGTGGTTTCTGTAGGGTGTGCCGTTAATACCAGTTCGATTAAGAGTTTTTCAATGGTTTTATAAACGTCTTCTTTTGACGCATTTTCCGCTTTTAAACGGGTGAATAGGGCGTGTAAAGAACGTTCTGAAGGGGCTTTTTTTGAATGTTCACGAGAGATAGTTTGATATTGTTCAGCAATATTGGTGAGGTTCAAAAATTGGCTGAATGCACGCGCTACAGGGATGATATTATCCGTTGAAATGTTCGCCAGTGTTTCGAGCAAGGCTTGACGGGCTTTGTCGTCTCCTGCACGGGAATCACGGGATAATTTGCGGATATTTTCGATAAGCTCAAGAATATCAGCCCCTTGTGCATCGTTAATGGTTTCACCGAGAAAACGTCCTAACATATTGATGTTATTGCGTAGAGTAGCATACGCTTGTGTCATACAAACTCCTAAAATTAAATTAAAAAAATAAAACTGGGTGTAGGTATAACTAAAAAGAGGTGTTCGGTCAAACTCTATAAAAGAAAAGATTGATAAAAAACAAAAAAATTAAAAATTTCTCAAAAGATAACCGCACTTTCTATTGATTATGTAAAAAGTGCGGTCGTTTTTTAGTGAATTTTATGAAAGGATTTTAACGGATTTTCTGATAACCAGTTCGGGGTGAATATCAATTCGACTTTGAGATTGAGGTAAATTCTCGTTGTCTTTTTGTGAAATACGTTCAAACAACAAATTCACGGCCTGTGCACCGAGGCGAGATTTGGATTGGTGAATGGTGGTTAAAGGAGGCGCATAAAAACGTGATGAATGAATGTTATCATAACCAATAAGGGAAATATCATCGGGCACTCGCAAGCCTTTTTCTGTAATGGCGGAAATCGCCCCTAACGCCATGACATCGTTACAGCAAAACACCGCAGTAGGGAGAGCTGTTTGGTTAAGAATTTTATTCATACATTCATAGCCGTCTTCCGGTTCAAAATAGCCTTCCGTGACCCAATTTTTATTGATGCTTAAATGCGCTTCTTTCATGGCTTTTTCAAAACCTTCGTAGCGGGTTCGTGCGGTGGTTTTGCTCAGTTCACCGGCAATAATGCCGATTTTTTGATGGCCGCAATCAATCAGATATTTTGTCGCCAAATAGCCGCCGGTAAAGCTGTTGTCGTCAATAATATCCGTATCGCCATTTGGCCCCCAATCCATCACTACCATTGGCACGTCGGAGAAATTGGAGAGTAAATCAAGGGAAGTTTGGGTATATTCCGAGCACATCACCAGCAATCCGTCCACCCGTTTTTTAGCCAACATTTCTAAGTGGTTTTTAATTTTTTCAGGATCATTTTGTGTGTTGCACAAAAAAAGGGAATAACCTTGGCGATAGCAATGTTCTTCCACGGCGTGAATAATTTCGGCAAAGTAGGGCGCTTCACTGGTGGTGACGATCATCCCAATGGATTTCGTGGTGTTGACTTTTAGGCTTCTTGCCACGGCACTTGGAGAATATTTTAAGGTTTTAATCGCATGTTGAACGGCTTCTTCTGTTTCTTTTGCAACAAATCGGGTTTTATTAATTACATGGGAAACCGTGGTGGTGGAAACGCCAGCCATTTTTGCCACATCTTTAATCGTTGCCATAGTTGATTTTCCTTAAAAAAATTTTGGGGCTGTAC
>NZ_MLHJ01000129.1 GCF_001998965.1 Rodentibacter rarus
TGGAAGATCATTGACACCTTGTCCTCACCCCAAAGTTGCACAAAGGTCGCAATGGCGGTGTAAGCCGTGCCGGAACTTTGTGGATCAGCAATTTGGATTTCCCCTTTTAACTTAGGATCTGTTAAATCTTTCCAACATTTCGGCACTTCTTTAACGCCTAATTTGGCAAGACGCTCGGTATTCACCCCAAACCCTAAAATCCCCATATAAATGGCGGAAACATAATGCCCTTTTGTTTTTGCCGGGTCACGGAAAGCTTCGACAATTTCATCAATATGTTGAGATTGATAAGGCTCAATTAATCCTAATTCTGCCGCTTGTGCCTGAGGATCAAAGGTGCCGCCAAACCAAACATCCGCTTGGGGATTATTTTTTTCGGCGTCCACTTTGGCAAAAGTACTCCCTGAACCATTGCGGATAAAGGAGGTTTTCACATCATACTTTTCGCCAAAGGCTTTTATGGTGGTTTCACATAACACATTCGTGGCACTGCAATAAACGACCAAGCGACCTTTCCCATAGACTGCGGAAGAGAACATTAAACTTCCCGCTAAAAGTGCGGTTGAAATAGAAAGAGAAATTTTATTGAATGTCATAGTAATCCCCTCTATTGGATAAAATGCCAAAATGCTATGCGAAAATGAAAAATAATACCGTGATTCCCTTCACAATTTTGCGAATTGATACCGAAAAATAAAGGTGAAATTGACCGCACTTTTCTTTATAATTCAGAGAATTTTCTCAGCCTTCAGGTTATATTTATGCCAGATTCATCTTGTATTATCATCGCCATCACAGGTGCCTCCGCCTCAGGGAAAAGTTCCATTGCCTCCACCGTTCATAAAGAACTTTGTAACGAATTAGGTTGTCAGCAAATCGGTATTATTGCAGAAGATAGCTATTATAAAGACCAAAGCCATTTAGAAATGAGCGAACGGGTAAAAACCAATTATGACCACCCCAACTCGATGGATCGTGATTTACTTATTCAGCATTTAAAAGATTTAAAAGCCAATAAGGCGGTGGATATTCCTGTTTATAGCTATGTAGAACACACCCGAACCGCGGAAACCACGCACTTCACCCCTAAACGTATCGTGATTTTAGAGGGCATTTTACTGCTCACCGATGAACGGGTACGCCAATTAGCGGATATTTCTGTTTTTGTGGATACACCACTTGATATTTGTTTTATCCGCCGCTTGCAACGTGATATGGAAGAACGGGGACGTTCATTGCAATCTGTCATTGACCAATATCGGTCAACGGTTCGCCCGATGTTTTTACAATTTATTGAGCCATCTAAACAATATGCCGATATTGTTATTCCTCGTGGTGGTAAAAACCGTATTGCAATCAATATGTTAAAAGCCCAAATCCTTCATTTACTTAATCAAAAGTAGGAGAAATTATGCGTCTTTGCGATACTGATATTGAACGTTATCTTGATGATGGCATTATTGCTTTAACCCCTCGTCCGGATAACAGTAAAATTAATGGTGCAACCATTGATGTGCGTTTGGGGAATTCTTTCCGGGTATTTCGTGAACATTCCGCACCTTATATTGATTTAAGTGGCCCGAAAGAAGAGGTTTCTGCCCAATTGGAATCCGTAATGAGTGATGAAATCATCATTCCCGATAACGAGGCTTTTTTTCTCCACCCCGGTGTACTGGCTTTGGCAACAACCTTAGAATCCGTCAAATTACCGGCCAATATTATCGGTTGGCTAGACGGGCGCTCCTCTCTTGCTCGTTTAGGCTTAATGGTGCATGTTACCGCACACCGCATCGATCCGGGTTGGGAAGGCAAAATCGTTCTTGAGTTTTATAATTCAGGTAAATTACCTTTAGCCTTACGCCCGAATATGGTCATCGGCGCACTTAGTTTTGAAGTGCTAAGCGGTGATGCCGCCCGCCCTTATAATCGCCGTAAAGATGCGAAATATCGAAACCAACAAAATGCGGTGGCAAGTCGTATCGATGAGGATAAATAAATGAAAAAGATCGCAATAAGCCTGCTGATCGTGCTTGTAGCGATCTTTGCGTTTTTTTATATTCAACTCCAGCAAGCGAAGAGCCAGCTCACCGAACAATTAGCCCTGCACAATATTCAAGTGAAATCCCTTGAGTTCGGTTTCCTTCCTCAACCTTATTTCACCATTGAGCAACTGAACTATCACGCTCTATCGCTCAAACAAATTGAGGGGAAACTTGCCTTTTTACCTTTAATGTTCGGCAATCCAAAACTTGAACAACTTACCATAAATCAAATCAAATTCAGTGAAAATGCCCTCAATTCAGCGAAAATCACCCTGTCTTTTTCAGATTTTTTACTGAAAAAATTATTGGCAAAAAATATTGCTTTTGATGGTGAAAATCGCATTGCAATTGAACTTGAAAAACCCATTTATGGAAAAAATACCCGCTTCAATTTCACCTTTAATAAAGCCAATATTGCCTTTCGCCAAGATCAAGAAAGCTTAATCCAAATTAATAAGGCAAAACTCAATGATCAAACGCTCGGCTATATTGAAATACATGCGGATTTCTTTAAACCTCAAAAAGCGCTTATCGCCTACATAAAACCGGCGTGTAATACAGACTGTCTCGCTGTATTAAAATTCAATGAGTTAGAACAAAAAAGTGCGGTCAAATTTTCCGGCAAAAATTTTCCAATGGAGCGCTTACTCACGTTACTGAGTTTTCCCAATACCATGACCGGTACAACGGATTTTAACATTCTGCTGACTTTTTCCAATTCAGCGTTAATGCAAGGAAAATTTGATTTTAGTGCACAGTACGGAACGCTTTTAGGGGTAAATTTACTTGATCTTGCGACACAGTATTTTCCTATTAACTACAATGATGAACTTTTACAAGAGAAAAAGATGAATACCGCCTATCAAACTTTCATTTCATCATTGAGCCTTGAAAATAATTTATTGACCGTCAATAAAATTAGCCTAAAAACCCCCGCACTTTTGGGCGAAGGCAACGGCACTATTGATTTGAGCACGATGCAATGTAATATCAATCTCAACCTTTCTGCGGCGAATGAAAAATACCAAAACCTTAAACTTCCTATTCGCTTTTTCGACAGTTGCTATTCTCCCCAGTACAAGCTGGAAATAAACAAAAATTTCCGTCAACAATTAAAAGATCTCATTAAAGAGAAATTGAAGTCATGACTTTTTACCAACAAGCTGCAAAAATCCAAACATGGCGAGTCATTATTATGGCTTGTGCCGCCTTTATTTTTAACACCACAGAATTTGTGCCTGTTGCATTGCTCACTGATATTGCGCAAAGTTTTGATATGCAAACCGCCGAAACCGGTCTGATGATGACAGTCTATGCTTGGACTGTATTGGTAATGTCTTTGCCGGCAATGTTAGCAACCGGCAAAATGGAGCGAAAAAGTTTACTCATTAAACTTTTTGTGATCTTCATTATCGGACATCTTCTCTCTGTGATTGCGTGGAATTTTGGGGTATTGTTGATTGCCCGAATGTGTATTGCCTTAGCTCATGCCGTTTTTTGGTCTATCACCGCCTCCCTCGTAATGCGTATTGCCCCTAAAAATAAAAAAACGCAAGCACTTGGGATGCTTGCAATCGGATCATCTCTTGCTACCATCTTAGGTTTACCCCTCGGACGTTTAATCGGTCAGCTTGTCGGATGGCGGGTCACTTTCGGCATTATTGCCACCCTGGCATTATTGGCAATGTTCTTAATTATTCGGCTTTTACCTCGTCTATCAAGTAAAAATGCTGGCTCACTTGCCAGTTTACCCATTCTTGCTAAGCGCCCATTGTTAATAGGGCTTTATTTCACAACAGTACTCATTATTTCTGCTCATTTTACTGCCTATACCTATATTGAACCTTTTATGATTCAAATTGGGCAATTAGCGCCAAATCTCACCACGATGATTCTTCTCGTATTTGGCTTATCAGGCATTAGTGCCAGTTTACTGTTCAATCGGTTATATCGTTTTAGCCCCCCAAAATTTATTCTAAGTGCAATGGCATTATTTATTGTCTCACTCACGCTTTTACTCAGTTCAACCCATTATACTACTACAATATTTTCCCTTACCTTTCTCTGGGGAATCGGCATTTCCTGTATCGGTTTAGCGCTACAAATGCAAGTGTTAAAACTTGCCCCCGATGCCACTGATGTCGCCACCGCCATTTATTCAGGCATATTTAATGCTGGGATTGGTGTCGGCGCATTATTCGGAGGTCAAATTATGAAGTATATAGGATTGGAATATATCGGATTTAGTGGCGCTGTACTAGGGATTACAGGAGCAATGATTTTCATTGTTTTCCAATTCCGTCATCCTCAGAAAAATACTTAACTTATAACAAATCCACTTATACCAGCTAGGTTTTAAACCTCAAATTAAAAGGAATAAGTATAGCCCCAAGCCGATAATCCTCTGTCCCCGACACCTTGTGCAAATTAGGTCAAGGGGATAAGCGAATTTGATTAAATACAGCAGCACAATCGAGAAAATAAAATGCCGAATTGCCGGAGAGCTTATGTGTACGATTATAAGAAAAAACAGAAAAAGGTAAATATTTTCAATGTATTAGCTCTCTTCTTGATAGCACGACCTATCCAGCAGGTGACGTCCTTTCAGTTTATTGACACTGATGGGAAATTAAATTAGGTTATCGAGAAGTTAGGCAATACTTATTGGCGCAAGCCTATACATTAAGAAACAAAAAAGCTAGGGAGAGTTGAGCAAGAGATTTGTGGATTTACTGGCATATAACCTAATCCGAAAAGCGATGACAGAAACGGAAAAACATAAAGGAATCACACCTAATTAGACTCAGCTTTGCCGGCTGCAATGTTTCTGTTATCGCCTACCTAACCTACATATCATTATTAAGTCCGGGAAATTTACCTAAGGCATATCAACCGCTTTTAGATGAATTGAGACATTACGAACTCTCGAATAAGAAAAAGCGAAACTATCCGAGAGTTGTGAGAAAAAACGCTTAAATATCACGTAAAAAAGCCAGTCACAGGCTTAATTGACTGGCAGATTTTCGATTGCTCCTTAAACTTGTGCGTGTTTTTTTCGTTTTTTCTTACCCTGTTTTTTCTGAGGCGGAACGCCCTTTTTGTAACCTTGCATCCATGCCGACTTTAACTCACTAGAAATACTACCGTATTGCTGACAATAATTAATACGCTGTTGTAATAAGCTTTGTTGATAAGCACTGAACGTTTTTCCTACTCTAAAACCATCTAGATACCAATCATCCGTATCATAACAATCGGCTGTGTTTAAACGTTTTGTTGAGCTATTCACATAAAAGGGAGAACGTCCTGCACCACTATCTGCTAACACATTTAATGTCAAAGAACCCCATAACAAAGCAAAAATAAAGGCTTTTTTCACAATACATCCTTATAAAATAATCATATCATCACGATGAAGCGCTACGGCACCATATTCATAGCCCAAAATAGCTTCAATTTCTTGCGATTTTTTTCCCTTGATTAATAATAACGCATCACTGTTATAGCGTGGCATACCAAGAGCGATATTTTTGCCTGCTTGATTGCGAATATTTACCACTTCACCACGGGAGAAACGCCCTTCAACCGTTATGATCCCTGCCGGTAATAGCGATTTATTTTGCACAAGCATGGCTTGTTCTGCGCCTTCATCAATGGTAATCGCCCCTGCTGAAGGGGCCGCAAATAGCCATTGTTTGCGGCTTTCTAAACGATCTGTATGATGAGCGGTAAATTTCGTACCAATACCCTGTTCGTGTGCCAAATCCACAATAACATTTGGACGGTTACCCGGTGCGATAATAGTCTCAATGCCGGAACGAGTTGCCACATCAGCGGCAATAATTTTGGTACTCATCCCCCCGGTACCTAGCGTTGTACCGCTCCCTCCTGCAATAGAGCGGGTATGATCGGTGATTTTATCCACTACTGGAATCAATTTTGCCTGCGGATTTTTACGGGGATCGCTATCAAACAACCCTTGCTGATCCGTTAAGAGATAAAGTTGTTCTGCTTGAACGAGAATGGCTACAAGAGCTGAGAGATTATCATTATCCCCCACCTTAATTTCTGCCGTTGCTACCGCATCATTTTCATTAATAACAGGAATAATGTGATTATCCAAAAGTGCCAGCAAGGTATCACGGGCATTGAGAAAACGCTCACGATCTTCGATATCTGCACGGGTCAATAAAATCTGCCCAATATGAATATCGTAAATCGCAAATAATTTTTCCCAAGCCTGAATAAGTTGGCTTTGCCCAACTGCTGCCAATAATTGTTTGGAAGCGATGGTCGGAGGCAGCGTGGGATGATTCAAATAATGACGGCCTGCGGCAATGGCACCGGAAGTGACAATCAATATACGAAAGCCCTCATGGTGAAGCTGGGCAATTTGTCTTACAATTTCTACCATATGTGGCGAATTTAATTTTGCTGAGCCTTGAGTTAAGGTGCTCGTGCCAAATTTGATAACAATGGTTTTCTTGTTCATTTTTTCTCTATTTTCATCTCAAAAAACGGCGTTTACGTTATCACTAAATTTGTTAAAAAGCATTAACTTTATGTTGTGCTGTGATATATTGCTCAGCAATTCAACGAGGAGTTTTTATGATATTCAGTTTAATTGTTGCCACCACGCTCAACGGTGTGATTGGTAAAGATAACCAAATGCCTTGGCATCTGCCTGCTGATCTGGCTTGGTTTAGAAAAAATACCATGGGAAAACCGGTCATTATGGGGCGTAAAACCTTTGAAAGTATTGGTCGTCCCTTGCCAAAACGGGTCAATATCGTATTATCTCGTCAGCCCTATGAATCTGAAGGCATCCTTTGGAAAAATAGCGTTGAAAGTGCGGTTGATTTTGTCAAAGATTCTGAAGAAATAATGTTGATTGGTGGCGGTGAACTTTTTAAGCAATATTTGCCCCAAGCGGATAAACTCTATTTAACCCAAATTCAAACGGAACTTGATGGCGATACCTTTTTCCCAACCTTAAATTGGGAGGAGTGGCACATTGAATTTGAAAAATATCAAGAGAAAGACGAGAACAATCCTTATGATTGTCGCTTTTTGATTTTAGTGAGAAAGTAAAAAGTGCGGTTGAAAATCATAAGATTTTACAACCGCTTTTCATTTAGAGAGGCTCCAGTCGCAAATAGTAGATAGATGATTCTACTTAGTATTTCAGTACTTCACTTTCTTTTGGTACTGCAACCTTATTCAACTTATTCTCTTTTACGAATTTTCGCATTTCATCGGACGTTACCGATGCATGATTTACTGCATCCATATGCACCGTAATAATATCGGATTTTGGTGCAACTTGACGGGCTTTGGCAACATCAGCTTTTCCCGTAATAAGGCTACCGGAGAACCCTTGTAATTGAGCATAGCCGGTATTCATTACAATGATTTCGGGGTTATAGTGATTGAGGGTATGATCGACCACATAATTCCAAATAGTATCTCCAACGATATAGAGTGTTTTCTCTCCTTTAGCTTGCATAATCACGCCCATTGCTTCTCCGGCAAACTCGGCAAGTTGAGGAATTGCATACATCTGATCTGTGCCGTGTTGCCCACCGGTTTTACTTAATTTTACCTGATTAAACTCGGTATTTTTGCCAACAACTCGAACATCTTTAAAACCTTGTGAGCGGATAATTTGTGCATCACCGGCATTTTGCACAAAAATTGGCAAGGTTTTCGGTAACACTTTTTGTGCGTATTCGTCCCAATGATCAGGATGAGTATGCGTAACAATTACTGCATCAACGCCTTTTAGTATTTGATCGACTGGTTCTGCCATTTCAATTAAAGGATTGCGTTTTTCGCTGTTAATCGTTCCTTCAAATCCGGCATAAGTGCCCTTAGGAGCGAGATAGGGGTCGATTAAAAAGGTGCTACCTGCCATTTCAATTTTCGCAGTGGCATTACGGATATGCTGATAGCTGATTTCAGCATTCGCTGTTGCGGCAAAGGTTGTTGCTATAAGTGTAAATAAGATAGGTTTTAATTTCATAAGTTTCCTCTTGTAAAAATGAAAATAAATTAGACTGTACCAAATACGGTATAACTATTATAAAACAAGGAAAAAATAAAAATATTGACTTATTATTCAAATATCGAAAAAATTGGGTCAAATTCATGACATTGAGAAAACATGGCGATTCCAACGGTTGCACTTGTCCTTTATCCACAATTTAATCCCTTTCAGTTTTCTGTACCCTATATGGTTTTTTCAACAGAAATCGAAGGAGAGCCTTTATTTAAAGTCAAAATCGTGGCTGAAAATCAGGCAATGACTTATTCCCACCCGGCTACGATTACGGCAGACGGTGAGCTGAGTTTGCTGGAACAGGCAGATTTTGTTGTAATTCCCGGTTGGGATAATGTGGCGCAAATGCCTTCCGAAGCATTAATACAAGCATTACAACAAGCCGCACAGCGTGGTGCGGTCATTGTGGGATTATGTTATGGCACATATTCACTTGCTTATGCAGGATTGCTAAATGGAAAAAAAGCCACAACCCATTGGATGGGCGAAATGGATTTTAGACAACGTTTCCCACAAGTAAAATTGGATTGCAGTGCAATTTATATTGAAGATGAAAATATTATTACTTCCGCAGGGACATCCGCGGGGTTAGATTGCTGTCTTGCAATTGTTCGAAGGCAATATGGCGTAAAAATTGCCAATCAACTGGCTCGCTTGTTGGTGATTTCTCCTCATCGAGAAGGAGGACAAGCGCAATTCATCGAACAGCCGATTACGCGTAAAACTGCCAATGAGAATATCAATGAATGGTTGGAAATTATACGGACTCATCTAAAAGGAAATTATTCGATTGATGAATTAGCCAGACACTTGATGATGAGTCGTAGTACATTCACCCGTCATTTTCGTCAGGCAACAGGGATGGCATTTACTAAATGGTTGATTGAAATAAGGCTGCAAAAGGGGCGGGAATTATTAGAAAGTAGTAAATTGACAATTGAGGAAATTGCATACCAAATTGGATTTCACTCCACAACGGCATTTCGGCAACACTTTAAAGCGAAGCACCATATCAGCCCAAAACAATGGCAAAAGCGTTTTTCGATTAATACGAAAGACTGAAGACGGTATCATATTGAAATCTGCCTTTTTAATCACTGCCTAATTTTTCAGAGGAGGCGAAATGAGGCCTCTTCTCTATTTTTTAAGGCATTACGGCAGCTCCTGGCCGACAATGATTTCTAATTGATAGGGAATGGTTTCATTTCTTCGGGCTTGGGCTCGCATCATATAAACCTGAACCTGATATTCTCTGGTTTCTTGTGCTACCCCTTCAAATTGATCGCCTTGTACACTGCCATTAAAAATGGCTTCTTGTCCTTGAGGGGGTAGGATATTGAAGTAAGCGTGGGGGAAAAATGTCGCCATACTGATGTTTAAATTCTGCCCTTTTTTCACAAAAAAAGGATAGTTTACAGTTTCATAGCCGGTGATTTTCCCTGAAAAATGTTGTGCTTCTGCCATTTGTGGTTTCACTTCTGTTTGTTCCACTTTGGTGTTCATCGCACAGCCGTTCAGCCCAAAAAGAAGCGTTAACAGTAGGATTTTTTTCATCATTTTTTCCTTCATTTATCAGACAAAAAGAAGGGCAACATGAGTTGCCCTTTCTCTTTTGAGCGAAAATTAGTGACCGCCGCAGCCACAACCGCCATGTCCGTGATGATCTTGTTTATGACCACCGCCGCAACAACCTTCATGTCCATGGTCGTGATTATGATGATGGTGATGACCGCCACAACCACAGCCGTGACCTTCTTCGTCACTATCATGGTGATGATGGCCATGCGCACCGTGAACATGACCATGGGCGATTTCTTCTAAGGTGGCTTCACGGGTGGCGACCACTTCAACGGTGAAGTGTAATTCTTGACCGGCTAACATATGGTTGCCGTCCACCACCACTTCATCTCCGTCTATTTCGGTAATCACCACAGGAATTGGGCCAATATCCGTGTCGGCTAAGAAACGCATACCCACCACTAATTCATCAACCCCTTGGAATACCTCTTTAGGTACACGTTGCACCATATTTTCATTATATTCGCCATAACCTTCTTCCGGTTGGACACGAACTTCAAATTTATCGCCTACGGCTTTGCCTTCCAGGGCTTTTTCAAGACCAACGACTAAATTATGATGGCCTTGTAAATATTCTAAGGGCTGATTGGCCGGTGCTTCGTCCACTAATACACCATCTTGGGTGCGTACTTGGTAAGCAATGCTCACCACGACATTTTTTGCTACGTTCATGAGGTTTCCTTATTGTGTAAAAATTGTTGTCATTGTATAGAAGAAAAAGGAATTGTATAGGAAATTAATCTTTCAACAATTCAATTCGTGCATTGGCTCGCACGCGTACGGTTTCCTTTCCATTCTCTAAAAAGGCATTATCTGCATTCGCAGCCTCCGCAGAGAGCATCGTCATCTTCGCTGCTCTTGGCGCTGCATAGGCACGAATCGGTGCCGGTTCATTGACAGATGAAATGTCTAAATCAAGAATTCGATAGCTTTTCATCTGCAATGAATTCTGAATTAATGTGGCTTTATTTTTGAATTTTTCAATGGCTTGCTGGGTTAATTCATTTTCTACACCCATGAGTTTTTCAGAGGATAAGGTGGCATTGACATCTTCAACGGCAAGCACACCATCAAGCGAGACCACCACATTGGATAAGGCTTGGAAATCTTGGCTTTCCAGCACTAACGTTGCTCGTGCAATCCAGCCATTTTTTTTGCCTTCATTGTCATAGCGTATTGTGGTGTTGCGGTAATTTCCCTTAATTTCAACCGCACTTTGCCCTTTGACAATGCCCACGGCTTTATTTAATCGCTCTGAAATAGTTTGGTTTAATTCCGATAAATTTTTTCCTTCCACTTGATAGAACAAACGGACATTTAACAGATCACGTTCAATGTTTTTTTCCACTTCCGTGCTAAATGATACAATGTTGGTTGGCGGTGCAGAAGCAACATTTTCCGCTAAAATAGCGGTGCTAAAGGGGAGGGTCAATAGCGCAAGGCTGAATGCTTTTAATTTCATAAATTTCTCCAAAAATTATTCATCAATCACTAAAGCGATTTATTCACGCCTTTGGCGTGTTGGCAAAACCAACATTCAAAAATGTGACCGCACTTTTATGGTGCGGTCTTAGGGTTATAAAAGGCTTATTGAATGAGTGAATTAATGTAAACGTGCTTCTTCGACCTCATCGTCATCAAAAAATTCACCGTCATTACCGTATTCATCTTCATCGGCATTAGGGTCTTCAAAATAGGTTCCCCAGCCATCATAAAGGCCTTTGTGTTTCTCAATGAGCGGTAAAATTTCTTTTTGTTGGGCATCAATAATCTCTGCCTTTAATTCCACCTCGCTGATGATGTCAAAACAGAAAATCGCCTTTCCATGCTCATCTTCAAATTCTTCTGCCTCTGAAACTTCATAGCCAGCTTTGAACGCATCCACCGCAATTTTTTCCAATGCCTCAAAGTCATAGTGCGCAACGTGATGTTCAATAATATAGAGTGCAGCAGGATCGCTACCGTCATTTAATAAATCGGTGATAATTTCGCGTGTTTCCGCTTGAAGTTCGGTCAAATCAGTCATTGTCCATTCCTTAGTTGGCGTGAAAAGTGCGGTTATTTTAGTGGATAAATCCCCAAAAGTCGCATAAAATTTCGCAGATTATTTTCAATCCAACTTCATGAAAACTATGCTTGAACAACTCCCTTATCTCACGTTAAAAACACCGCCAAAATCCACCGCACTTTTAAAGCAACATTGTGTGGATTTTGTGGTGAAAGAAGACCTGGGCTATGAAATGTCTGGTGAAGGGGAGTTTGTGGCGTTAAAGGTTCGCAAAACAGGGTGCAATACCTTATTTGTGGGGGAAAAATTGGCGCAATTTGCTGGGGTGTCGGTGCGGAATATGGGGTATGCCGGTTTAAAAGATCGCCAAGCAGTGACCGAACAATGGTTCTGCTTGCAAATGCCGGGGAAAGATACACCGGATTTCAGTGGTTTTGAATTAGAAGGGGTTGAAATTTTAGCGGTCACACGTCATCATCGCAAAATCCGCACCGGTAGTTTACAAGGCAATTATTTTGATATTTTGCTGCGTGATGCCAAAGAAAGCGAGGAATTAAAGACTCGCTTAGAAATAGTGGAAAAGGTGGGTTTCCCCAATTATTTTACAGAACAACGCTTTGGCCGTGATGGGCATAATCTCACACAAGCATTACGTTGGGCAAAGGGCGAAATTAAGGTTAAAGATCGCAAAAAACGCAGTTTTTACCTTTCCGCCGCCCGTAGTGAAATTTTTAATTTAGTAGTGGCAGCTCGCATTGAACAAAACCTTGCACAACAGATTTTGCCCAATGATATTGTGCAATTAAACGGCTCGCACAGTTGGTTTAAAGCCGATGACACAGAAGACTTAAATGTCTTACAAGTGCGGTTAGAAAATCAAGATATTTTGCTCACAGCCCCGCTTATCGGTGAAGAAAATCCGCAGGCTTCAGATATTGAAAATGCCATTGTGGAACAACACAATGTGTTCTCGCCTTTAATGAAGCAGGAAAAAATGAAAGCGGTTCGCCGTCCGCTTTTGATGCAGCCACAGCATTTCAGATGGCAGTTTGTTGAGGAAGGATTAGCCCTCTCTTTTTATTTGCTGGCAGGCAGTTATGCCACGGCATTGATTCGGGAATTAGTCAATTATAAGGAAGCATAATGCGAATTTTATTAAGTAATGATGATGGTTTTCACGCAGAAGGTATCCAAGTTTTAGCAGCGGAATTACGCCAATTTGCAGATGTTGTGATTGTCGCACCGGATCGCAATCGCAGTGCGGCATCCAGTGCATTAACCTTGGTTGAACCCTTACGCCCTCGCCATTTAGATAATGGGGATTATTGCATTAACGGCACGCCGGCAGATTGTGTGCATTTAGCCTTAAACGGTTTTTTATCCGGTCTGGTAGATTTAGTGGTTTCGGGCATTAATGCCGGGTGTAATATGGGGGATGATACCCTTTATTCCGGCACTGTGGCGGCTGCATTAGAAGGGCGCCATTTGGGTTTGCCTTCCATTGCTGTTTCACTAGATGGCCGCCAACATTATGAAACCGCAGCCCGAGTGGTGGCAGATTTAATTCCCAAATTGCATAATCAATTATTAAATCCTCGAGAAATTATCAATATTAATGTACCGGATTTGCCTTATGAGGAACTCAAAGGCTATAAAGTTTGCCATTTGGGTTACCGTTCATCTGCGGCAGAGGTGATAAAACAAGAAGATCCTCGTGGTGAAGCCATTTATTGGATTGGTCCTGCCGGTTTGCCGGAAAACGAGCAAGAGGGTACGGATTTTCATGCCGTAAAAAATGGCTATGTATCCATTACCCCTATCCAAGCGGATATGACAGCACATCATTCAATTCAGGCTTTACAAGATTGGCTGGAACGTGAATAATGCACGTTTTTTGATTAAATGATAATTAGAAGGTGAAGGGAATGAATATTTTTGGCTCCATGTACGATAAAACCATGGCGTGGTCGACACATCGTTTTGCGGCGTTTTGGCTATCCTTTGTGAGTTTTATTGAAGCGATCTTTTTCCCCATTCCGCCGGATGTGATGTTGATCCCTATGTCGATGTCAAAGCCAAAAAGTGCGGTCAAATTGGCTCTTTATACAGCGATTGCTTCTGTTCTTGGCGGTATGGTGGGCTATGCCATCGGTTATTTTGCAACAGATTGGGTACAGGGGATTGTCCAGCAATGGGGCTATGGTGAACACTGGGCAACAGCGATAAGCTGGTTTGAGCAATGGGGGGGATTGGTAGTTTTCGTGGCAGGTTTCAGCCCTATTCCCTATAAAGTGTTTACGATTTGTGCCGGCGTCATGCAAATGGCGTTTTTGCCTTTTGTAGTCACGGCATTTATCTCTCGAGCAGCACGTTTTTTGTTGGTGGCAAAACTTGCTGCTTGGGGCGGAGAAAAATTTGCAGCAAAATTACGTCAATCCATTGAAATTATTGGCTGGGCGGTGGTTGTGCTTGCTGTGGTGGCTTACTTTATTTTGAAATAAATAGGATAGGTAATGAATAAATATTTATTTATGTTGTCTATGGTGTTTGTGTTATCTGCTTGTGCTTCGCAAGAAGCCCAAGATCCGAATGTGTTACCCAATGGTATTATGCAGCCTGTTGAAGGCACAGGCGCCGTTGCAGGAGGCAGTTTTATGCCGGAAATCGAACAACAAACGATGCCAAATACCATGAAATAAG
This sequence comes from Rodentibacter rarus, assembly GCF_001998965.1. Classification (GTDB taxonomy): domain Bacteria; phylum Pseudomonadota; class Gammaproteobacteria; order Enterobacterales; family Pasteurellaceae; genus Rodentibacter; species Rodentibacter rarus. Next base: position 14,387 of record NZ_MLHJ01000129.1, read on the forward strand.
AAGGAAAAATAAATGAAGAAATCGTTTTTATTATTGCCTCTGAGTGTGACAATTTTAACTGCTTGTTCATCGAATACCCAAGCGCCAATTGAAAATGCCGGTGGGGAACTTTCACCGGGTATTATGCAGCCGGTGGACAACAGCAGTAGCGGCACTTGGCAGCCGGAAATTCAACAAAATACTATGCCAAGTAGTATGCCAAGCGTCCCCACACAACCGACTTATCAGTCGGTACAACCTACAACATCGGCGCCTGTACACCCTCAAACTAAAACGGTAACCAAAACCGTGTCAGATTGTACAAACTCAAGCCCAATTAATGTGCCACGCAATCCGAATACCAATGCCCCGGATTACAGCCAAATTCAAAAAGGCTCATATAAAGGGAGCGCTTATAAAGTCAATAAAGGTGACACGATGTTCCTTATCGCTTACTTAGCCGGTATGGACGTTAAAGAATTGGCAGCATTAAATAATATGTCAGAGCCTTACAGCTTAAGCGTTGGGCAGACTTTAAAAATCGGAAAATGTACCACAAAAACCATCACCACCACCGTGCCGGTAAATAATCCGACACCGGCAACCCCGGTAGTGACTTATACCCCAGGCGCAAATGGGACCCAAATTGGATCTGATGGAACAGTGATTGGTCCAATTAAATCAGGCGTAGGTGTAGCTTCTAGCGCACCAAGCCCGACAATGCCAATCAATGTTCCAACCACACCGGTAGCAACAGGGAATACCACGCCGGTGAATGCCAATGTGGTGGAGCCAATTGCCTCAAATATCGCCTGGCAATGGCCTACAAATGGAAATATTATCCAAGGTTTCTCAAGTTCGGATGGCGGTAATAAAGGGATTGATATTGCCGGCTCTCGTGGACAATCGGTTAAAGCGGCGGCCGCAGGTCGAGTGGTTTATGCCGGTAACGCATTGCGTGGTTATGGTAATCTTATCATCATCAAACATAATGATGATTTCTTAAGCGCCTATGCACACAACGACCGAATCCTCGTCCGCGATCAGCAAGAAATTAAAGCAGGACAAGAAATTGCGAAAATGGGTAGTACCGGTACCAATAACGTAAAACTTCACTTTGAAATTCGTTATGAAGGTAAATCGGTTGATCCAATTCGTTACTTACCAAGACGGTAACGTGATCTGCGCACAAAAAATTAGGCTCACTTAATTTAAGGGCTGGATCCTGTTATTGTACAGGGCTTAGTCCTTTTATTGCTAACTAAAAACCACCCTCTATGAAGGTGGTTATCGGCTAAAAAGGCTTTGCCTGAAAAAATCGACTCATAGAAAATCCTTGTGGAAGTTATCCCCATAACCAACATAAGGAAAAACAATGAGTCGATTTAAGAAATCATCGCATGTGATTTCATTGTCAATATCATTTAGTTTGGACACCGAAATATCACTTTCGGATCTTGAAAGATAAAGTTGGTCGAGAAGTGTATATCCATCTAAGGATACTTTGTGAGCAATTGAAACTAGAGATAGTTGAGCTGAATGTTCGGCAATCTCAGGTTCATCTTTTAGTGAAGATTCCCCCCCTCCCGAAGTTATCGGTATCAGATGTGATGGTCCACTTAAAAGGTCGCACAGCGATTAGATTGTTCAATAAGTTTCCCTATTTAAGGAAACATAAATTATGGGGCAATCATTTTTGTGCAAGAGGTTACTGCGTGGACACCGTAGGTGTTAATACAGAAATGATACGTAGATATGTGAAATATCAAGATAAACATGAGTTAGAAGATAAGCAGTTAAAGCTGTCTTCGATGTAAAATTCGGATTCTGAGAATCGGAATTTAGAAACGCTCTTATGGGGAGTCAATCAAAGCCACCTTCTATGAAAGTGGATTTTGACTTGAATGTTGGTATTGTGC
>NZ_MLHJ01000013.1 GCF_001998965.1 Rodentibacter rarus
GTGTCCGAATTTTAACCTATTGAAATAATTTGATTTTTATAACAGACACACGCAGTGTGTCCCTACGTTCTGTTAAAATTTCTGTTTTTGTGCATTTGCTACATAATACCGAAAAAATCTGCACCTTAATCAGTTGAACTTGAATCCAACTTTTGGGGTGCAGATCAATTTTTAGCGAACTTTTTTATCGTTCATTATGGATTTCTAAATTTGTCGCATCTTTTTCACGGTTTTTCTTCGCTGAATCATTACGTTGCGAGGCAATGCTCTCTAAATATTCCAGTGTAACATCGCCTGTTATATATTCCCCTGTAAAGACAGAACAATCAAACCCTTTAATCGCAGGATTTTCTTGCTGAACCGACTCCGTTAAAGCATTGAGATCTTGGAAAATCAGCTTATCTACACCAATTAATTTCGCAATTTCCTCCACACTGCGATCATAGGCAATGAGTTCATTTTTTGTTGGCATATCAATACCATAGACATTTGGGTAACGAATTTCCGGAGCGGCGGAAGCAAAATAAATTTTCTTGGCGCCGGCGGCTCGTGCCATGTTGACAATTTGTTCCGATGTGGTACCTCGAACAATAGAATCGTCCACCAGTAACACATTTTTATCTTTAAATTCCGCTTTAATAGTGTTGAGCTTACGGCGAACAGAGCTAATACGTTGGGCTTGCCCCGGCATAATAAAGGTGCGTCCCACATAACGGTTTTTCACAAAACCTTGGCGATAAGGTTTATTCAACACATTAGAAATTTGTAAAGCAATATCCGTTGAAGTTTCCGGCACGGGAATGACCACATCAATGTTGTCTAATTCGTCCCGCCATTCTTGTGCAATTTTTTTTCCTAAACGCTCGCCCATATGAACACGAGCCGCATAAACGGAAACACCATCCATAATGGAATCAGGACGGGCAAAATAGACATATTCAAAAATACAAGGATTTAATACCGCACTTTCAGCACATTGTCGGGCATAAAGTTCCCCCTCGAAGGTCACATAAATGGCTTCACCCGGTGCGACATCACGGACAAACTCATAACCTGCCACATCTAAAGCAACGGTTTCAGAGGCAAACATATATTCTGTTTTACCGTTTTCTTCACGCTGCCCCAACACTAAAGGGCGAATACCAAAGGGATCACGGAATGCCACCATACCATGCCCAATAATCATCGCAAGACAAGCATAAGCACCACGGACATCTTTATGGGTTTTGCTTACCGCATAAAAAATATCCTGAGGATCTAAATGGTCTTGTGGAATATTATCAAGGTGATTGGCAAAAATGTTTAAAAGCAGTTCGGAGTCAGAATTAGTATTCACATGGCGACGAGCGGTTTTAAACACTTTTTCCTTCAATTCTACTGAATTGGTTAAGTTACCATTATGAACCAATGTGACCCCATAGGGTGAATTGACATAGAAAGGTTGTGCTTCCGAAACACTTGAACTCCCCGCAGTGGGATAACGCACGTGCCCCATACCGGCATTGCCTTGTAACCGCAACATATGCTCATGTCGAAACACATCACTGACTAACCCATTGGCTTTACGCAAACGGAAGCGATTTTCATCATCTATTGTCACGATCCCTGCGGCATCTTGTCCACGATGTTGCAACAACGTTAACGCAGCATAAATAGATTCATTAACCGGACTTTGACTCACAATACCAACGATACCACACATTTCATAACCCTTATTGACTAAATGTTGAATTTAAGAAACTGGAACTTGCTTGAAGCTGCTGGAAAAACCATTCAATAATAAACCCAAAGTGCGGAATCAATGCCGATTCTTTCCACCAATCGGTTTGTTCAAAATTTGTGAAGGTATCCAAGAAAAATAAGATCGCTGCAACAATTAATGCACCACGCAATAAACCAAATACAGCCCCCAATACACGATCAGTACCGGTTAGCCCGCTTTTATCGACTAGCTGTGCAATGACAAAATTAACGATAGCACCGACAATTAATGTCAATACAAACAAAATACCAATTGCCGTGCCGTTGCGTACGTACATTGATTCAATTTGTGTTAAATAGGTAGCAAGGTAAGGATAGAACTGACTTGCCACGATAAATGCAACCACCCAACTGGCAAGTGATAAGACTTCGCGCACAAAACCACGGAGTAAACTAACAAGAATAGAAAAAGCGATGATGCTAATAATAATGTAATCGATCATGAAAAAATCTCTCAATAAAAAGAGCTGCATAAAGCAGCCTGCGTATTCTACAAAAAATAAAACAAAAAAGAAAACGTTTGCGTAAGATTAATTAGGCTAAATCTCTTGCCAAAATGAAGAGGCTAATCGTTGCTCCGCTTTCCTTAAAACTTCAGCCAAATGTTGATATTTTGGAGTACCCTCAACAATCGGTATAGGCTCATTGATCTTTTTTAGACGTTCACAAATGTCGTAAAACCAGACCGCACTTTGTCCGCTTAAAGGGGTTTCGGCACGTTTCCCCAACCAGTATAGCCCTTGTAATGGAAGCGCCAGTGCAAAAAGTGCGGTCAAAATTGCAGTAGATAATGCCATAATGTCCTGTTTTACATAAAGTTGCTGCCACACCACGGCAAATACAGCAATTAACGGCATGGTTTTTTGCGCAAAATTGGTGGTTTTTATAACGCGATTTTCAGGGAAAATCATGCCCAATTTAGCCTCTTTTGGCCAAGTGTTGAGATAAATTTGCCCCTGTTTCAAAATAGCAAAAAACGACATAAAACTCCCTTAAAAATAACCGCACTTATCATACCCCAGTTCGCTTATGATTTCTATCTCATCAAATCGAGGGAGATTTCACCTTTCTTTGACTGAAGTCAGTTTTTTTCTTCCACAATGAATTTATTTTATTAGATAAAAGGTGTATTCTATGCGGGCTTTTGGTTTGTTCATTCACAATGAAATGAACAAATTTCTATCAACTTTCAATCTACAATAGGTTTCTTATGTCAAAACTTGTTCTTATCCTTAACTGTGGTAGCTCATCATTAAAATTCTCAATCCTTGATCCTATTTCAGGCGATGAAAAATTATCAGGTTTAGCTGAAGCCTTCTATTTACCGGAAGCGCGCATTAAGTGGAAATTGCACGGTGAAAAAGGGCAAGCAGACTTAGGTGCGGGTGCAGCTCACGCTGAAGCATTAAATTTTATCGTTGAAAATATTTTTACCAAAGATCCGACATTGCAAAATAGCATTTCTGCGATTGGTCACCGTATCGTTCACGGTGGTGAGAAATTTACCCAATCTGCATTAATTACCGATGAAGTGGTTCGTGAAATTGAAAATGCGATTCAATTTGCCCCATTACACAACCCGGCGCATTTAATCGGTATTCGTGAAGCGTTCAAATTATTCCCTGAATTAAAAGATAAAAATGTGGCCGTATTTGATACCGCTTTCCATCAAACTATGCCGGAAGAAGCTTATTTATATGCATTGCCTTATTCTTTATACAAAGATCACGGCGTTCGCCGTTATGGTGCTCATGGTACAAGCCACTACTATGTTAGCCGCCAAGCCGCAAAACGTTTAGGGGTTGCTGAAGATAAAGTTAATGTCATTACTTGTCATTTAGGTAATGGTGCTTCCGTGGCGGCGATCCGTTATGGTGAATGTATTGATACCTCAATGGGATTAACCCCATTAGAAGGGTTAGTGATGGGAACACGTTCTGGTGATATCGATCCGGCGATCATCTTCTATATGCACAAAACCTTAGGGATGTCCGTTGAGGAAATCGAAACAACCTTAACTAAAAAATCCGGTCTTTTAGGTTTAACCGAAGTCACCAGTGACTGTCGCTACGCTGAAGATAACTATGATTCTGAAGTACCGGCTAAACGGGCATTAGATGTGTTCTGCTATCGTTTAGCAAAATACATCGGTTCTTATATGGCGGTGATTGGTGAACGTTTAGATGCCATCGTCTTCACCGGTGGTATTGGTGAAAACTCCGCACACGTGCGTGAAATTACCTTAAATCACTTAAAGCTATTCGGTTACCAAATTGATGAAGAACGTAACCTTGCTGCACGTTTTGGTAATGAAGGGGTTATTACCAAAGAAGGTTCACCACTTGCTATGGTTATCCCAACTAATGAAGAGCTCGTCATTGCACAAGATACTGCAAAACTTTGTTTCTAATTTAACTTAATCACAAACTGCCGAATTTTCCGGCAGTTTTTCTTTACAACTCAATCAATTAAGGTTTGTTATGTCTCGTACCATTATCCTTATTCCAATTAGCGCAGGTGTGGGTTTAACCAGTGTCAGTCTCGGTTTAATCCAATCTCTTGAACAAAAAGGGGCGAAAGTCGGTTTTATGAAACCGATTTCTCAGCCAAACTCAGGTGAAGATCAATTGGATCGCACCACCTCTATCGTGCGTACCAGTACCACCTTGGAAACTGCCGAGCCTTTTATGCTCAGCGTAGCGGAATCCTTAATCGGTCAAAATCAATCTGACGTATTATTAGAAAAAATTGTTGAAAATCATCAACAGCTTTCAAAAAACAATGAAATCGTGGTAGTTGAGGGTTTAATTCCAACCCGTAAACATACTTATGCCAATAGCATTAACTATGAAATTGCCCAAGCATTAGATGCCGAAATCATTTTAGTGGCCGCACCGGCGACAGAAACACCGGTAGAACTTAAAGAACGAGTGGAAGCTGCGGCATCGTTGTTCGGGGGTAAAAATAACCCGAATTTATTGGGTGTAGTGGTGAATAAATTTAATGCACCGATTGATGAATCCGGTCGTACCCGTCCGGATCTCACGGAAATTTTTGATTCTTTCCAACACAGCCACAATAGTGAAGCTGAGTTGGCAAAATTGTTTGCAAACGGTGCTATCAAACTACTCGCTTGCGTGCCTTGGTCTGCCGATTTAATTGCCACCCGAGCCATTGATTTGGTCAAACACTTAGGGGCAGCGATTATTAATGAAGGGGATATCAACCGCCGTATTCGTGGCATTACTTTTTGTGCAAGAAGCCTACCAAATATGGTGGAGCATTTCCGTGCGGGCAGTCTGTTAGTGGTTTCAGCCGATCGCCCTGATGTGATTGTCGCCTCTGCGCTGGCAGCGTCAAATGGTGTCGAAATTGGGGGGATGTTATTAACCGGCGGCTACAAAATTGATGCGCAAATTAACAAACTTTGCCAACATACTTTTGAAACCACAAAATTACCAATTTTCCGTATTGAAGGTAATACGTGGCAAACCGCATTAAGCCTGCAAAGTTTTAATCTTGAAGTGCCGGTTGATGATAAAGAACGCATTGAAAACATTAAAAGCTATATGAGCGAACAATTCGATGCCGAATTTATCAACAGTTTAGTGGCAGGATCTACCCGTTTACGCCGTTTATCTCCACCGGCATTCCGTTTCCAATTAACCGAATTAGCCCGTGCAGCGAAAAAACGTATCGTCCTTCCTGAAGGGGATGAGCCTCGTACTATTAAAGCCGCTGCGCTTTGCGCTGAGCGTGGTATTGCAGAATGTGTATTATTAGCCGATCCCGCCTCTGTTCAACGTGTTGCTGAAGCGCAAGGTGTGGAATTAGGAAAAGGTATCACCATAATCAACCCGGCAGATGTGCGTGAAAATTATGTGGCACGTTTAGTTGAGCTTCGCAAAGCGAAAGGCATGACAGAAACCGCTGCTCGTGAACAATTGGAAGACACCGTTGTGCTGGGTACGATGATGTTAGAAGCCAACGAAGTGGACGGTTTAGTTTCAGGTGCGGTGCATACCACAGCCAATACCATTCGCCCACCGATGCAAATTATTAAAACCGCACCGGGTAGCTCCATTGTTTCGTCTATTTTCTTTATGTTGTTACCGGATCAAGTGTTAGTCTATGGTGACTGTGCGGTAAACCCGGATCCGAATGCCGAGCAACTGGCTGAAATTGCTATTCAGTCCGCAGATTCTGCGAAAGCCTTTGGTATTGATCCGAAAGTGGCGATGATTTCTTATTCTACCGGTACCTCAGGCAGTGGTGCGGATGTCGAAAAAGTGAAAGAAGCCACCCGTATTGCAAAAGAGAAACGTCCGGATTTATTGATTGACGGTCCATTACAATATGATGCGGCAGTGATGGAAGATGTGGCACGCTCTAAAGCACCAAATTCTCCGGTTGCCGGTAAAGCCACCGTTTTCGTCTTCCCGGATTTGAATACAGGGAATACCACCTATAAAGCGGTGCAACGCTCGGCTGATTTAGTGTCTATCGGCCCAATGCTCCAAGGTATGCGTAAACCGGTTAATGACCTCTCGCGTGGTGCATTGGTCGATGATATTGTCTATACCATTGCATTAACCGCAATCCAAGCGACACAAAACTAATCGCCATCATAAATAACAATGACCGCACCTTGATTAACCAAAGTGCGGTCATTTTTTTATGACTTTTTAACACTCAATCGATTTCAACAGTGCCAAAAGCTGTAAGCCAATTTCTCTACGCCACCCAACCAACAAATCCGGTAATTTCTCTTGCGATTCATTGTGTAACCAAGCCCATTTGATTAACGCTTCTAAACTCCGCTTACTGGCTAAAATTTCTAAAGTTAAGCCTTGTGGGGTGAGCTCATAGGCCTTTTCTTGCAAAAGACGAAGGGCTTTCTTATAACGGAGATCATCAACAATACGCACGATCCGCTTCGGATAATCATAAGGCGAAATGCGGCGTGCCTGGGCTAAAAGTTGTAACATTTTCTTTCCACGCACCCTCACCTCATTATTAGACAGTCCCATTTCAAGCATTTCAGAGGTATTGCGTGGATTATATTTGGCGACTTTCCATAAACTCTCGGATTTCACCACATAAGAAAGGGCAAGATCCCGCTCTATCGCCACATCTTGTCGCCATTTTGCCAATACTTTTAGACGAGCTAGCTCTAACGGGTTTAATTTCCAAACATTTGGAATATCCAAATAGGCTTTTTCTCCCTCTCTGTCTTGCAATTTTTTCGTTTTAGTTAACGCCATCTCACAATCAGACTGTACCGCATGTAACCAAGGGGTTGCCGATAATTCCTTTTGCAAATACTGATAAATCGGTAATAAATAATACACATCGCCGGCGGCATAATGTAATTGCGTTTCAGAGAGAGGACGTTTCATCCAATTGGTTCTTGTCGCGCCTTTATCAATCTCGGTATTTAAATATTTCAAGGCCAATTTTGCCAGCCCCACAGAATTTCCTAATCCTAAGAAACGGGCCATAATTTGGGTATCAATCATCGGTTGCGGTAATTGATCGAATTCCTGTAAAAAGACCAGAAGATCTTCGCTACAAGCATGAAGAATTTTCAGTACTTTGCTATCTGCAAGTAAGGCAATAAAAGGCGAAAAATCCGTAATCGTTAAAGGGTCGATTAAGGAAATCTGCTCGCCGTCATAAAGCTGAATAAGCCCTAGTTTAGGGAAATAAGTAGAAACACGCACAAATTCCGTATCTAACGCCACGGCACTTTTTTGGCGGGCCAACTGGCAACAATCTGCCAATGATTGATTGTTTGTAATGAGAGAAAAGTGCGGTTGATTTTCATATGATTTCATCATAACCTCTCTTCAAAAATAAAAATGGGATATTGCTATCCCATAATACATCATGTGGTTTAATCTTTGCTGCGTTTGGCAAGTTCTTCATCTCGTAGCACCCGGCGTAAAATTTTTCCCACATTGGTTTTAGGAAGCGCCTCTCGAAATTCGATTTCTTTTGGCACTTTGTAACCGGTCAAATGCTGGCGACAATGTTGACGCAATTCATCACGGGTTAAACTTTCATCTTTTTTCACCACAAAAATTTTTATGGTTTCTCCCGACACCTCATTCGGCACACCAATCGCCACCACTTCGGACACTTTATAATTTAGCATCACGACATCTTCAATTTCATTCGGGTAAACATTGAAACCCGACACTAAAATCATATCCTTTTTACGATCAACAATGCGTAAATTATAGCTCTCATCCATAATGACAATATCACCGGTGGCCATCCAACCGTCTTTAAGCACTTCCTGTGTGGCTTCAGGGCGTTGCCAATAGCCTTGCATCACCTGTTCGCCTTTCACCCAAAGCTCACCCGGTTCGCCAATCTCGGCTTCGCTTCCGTCTTCTTTGATAATCTTAATATCCGTATTGGGTACGGGTACGCCAATAGTGCCATTGTGTTTCACCACATTGATCGGGCAAGCGGCAATAAGCGGGGAACATTCAGTCATTCCATAGCCTTCAATAATGCTACAACCGGTTAATTCATGCCAGCGGGTTGCCACGGATTGTTGCACCGCCATTCCGCCCCCCACGGATAACTTTAACGCTGAAAAATCCACTTCTTTGAAATTTTCATTATTTAATAAAGCATTAAATAAGGTATTCACGCCGGTAATGGCATGGAAAGGGTATTTTTTCAATTCTTTTACAAAGCCGTCAATATCTCTCGGATTGGTAATCAAAATCGCCGTGATCCCAAGCTCTACAAACAGCAAGCAATTCACCGTTAAGGCAAAAACGTGATAAAGCGGTAAGGCAAGAATGGCAGTTCTTTGTCGGCTATTGTCCCCTAAAAACGGGTCGGCAATCCATTTTGCTTGAAACACATTAGTAATAATATTGCCGTGAGTGAGCATCGCCCCTTTCGCTACACCGGTTGTTCCGCCGGTATATTGTAAAAAGGCTAAATCTTCCCACTCCACTTGTGGACGCACATATTGGCGATATTTTCCAATGCTCAGCACCTCACGAAAGGTTACCGCATGGGGTAACTTATATTTTGGCACTAATTTTTTGACATATTTCACAATGAAATTAACGAGAGTCCGTTTACCAAAGGAAAGTTGATCGCCCATTCGGGTTAAAATCACGTGTTTAATATTGGTATTAAAGACAATTTTCTCGAGGGTCGAAGCAAAATTTGACACCACCACAATGGTGGTCGCACCGCTATCTTGCAATTGGTGTTCTAATTCTCGTGGGGTGTAAAGCGGATTGACATTCACCACAATCAGCCCGGCGCGTAATACTCCAAATAAGGCGATAGGATATTGCAATAAATTTGGCATCATCAATGCAACACGATCACCCCTTTTTAATTTCAGTTCATTTTGCAAATAAGCAGCAAAGGCACGGCTCCGCTCTTCTAATTTTCTGAAAGTTAACACCTGCCCCATATTAATATAGGCAGGGCGGTCGGGATGCTCGCGTATTGCCTTTTCAAACATATCTAAAATCGAGGCATATTTTGATGTATCCAATTCCGTTGGAACACCCTCCGGATAATTTTGAAACCAAATTTTTTCCATTTTTTCTCCTTTATCGTTATCACAAGGAAAAGCGGGGGGATTCTATCACCTAATACAAATAATAGCGAATTTGTGGGGGATAAAACCAATCATAGCGCCAGTAATAACCCCGATTAAATCGCCAATCGTCATAATCCAAATAATAATCGACCCCAATTTTCCATAAGCGATAATTTTTAACTTTCACTACGGGATAAACATAGTCTGCCTGATCAACCTTGCCAACCTGCTGTTTTTTTAATATCCCGCCCACCGTAATGTATTGGTTTTTTTAAGATTTCAGGGTCAATAAATCCTTCAAGATAGGCGATAAGTCGCCCATTACTTTGGGCTTCCATCACAGGCTTAGCATTCCATGAGGCAATCGGAAAACTTAAAATTTCAAGTTCTGTTTGGTTCTCTAACGCCCTAGCCTGAATGATTTTGCCCCCTAAACGAATGGGGTGACAAGCACAGGCATAATCCTTCGGTTGAATCAGGGTTAAATCTGTTCGGGTAAAATTTTCCGCCTCAAGCCCTTTCGGAGCAGTGACACAGGCCGTTAATCCTAAAAGTGCGGTGAAAAATAACGTTATTTTCTTAAGCATTATTCCCTCCCGGGTAATTTTTTCCATGTGACGGTATTACGTAAATAAACGGGTTCAATCTCCAATGCTGAAATGGCTTTCCCCTGTTGCCAATCATTGATCGCAAGAGGCAACATCGATAAAGCACAAGGCAATTCAATTTCTGACCCTTTTTTTCCGTGTTGAGAAAATAGCTCATAGGCCCGCCAACCGGTTCCCACTAAAAAATCCTCTCCGGACCCCATTTGCGCCAAGGCTTGCGATGGCGAGCAAACTTGCTCGGGGACAATCGGCAGCCAATCAAAAAACGCACCCAAATTTGACCGCACTTTTTGACGTTGAAGGCGACAAAAATACACTTCATCCATTCTTGCATCAATGGCAGCGGCAACCTGTTCGACTTGATATTGCTCAAATGCCGCCTGTGCCATTGCCGTTAAATTAGAAATAGGCAATACAGGTAAATCCGCGCCTAATGCCAAGCCTTGCGCCACACTGCACCCCACGCGTACCCCGGTGAAACTCCCCGGCCCCCGCCCAAATGCCAAGGCATCCAGTTGACTCAGGCGAATGCCCGATTGCGCCAAAATGTCATCCACCATCGGCAAAATACGTTGGGTATGAGTACGTTGTGCCAATTCATTGATGGCTGTTTTTTCCCCTTTATAATAAAGTGCAACGGAACAGGCTTCCGTTGAGGTATCCAGTGCAAGTAAGGTTAAATGATCCATTCTCTTTCCATTAAATTGTTTTTAAAAATTCAATCACTTTCGTTAAATCTCTTGTCCGTTTTGCTTGTGGCAGACTTTGTAAAAAAATTTGTCCATAAGGACGCATCACTAAGCGATTATCACAAATCATCACCACACCTCTATCGCTGACATCCCGAATTAATCGCCCTACCCCTTGTTTTAAAGTAATCACCGCTTCCGGAATTTGGATATCATTGAAAGGCTCCCCACCTTGCAAACGGCAATCCTCAATACGGGCTTTTAGTAGCGGTTCATCGGGTGAGGTAAAAGGCAGTTTATCAATAATGACAAGGGATAACGCATCGCCACGCACATCAATCCCTTCCCAAAAGCTGGACGTTGCCACCAATACGCTGTGTTCTTCGTTGATAAATTGTGATAAAAGGGCGGTTTTTGAGCTTTCTCCCTGTAATAAAACAGAAAGTTGGCTCTGTTCACGAAAATACTCCGCAAGACTTCGCATCATTGAATAAGAGGTGCAAAGCACAAAACAACGTCCTTGGTTGGCTTCTATCACAGGCAACAGCATCTTTCCCAATTCCGCTTGTGTATTCGCACGATTGGTAGGGGGCAAATAACGAGGCACGCAAAGCAGTGCTTGCTCCGGGTAATTAAAGGGGCTTTGCAAAATCAATTGCTGGGCATTTTCGATACCAAGCCGATGACAAAAATAATCAAATTTCCCACCCACTTCTAAGGTGGCGGAAGTAAAGATCCAAGCCGCTTGTTTGGCTTTTAATTGCTCACCAAATTTATCCGCAACCGTCAAAGGCGTGATATGCAAAGCAAACTGGCGGGCAAAGGTTTCATACCAGTAGCAATAGCCGGTACGTTCCGTTTCAAGTAACCGTTGTAAATGGGCTTTCAGGTTTTCTGCCCGTTCAAAAAGGTAATCTAAATTTTGCGAGCGACCTAACGCTAATTTCATCACTTCAGTTAAAAAAGCCAATTTTTCAACCAAAATTTGATAGGCTTTTTCTACCGCCGGTTGTCTGAATATTTCACGCCAATTTCCCCGTTGGTTTCCCTCGCCTAATAACAGGCGAAAATCCTGTACGTTTTTTTGTAGGGTATCGGCTGCATTGCCAAGCTGTTTCAGATCTTTTAATTCTGTGCGATAGACTATATGGATATCTTTACAAAGGTCAAAAAATTGGCGGGAACTGACCGATTGACCGAAATACTGGCTTGCAATATCCGGCAATTGGTGAGCCTCATCAAAAATAATATTTTCCGCCTGTGGAATAAGCTCACCAAAACCCGTTTCTTTTACCGCCATATCCGCAAAAAATAAATGATGGTTCACCACAACCACATCCGCTTGCAATGCCTTTTTACGGGCAAGCGCCACATAGCAATCTCCATAATTCGGGCAATCTGTTCCCAAACAACTTTCTGCCGTGCTGGTTAATTGAGATAAAATCGGGCTGTCTTCTGCAAGATCGGGACATTCCGATAAATCACCAGTTTGCGTTGAGGTGTTCCATTGACGCACTTTAAATAAATCTGCCAATACGGATTTATCACCTAATACGCCTTGTGTAATAAGCTGTTCTAAACGCTCTAAACATAAATAATTTGCCCGACCTTTCAATAAAGCGGTTTTGCCGGTGTAATTAAGGGCTTTTTTGATGGTTGGCAGGTCTCGTTTAAACAGTTGATCCTGTAAATTTTTAGACCCTGTTGAAATGATCGTTTTCTTACCGGAAAGCAAGGCGGGTGCGAGATAAGCAAAGGTTTTACCGGTGCCGGTTCCGGCATCTACCACTAATGATGTTTTCTCTACGAGAGCACGTTCCACCGCAATGGCCATTTCCAATTGTGCCGCTCGTGGACGAAAACCTTTAATCTGTTGTGTTAATGCGCCATTTTCAGCAAAAACATCAATTACCTTAGCCATAATATGAATCATTCCCTCTTATGCTGCCGTAGTGTAGCAAAATTAGGGAAGGGATTAAATCAACCCTCGATAAAATGAAATAAAAATTGACCGCACTTTAAATGACATAGCAGGCTTTCCCTATAAAAAATGCTCATCAAAGATGAGCATTTCTTCATCAATTATATTACCAATGGTGGTGATGATATCCCCGATAATAGCCAACCCCCACACTGGGTACGATAGCAACCGGAGCCCGTTGATATTTCACTTTCTGAACGCTATCGCTGGCATTCATTTTGATCGGCTCCTCCATTTCATTGGCGACCCTTGCCTTTTGCGCGGCGCTAACGGTTCTTCCTGAAGCGACCTGTGCCCGATATTCTTGCACCGTTTTCATATCATAAATACCACTATCTTGTGGAATGGTTTGCTGAGTGCTACAAGCCATCAAAAATAAGGCTGGCAGTGCGATAAATAATTTTTTCATTTTTTTACCGATTTACAAATTATTTTATCTAAAAGCTGTTCACTTGAGAAAATCTTATCTCTCGCAATATCTTTTGTTTTCTTCATTTCTCTTTCGCGAATTTCTTTTTCTAAATGGGGATTTTTAATCACATAAATAGGGACATATTGCATATTACTAGGATCTCGTTCCCGATAAAGCGATGCACCTGTAATACCGCCATAATATTGGCTATCATCGCCATTATTTATGTAGTGATTAGTAAAGTTTGTGAATTCAACCCCATGGGAACCATTAAACCCTTTACATATTCCGGCAGGGGATAAAAAAACACTCCGAGATGCAAACTTCTCATCTACCTTATAAACTTCAAACTCAATACTATTTCCTAAATCCTTCGCATCTTGTGTTGCGATATCCGTTGTTAAAATATGCTGTTCTTTCGTTCCCACATAACGCACAAGGCTTGTTCTGATTTGCCCATCAGTTTCATCAACTGCACCTTCCGTATTCGCATAAATGGAGAAAGGAAAAAGCCATAGTGCCAAAAAACACTGAGAGTAAATATTGAATCTTTTACGATGACACATAGTTAATTCCTTTTATCATCCGTAATTAATTGATAAAGTCATACCGGTAAATTATCTAGAGCGTTGGCAAAGTTTACTCTATTTCAATTAAACCATCAACTACGGCAAATTTACGAAAAATAAATGATTTATCTTACTTTTTTACACTATAACAAAACAAATAACTGTCACAATATAGTCAAAAGTATCATTAATTTTTATCCGGCGTAATACTTTTTGATTTTTCTTCCTGCTGACGTTCTAAAGCATCTCGTGCAGCACGAATACTTTTTTCAATCAATGGGATACGTTCATCATCTTTCGGCATTAAGCGTAACATCATCGCCCAAGTGACCGCTGCCATTTTGTAATCTTCCGTTTCAAAATAACGAAACGCCAGTAAACTTAGGGCTTCAATATTGCTATGATCCTGACGAATCACCTCACGCAATAAATCCCCCCCTTTGAGTTTGTCCGTTGCATCATCGGAAAACATTAATACTCGTGCATAACCTAATTTATATTGCACATTTTCCGGCTCAAGTTGATTGGCTTTCTGATAGCTATCAAAGGCTAAACGGGCATTGCCCAAATTCATTCCGATTTGTCCCAGTAACCACCATTTTTTCGCATCGGTTGGATTGTTTTGTAAATCGATACGAAGTGCGGTGGAAAATTGTTGCATTTCTTCATCAGAAAGCGGATGGATATTTTCTTCTTTCATACGCTCATAAAAATAAGGTAATTTTTCATAAGTTTGCGTGAGCATAGATTCCGCTTGCCAAGCCCCCACCATAAAATAGCTAGTACCGGCAATAATTCCCATTGCTAAGAGACCGCATGCAAACCAAATTTTTCCGTAAGATGTTGCTTCTTCTTTGATTTTTTCTTCTTGATGAGGCACATCATCCAATAAATTTTTTTGTAATTCTTGTTTGAGGATACCTAAATTTTCCACCAACCCTTGTGTATTATCTTGCTCGATTTCTTGCAGACGTGAAAAATACAAGGCTTTATTTAATTCATCACGATTTTGTCCCTCTCTCGCTTTAAATTGGTATAACAAAGGATAAAAACAAATCAATGCCACAACCAATGTCAGCAGGATGAAACTCAATAATAAATTCATTTAGTTATCCTTTTGTTTTAATAATTTATCCAAACGTGCGTTATCTTCTTCCGTTAAAACATTACCGGATACTACCGCACTTGGGGCTTTCGGTTTACGTTTTAACAAGAAGAAAAGACCAAATAACACCGAGAGTAAAGGGGCAACCCATAAAATTAAGGTGCTTTTCGTCATAGGGGGATCATAGGTAACAAAGTGACCATAGCGTGCCACCATATAGTCCACAATCTCTTCTTTCGATTTTCCCTCTTTGAGCAAATCAAACACTTTTGTACGCATATCTACCGCAATACTTGCATTGGAATCGGCAATGTTATTATTTTGACATTGAGGACAACGCAAGGATTGGGTGAGTTGATGGTAATCCGTTTCTTGTGCCGTTGAACTAAAATTTAACGCATCAATCGCCGAAAATGCCAAGCTACTGAACAAAAGTGCGGTCAAAAAAAACAGCATTTTTTGAACCTTGGTTCTAACAACATTAACGAAGCGATCAATCATCATTTCCAACATGCTCCCCCCCGTTTTTTCATTATTGTTGCTCCGAGAGTTTGTCATAAATCGGCTTTAAGGTTTCTGTCCAGACTTTTTCATTCACATCTCCCGCTAAACGGTAATGAATGACGCCTTTGCCATCCACAATAAAGGTTTCCGGTGCGCCATATACCCCTAAATCTAAGCCGAAAGATCCTTTTTCATCTTTCAATACCACCTGATAAGGATTGCCCAAATCTTTCAGCCATTTTATTGCCTTGGAAGATTCATCTTTATAATCCAAACCAATAATGATTACGCCCTGTTGAGCGAGTTTATTTAAAAATTGATGTTCGGCATAACAGGTCGGACACCAAGTCGCCCACACATTTAACAACAAAGGTTTCCCCTGTTGAAATAATGTCTTATAGTAAGTTTTGTTGTCAAAAAGATCTGTTAGCGCCTTCTCCGGAACCGGTTTTCCAACTAAAGCCGATTCTAAGGCTTTAATATCCTCACCTTGTGCATTGCGATTCAATTGCACGAAAAAAGCCACTGCCACAATTAAAAAGAGAACAAGAGGAATAAATAATTTCTTTTTCATTTTCTACCGCACTTTTAATGAGTACAACCTGCACTCAATGATTATTTTTTCAGTAATAAACCAAACCGATAACGGCGATCAAACATACACAATAATCCGCCTAATGCCATAAATAGTCCGCCGATCCAAATCCAACGGATAAAAGGCTTGTAATATAAACGCAGCGCCCAAGAACGATCATCCAGTTTTTCACCTAACGCCACATAGAGATCCCGTGTTAATCCGCCATTAATAGCCGCCTCTGTCATAGACATTCGACTCACCGTATAAAAACGTTTTTCAGCAAATAAGGTGCCTTCCGGTTTACCGTCTTTGGTTATATCAATTTGTGCTTTGCCACCGATATAATTTACACCATTTGCCTCACTTACTCCGACAAATTTGAAATCATAACGCCCAATTTGCGCCGAATCCCCCACTGCCATACGAACATCACGTTCTACGCTGAAATTTTGGCTAAAGGCAATACCCCATACGGTCATCGCCACGCCTAAATGCGCGAATACCATTCCCCAATGAGAACGGGAAAGTTTACGAATACCGACAAAAAAGCGTTCTCGATGGGTGGCTCGTTGTTGTAGCTCATAAAGCGCCAGTAATACGATGATAACCGTCATCATTGACCCCAGCACGGCGCTTGCGGTGATCTTATCTTGCAACAGATAAGGCAAAGTAAAGCCGGCTATTACCATCACAATCAGGCTGATAATCACAGGGGTGCGGATTGCCGAAAATTGATCTCTACGCCATTTTACAAGGGGGCCAATTCCTAATAAAAGGGCAAATGGTGTCATTATCACCAAAAACATTTGATCAAAAAACGGTGCACCAATGGAAATTGTGCCTAAGCCAAGTTGTTTATGTACCAGTGGCAATAATGTGCCTAAAAACACCACGCAAAGTGCGGTCATTAAAAGGATATTATTTAATAACAACAGGGTTTCACGGGAATATCGCTCTGCATTATCTCGAGAGCGAATTTGGTTACCCTTATAAGCATAAAGCACCAAAGAGCCCCCAATCACCACCACCAAATAAGCCAAAATATAAAGCCCACGGGTCGGGTCAGAAGCAAAGGCGTGAACGGACACCAAAATCCCTGAACGCACTAAAAATGTACCAAGCAAACAAAGGGAAAACGCCAAAATCGCGAGCAATACCGTCCAAGCTTTAAACGCCCCCCGTTTTTCGGTCACCGCAAGGGAGTGAATTAACGCCGTACCGGCTAACCAAGGCATAAAAGAGGAATTTTCAACGGGATCCCAAAACCACCAGCCTCCCCAGCCAAGTTCGTAATAAGCCCACCAAGAACCCAATACAATCCCGAGCGTTAAAAATACCCAAGCTGCCATCGTCCAAGGTCGTGACCAGCGAGCCCAAGCAGAATCCAGTTTGCCTGTCATCAGTGAAGCAATCGCAAAGGCAAAGGCGACAGAAAAGCCCACATAGCCCATATAAAGCAGCGGTGGATGAAAAATTAACCCAATATCCTGCAACATCGGATTTAATTCTTTACCATCCACCGGGAAATCAGGAAAGGTTCGAGTAAACGGATTGGAAGTGAACAACACAAACAACACAAAGCCTACACTAATGATCCCCATAATCCCTAATACACGGGCGACTGCCTCTTGAGGCAAATGTTTACTAAATAATGCCACTGCGGCAGACCATAGGGTTAACAGCCAAATCCAAAGCAATAGTGAACCTTCGTGCGATCCCCAAACGGCAGAAAGTCGATAATAAATGGGAAGCGTACTATTAGAATTATTCACCACATATTGCACAGTAAAATCATTGACGGCAAATAAGTAAAATAACGCAATAAAGGCAATCGTTAGACCGGCAAATAACCCGTAAGTCATTGGGCGAGCCAATGCCATTAATCGCACATTGCCTTTTTCTGCTCCCCATAAAGGGAAAATAGCCAACATAAGCGACACCCCAAGGCTTAGGGCAAGCGCATAATTTCCTATTTCAGCAATCATTTCCCGCCTTCTTGTTTTTCTTGATGATCACGAGCGCTTTCGCCTTTTAGATCGGAAGCATTAACCCCCATTGGCTGATGCACTTTTTGCATTTTTTCACCCAATTCAGGCGGCACATAGTTTTCATCGTGTTTTGCCAATACTTCTGTTGCCGTTAGTACAGTGGGTTCAGTCAATACACCTTGTGCCACAATACCCTGCCCTTCACGGAATAAATCCGGCAAAATCCCTTCATATTCCACTGTAATCGCAGGGCCAATATCATTTAAATCAAACCGCACTTTTAGGCTTTTTGGATCACGCTCCACCGTGCCTTCAACCACCATTCCGCCGACTCGGATACGTTGTCCCACTTGCGGTTTTTGGTTTGGATTATTCTCTTTTCCTTGAAGCACTTCAGAAGGGGTATAAAACAAATCAATATTTTGGCGTAATGCATACAACATTAACCCACTGGCAATGGCGATGCCAAGCACCACAAAAGTCATGATTTTAAGTCGAGATTTACGTCTTGGATTCATAATAAGTTTCCTTTATTGACTTGTTTTAAACGTGCCTCACGTTGTGCTTCACGTTGAACATTTCGTAATACGCTTTTTCGTTGTTTTATACTTTGTATGATTAACGCCACAATAGCGATAAAACTGATTCCATAAGAGAGCCACACATAAAAACCGTAGCCGCCCATATTGAAAAAATCACTCCAAGTTTGAAAAAACATTGCTATTCCTGCCTCTTTTTATCATCGCTTTTCAATTCCACATGTACAACGCCATAAGCCTGCACATCATATTTTTTCCGCTAACGCTTTGACCCAAGGACGTTTTGCCTCTTCTTTGAGTAATTCTACCCGATAGCGAACCAGAGTTAGCCAAATGTATAAGGCTAAAAAGCCAAAGATACATAAAATCAGTGGAATTAACATAGGGGTCGCAATAGACGGTTTTTCAAATTTTGTAATACTTGCCCCTTGGTGAAGAGTGTTCCACCATTCCACAGAAAAATGGATAATCGGCAAAATCACCACGGTGGTGATGCACAAAATTCCCGAAGCCTTTGCCCCAATAGCCCGGTCGGAAAAAGCAGAATAGAGCGCCAAAATACCAAGATAGAGGAAAAATAAAATCAGCTCAGCGGTTAAACGAGCATCCCATACCCACCAAGTTCCCCACATGGGTTTTCCCCAAATTGCCCCGGTAACAAGGGCGAGAAAAGTAAATAATGCACCAATGGGAGCCATGGCAATCATCGCTAAATGCGCTTGTTTGATTTGCCACACCAATGCCACCGCCGCCGCCACTGCCATAGAGCCATAAACGCCCATAGACCAAATGGCAGTGGGAACATGCACATACATAATACGAAAACTATTGCCTTGTTGATAATCTGCCGGTGCATAAGCCAGCCCCCAAAGGAGACCGACAGTCAATAAGAGAAAACTTAACACTGCAAATATCGGGCTCAATTTTCCGCAAAGGTGATATTGTGTTTCCGCTTTCGCATAGGGATGTAACCACTTCCACATAAAAAAATCCTTCAAAAAAAAGAGAAAAAACGACCGCTCTTTGAGCTAATTATCTAAACTAATCCGTAATGCCGCAACCACAGCAAAAGGCGATAGGGTGATCGCCCCTGTCATCATTGCACCCAAAATCGCCAATTGTCCGCCGTAAGCCACGTTTAATCCCGCCGCCTCTAACACCGAAGAGGCAAAAATAAGTACCGGAATAAATAAAGGCACAACAATTAAACTTAGCAATACCCCACCTTTACGCAACCCCACTGTCAGCGCCACACCAATCGCCCCAATACAACTCAGCACAGGCGTACCAAGAAGTAGTGTTAGCACCAATGCCCACCAAAGATGAACCTCAAGAGAAAGCAATAAGGCAGCAATGGGTGAAAGCAAAATAAGAGGTAAACCGGTTAACAGCCAATGGGATAATACTTTGGCTAAGGCAGTTAAAACAGGCGGTTGTGTTGTCAGCATTAATTGTTCAAGCGAACCGTCAATGAAATCATCACGAAATAAACGTTCGAAAGAAAGGAGTGCAGAAAGCAAGGCGGCAACCCAAGCAATGCCCGGTGCAATACGGGAAAGCAATACGGGATCCGGCCCTATCACGAGGGGAAATAAGGTAATCACAATTAAAAAAAACCAAAGCGGATTTAAAATCTCCGCTCGCTTACGCATGGCAATTTGTAATTCACGCTTTACGATTTCCCAAAAAATCATCCGTTTATTCCGCTTTATAGTTGGCTAAATTGAGTTTTTTCAAATGGTAGCTCGGCACATCTTGATGGCTGGTTAATAAGACAATACCACCTTGTTGGGTATGCTCATCAAAAAGTGCGGTCAAAATGTCCACACCTTTTTTATCAATCGCCGTGAACGGCTCATCCAAAATCCAGAGGGCAGATCGGGAAAGCCATAAACGGGCTAAAGCAATACGTCGCTGTTGACCGGCAGAAAGTTGTGCCGCAGGTAAATCCTCACGACCAACTAATCCCACTTTTTCTAGCACCGCCCAAAGTGCTTCCTCACCGGTGGTTGCCTGACTAATACGTTGATAAAATTGTAAATTTTCCCAAGCGGTTAATTCAGGTTTTACGCCGGAAAGATGCCCTAAGTAGAGCAAATGCTGGTGATACATTTCCCGTTGTTTGGTGATGGGCTCACCATCCCAATACACCTCCCCCTCCAAGGGTTGCGCAAGCCCGGCTAAAATTCTTAATAAACTGGTTTTCCCAATGCCGTTATGCCCTTCCACTTGAACAAAATCACCGCTTTTAAACTCTTGCGATAACGCACGGAAAAGCACCCTCTCACCACGCCGGCAAGCGAGATTTTTTATAGATAAGGTATGGGCATCAAACATAAGAAAAAACCACCAAATAAAATTGCCGATATTCTATCATAAGGTAAACATTTGACGAGATTCCTAACAGACGAAAACGCTAACTCTTTAGACGTAGATCATAGGTTTTATTGATTTAAAACAAGATTTATCAAAAAGGACAATTTCACTAAAAGAAAACATTTAATGATCTAAATCAAATTTTCTGCTACTATTCGAGCAATTTTGGGTAAGGGTTTTATCACCCCAACCAAAATGATTAAAATCACCACTTTATTTTATAGAAGGAACGAATTATGTCTTACACCTTACCTGAATTAGGCTACGCTTATAACGCATTAGAACCGCATTTCGATGCACAAACCATGGAAATCCACCACAGCAAACACCACCAAGCTTATGTCAATAATGCGAATGCTGCATTAGAAGGCTTAGCCGCTGAATTTGTTGAAATGTGCCCGGGTCAATTAATTGCGCATCTTGATAAACTTCCGGCTGAAAAACGTGGCGTATTACGCAACAATGCCGGTGGTCACGCAAACCATAGCCTCTTTTGGAAATCCTTGAAAAAAGGCACGACCTTACAAGGTGCATTAAAAGAGGCAATCATTCGTGATTTTGGCTCTGTTGAAGCTTTCCAAGCGGAATTTGAAAAAGCAGCGGCGACCCGTTTTGGTTCAGGCTGGGCATGGTTGGTGTTAACCGCTGAAGGTAAATTAGCCGTCGTTTCAACAGCAAACCAAGACAACCCATTAATGGGTAAAGAGGTGGCAGGTTGTGAAGGCTTCCCACTATTAGGTTTAGATGTTTGGGAACACGCCTATTACCTAAAATTCCAAAACCGCCGTCCGGATTACATTAAAGAATTTTGGAATGTCGTGAACTGGGATTATGTGGCAGAACGTTTTGAAAAAAAGACGGATTGCCAGTGTGCGAAATAACAAGATAGCAGAACAAAAGTGCGGTCAAATTTGACCGCATTTTTACAGCCAACGCCTCACCTTCGCTTGATATTGACGATAAGCCTCACCAAACTTTCTTTCCAAATAAATTTCTTCCCGAGCAATTTGAAAACGATTCATTAACAAAATAAAAGCCACCACGCCACTCCAAGCCAAGAAATGCCCTAAATACAATGCCCAAGCCATTAAGAGCAGTAACAAACTCAAATACATTGGGTTACGGCTTACCCTAAAAATACCGGAGGTCACCAAATGGGTGCTTTTATCCAATCGCTGAGGATCAATGGTGGTTTTATGCTGATGAAATTGCCAAAGGCTGAGCATCCCAATACAAGCAGACAATAAAATGAAGCCACTAATAAGATAAGGAAATGTGGGATATTGTCCCATTGAGGGTAACAAATACATTACTACACCAACAAAAAAGCAAAGCAGTGGTGGAGGAAGTGGAAAGAGGGATCGCATATAAAATAAAACGCTCTTGCGAGCGTTTCCGATTAAAGATTATTCAGCTTCATTTGTGCAGCCTGTTGTTCCAATGGGCTACCCAATTGAAGTGCTTGTTCAAAACTGATTTTAGCGGCTTGACTATCCCCTTTTGCAAGCTGAATATCGCCGGTTAAAAGCGCTTTTCGTGCAGCAAAACTGCTACTTTTTACTTGATTAAGATTGGATAATGCCGAGTCTAACTGCCCTAATTGAAATTGCACCGCACTTAAACGCAATGCGGCAAGTGATGTGAGAATATCGTCTTGAGATTGTGCTAAAGCCTGCTGTAATGCGACTTCGGCAGAGGCGAAATCTTGTTTCTCAACGGCATTTTTCGCTTCATCAAATAAAGCAAACACAGCATAGCTGGTTTTACTATTCGCTTGAACAAAATCCGTTAATTTTGCTTTTTGTGTAGCAGGATCTTGTTCAACAGCATAAACTAACGCCTCATAGCCTGCTGAAGCCTCAACAATTTGATTAGCTTGATGAGATTGCCAATAACGCCAGCCCAACACGCCACCTACACCTAAAATAAAAGCCACAATAATGCTTTTACCGTTTTCTTTCCACCATTCCTTTAGCTGGTTAATCTCTTGTTCTTCTTCAATGGAATACGCCATATTCTTTTCCTTTATCAACTAAAATTGAGATTGAATATAATCAATGACTTTTTCGATATCAAGGGTTTGCTGTTCAACACCACCCTGCAAATGTTTCACGACCACTTGGTTATTAAGCATTTCGCTTTCACCAATCACTAAGGCTAACGTTGCACCGGACTTATCTGCACGTCGGAATTGCTTTTTAAAGTTGCCTCCCGAACAATGTAGCATCGTCCCTAACTGCGGTAAGGCAGAGCGGATTTTTTCCGCCAACTGAAACGCCGCTAAAGCCGTGCCTTCACCTTGATAAACAAGATAAATATCCACCGCACTTTTCAGCGGAATTGAAGCATTGACTTCTTGGACGAGCAAAACCAAGCGTTCTAACCCCATCGCAAACCCAACACCCGGGGCGGCATGTCCCCCTAATTGTTCTACTAAGCCGTCATAACGTCCCCCACCGCATACGGTGCCTTGTGCACCTAATGCAGAGGTTACCCATTCAAATACGGTTTTATTATAGTAATCTAACCCACGCACCAGTTTCGGGTTAATCTCATACGCAATACCGACAGAATCCAGCAAAGCACACAATTGAGCAAAATGCTCACGGCTCTCGTCATCTAAATAATCAAGCAATTTCGGCGCATCATCTAATACTTGTTGTAATGCTTGATTTTTCGTATCCAAAATACGAAGCGGATTTTTGATTAAGCGTTCCTTTTCTTCTTCACTCATTAATGCTTGGTGTTGTTCCAAGAAAGCGACCAAGGCAGAACGATAATTAGCTCTCGCTTCTAATGAACCAATGGAGTTAAGTTGAAGAGAAACATGTTGATCGATGCCTAATTTCTTCCAAAGACGGGCGGTGAGAATAATTAATTCCGCATCAATTTCCGGATTGGCAATGCCAAAAACTTCCACGCCAGCTTGATGAAATTGGCGGTAACGCCCTTTTTGTGGACGCTCATGACGGAACATCGGCCCCATATACCATAAACGTTGTTCATTATTATAGATCCAGCCGTGTTCAATTGCCGCACGCACACAACCTGCAGTGCCTTCCGGGCGTAAAGTAAGCTGCTCATCATTATCCCAGAACGTGTACATTTCTTTTGAAACCACATCGGTTACTTCACCAATAGCACGAGCAAATAATGGCGTGCTTTCTACAATCGGCATACGCACTTCCGAATAGCCATAGCTATTTAATACTTCACGCACCTGCGTTTCTACCCATTGCCATAATGGCGATTCTGTTGGAGAACAATCGTTCATTCCACGAATTGCTTGAATTGTTTTTGCCACGAGTTTTCCTTAAATAATACGATTTTTCGGGTCCTGTAATGCGACTTTCGCTCGGATTTTTGCTTCTAATTGATTAATAATATCTTCGTTATCAAAGCGCTCTTTTTGGCGTTCACCGTCCACATAGTAACCACTTTTTTTGTTACCGCCAGTCACGCCGAGATCGGAAACTAATGCTTCACCCGGTCCATTTACTACACAGCCAATAATGGACACATCCATTGGTGTAATAATATCTTCAAGCCGTTGCTCCAACGCATTCACCGTGCCGATCACATCAAATTCTTGACGGGAACAAGTCGGGCAAGCAATGAAATTAATACCACGGGAACGAATTCGTAAGGATTTGAGAATATCAAACCCCACTTTAATTTCTTCTACGGGATCTGCCGCAAGGGACACTCTCAGCGTATCGCCAATGCCCTCAGCCAGTAGCATACCTAAACCAATCGCTGATTTCACCGCACCGGCTCTCACCCCACCGGCCTCGGTAATCCCTAAATGCAGAGGCTGTTTAATGGCCTTTGCCAGTAAACGATAGGCCTCTACAGCTAAAAAAACATCGGAGGCTTTCACGCTCACTTTAAATTGATTAAAGTTAAGACGATCTAAAATTTCAACATGACGTAATGCCGATTCCAACAAGGCTTCTGGTGTAGGTTCACCGTATTTCTCTTGCAGATCTCTTTCTAAAGAACCGGCATTCACACCGATACGTATAGGAATATTTTTATCACGGGCACAATCAACAACGGCACGAATACGATCCTCACGCCCAATATTACCGGGATTAATCCGTAGGCAATCTACCCCATATTCCGCCACTTTTAAGGCAATACGATAATCAAAATGAATATCTGCCACCAGAGGCACATCCACTTGTTGTTTAATCATCTTAAAGGCTTCTGCGGCCTCCATTGTTGGCACAGAAACCCGTACAATATCTGCCCCCACACGCTCGAGGGACTTAATTTGCGCCACCGTTGCCTCCACATCAGTGGTGCGTGTATTGGTCATAGACTGCACAGCAATAGGCGCATCACCACCAATTGGGACATTGCCTACATAAATTTTGGTCGATTCACGACGCTTAATTGTCGGTTGAAAAGCAGACATGATTATTCCTTAGGTTGTGAAAGTTTGAATTTTGCCACACGTCCATCTACTTTTAATGGATAATTTTCACCTTTGTAGGTAATGCGTACATTGGCAGGAGCACCCACAATTAAAGAAAATTCATTACCGTCAAAGGTGAGCACTTCACCTTCTTTATATTCTTTTTGGACAAGGACTTTACGATTTTGATCTTTCACACTCAACCAGCTACTATTTTTTAGCACTTCCACAATCAAATCACCTTGTACGCTAGGAGGTGCCGGAGAAATAGTTGGATTTTCAACCGCACTTTGTGTATCAGGAATCGCCACTTCATTCTCGGCAGAAGTCATGGATTTAGGTAAAGGCTGATCATTTTGCTGAGCCGGAAACAACAATGCCGTGTCGGTTGAGCCCATATTGGTTGCTTCTGAAGGGGTACCACTATTAGAAATAATCTCAACCGAACTTGCTGATGGTATCTCGGGTAGATTAGATTGAGTTGTTGAAATTTCCACAGGTTGAGCCACATTGGTTGTCGATTCAGTAGCTTCAGTATTTGAAACATAATTTTGCACCAGCGTATCACGTTCTTCATTCGATTGCTGATAACTCTGCCACCACCATAATCCCGTCATACTTAATGCGATGAGAAGCACTAATGCGGTTAAATAACCCACCCAACGGCTATGAGAAGCATACTGATTCACAGAGCGGGTAGCCCGTGCATTTTTATCTAAATCATTTTTTTCATCTTCACCAAAAGAAAGATCAGACCAAAGGCTTTCAGGTAAACGCAAAAATTTTCCATAACTACGCACATACCCTCTCATAAAAGTCGCTGGAACATTCTTTTGAATAAATTCATTATTTTCGATTTGCATCAATATTGCCGGACGCAAAGTAATTTCCTTGGAAACATCTTCAAGAGAAAGGTTTAACGCTTCACGGGCTTGGCGAAATTGCTCGCCCACAGAGATGAATTGTTCAGCTTGCATTTCCGTTTTTTCAGCTTGTGTATTCATAAATTTATTCGTTTTTGAAACATAATCAAAGGCTGAATTTTAAAGTCGAAAGCGCAATTTGGCAATGTTTTATTTGATTTGATTCAGTTTTTCCGCCCGCTCCCTATCAAGCTGTCTCAACTTATCCAATGCTTGTTGGTAAATAGACATTTGATTGGAAGCCTTTGCACAAAGTGCCATATTTTCATAGGTATCGGCTTGGCGATAATAATGGGGTGAATGCAAGGCACGTTCAAATTCTTCATAAGCTTGTTGAAATTCGCCTTGAGCACATAAAAACGTACCAAAATTATTATGGGTATCCCCTTGTTTATCATCTAATTTTATCGCTTGAAGATAAGCTTTTCGAGCAGCCTCCACTTCCCCTTGTAATTGGTAAAAATGAGCCATCGCAGAATAAACAAGGTAATAGTTTGGGTCATGAGCCAAGGCTTTATCAAGATTTTGTTTGGCTTGGGGAAAATCGTTCTGCTGCAAATAACCGAGCGCTAATTCAACACGAGCCTTTGCTGCCTGCTGTTTATTAAAATCTGAAGATAGCGTTTGAGAAACGCAAGCTGAAAAAATAAGAGGAAAAATGACCGCACTTAGAAATTGAATAAAGAAAGATTTCATTTTTCCTCCGATAATTAAGCGTTAATTAATTTGGGCTATCCCAATATTCTGCCCAAATTGACGTTTCATTGCAGTGCGTTTGGTTCGATCAATGACATCCCCTGCGAGCTGCCCACAAGCGGCATCAATATCATCGCCACGGGTTTTGCGCACAATCACCGTAAAACCATATTCCATCAGTGTTTTTTGGAAACGGTCGATACGGCTATTGGAACTTTTTGCATAAGGTGCTTGCGGGAACGGGTTCCACGGAATTAAATTTAATTTACAAGGGGTGTTTTTCAATACTTCCGCAAGCTGATGAGCATGTTCCACCCCATCATTAACATGATCCAGCATGACATATTCAATCGTCACTTTGCCGTGATTGGCATTGGATACGCTCAGGTAACGATTGACCGAATCAATCAGCATTTTAATGTTGTATTTTTTATTAATGGGGACAATTTCATCACGCAATTCATCATTTGGGGCATGTAAAGAAATAGCTAATGCCACATCAATCATTTTACTTAAATTATCCAATGCCGGCACGACCCCTGAGGTAGAAAGGGTCACCCGACGTTTAGATAAACCATAAGCAAAATCATCTAACATAATTTCCATTGCCGGCACCACATTGGCAACATTTAATAGCGGCTCCCCCATGCCCATCATCACTACATTAGTAATAGGGCGAACCCCCGTCACCCCAAAATTACCAAGAATTTTTGAAGCCCGCCATACTTGCCCGATAATTTCAGACACCGTCAAATTACGGTTAAACCCTTGTTGCGCCGTAGAACAAAAGGTACAGGCCAAGGCACAGCCCACCTGAGAAGACACACAAAGGGTGGCACGATCTGCTTCCGGAATATACACGGTTTCCACCTGTTGCTCCCCCACTTGCATCGCCCATTTAATCGTTCCATCGGCAGAGCGTTGCTCTACTGCTACGTCCGGCGCTTTAATTTCAGCCACGGATTTTAGCTTTTCTCGCAATTTCTTATTAATATTCGTCATATTGTCGAAGTTATCTTCGCCAAAATGATAGATCCATTTCACCAATTGATCTGCTCGGAAAGGTTTTTCGCCCAGTTCCTGAAAAAATTCACGCATCTGTTTGCGTGTTAAATCCATTAAATTAATTTTTTTCGTTTGTTCTAACATGAAAGCCTCGTTGTTACACATTATGGCAATAAAAATTGCGGTAACTCACCACAACAAAAGCCTAGTATAAAATAGGCGGCGATTTTACCGATTTGCTAAGGGATAAGCTAGCAAATTTCAAAAAATAAAGCGATTTTTAACCGCACCTTTTACGATCCTAATCACAAAAATAAACAATACTTTGCAGAAAAGTGCGCTAGAATATTCGCCTGTTTTATTTTTCGGGATCTGCAATGTTAAAAAAACTTTTTTCTGTTTTCGGTTTTATTCCTACCTTTGCCGTGGCACAATCTTATGTGGTCTATGATTTTACACGCAATAAGGTGCTGGAAAGCCGCAGCCCCAACCATGTTCAACCCATTGCCTCCGTAACAAAATTAATGACCGCAAATGTGTTTTTAGAACATAATAAAAATCCTCGTTGCACCACCTCAATTACCAATGATGACGATGATTACATTAAAGGCACACACACGAAATTACCGAAATACACACCGATTTCATGCAATGAATTACTTAAGGCAATGCTCGTTCATTCGGATAACCAAGCGGCGCATGCCCTTGCACGTTCTGCCGGAATGAGCCGACTTCAATTTATTCAGAAAATGAATGAAAAGGCAAAACAGTTAGGAATGCGTTCTACCCGTTTCGCTGACAGCTCCGGCTTATCGAATAGCAATATTTCAAGTGCCATGGACTTGGTGAAATTGGCGAAATATTCAATGAATAAACCCCAAATTAAAGCGTTCTCAAATATGTCAAGTGCTTATATTCAAGCGGGTGGACGCAGTGTCTTTGTGAAAAATACCAATAAACTAGTGCGGGAAAACGTGTTTGACGCAAGCATTAATAAAACCGGCTATATCCGTGAATCAGGCTATAACTTGGTTTTTATTAATAAGCATCCTTGTCGAAATTCTACCATTGGTGTGATTAGTTTAAATAACAGTAGCTCGCAATTTAGAACCAATTTCACCAAAGCCAAACTCGAAGCATATGGTTGTACAGCAGGTCATCGCTTGCATAACTTTACCAAAGAAGAGACCCAATATGAGGAAGGTTACGATGAGGAAGGGCTTTCTAATCTTATTGAACAACTTTCTAAATAACCTGAAATAAAACAATAAAAGAGAAAAAAGAAAAGCAGGAAAATTCCTGCTTCTCTCATTTTTCATGAGCGGATTATAAGGCCTCTATGGCTTTATACTGCTCACGGATTTTTTCCAATCCTGATTGATATTCAGCCATTTTCTCACGTTCTTTGGCAATCACCGCTTCCGGAGCTTTGGCAACAAAGGATTCGTTGCTGAGTTTGCCTTCTATACGTTTGACTTCCTGTTGATATTTTTCCATCTCTTTGGTTAAACGGGCAAGCTCGGTTTCTTTGTTGATAAAACCTGCCATTGGCACAAGAAGTTCCGTATTACCTACAAGTTTTGCTACGGCAAGCGGCGCATTTTCCCCTTCAGTCAACACCCGTGAATCATCAAGTTTCGCCATAGCGCATAAAAGTGCGGTTTGTTTTTCAAGAATTTTTTGTTCTGTCACATCAATATTACGGAACAATAAATCTAATCCTTTACTTGGTGCGATATTACATTCTGCCCGAATATTACGCACTGCCACGATCACTTCTTTTAACCAATCGATTTCACGCTCGGCTTCATCATCAAAGGCATTTTCATCCACCGTTGGGAACGGTTGTAACATAATACTATCCGCTTCAATGCCAACAAAGCCTTTCACTTTTTGCCAAATTTCTTCCGTGATAAACGGAATCAATGGGTGTGCTAAACGCAATAATTGCTCTAACACGCGCACAAGGGTTTGGCTTGCCGCACGAATTTGCGCCGGCGTCCCCATTGCAAATACCGGTTTGGTTAACTCCAAATACCAGTCGCAGAATTGGTTCCAGGTAAATTCGTAAATCGCATTGGCGGCTAAATCAAAACGATACTGGCTTAATGCTTCACGGAAATCACCCACGGTACGGTTAAAACAAGATTCAATCCAACGATCCGCCACGGAAAACTCAATTTCCCCTTCGCTTAAATCCAATTTTTCATTGGTTAATACAAAACGGCTGGCATTCCACAATTTATTGCAGAAATTACGGTAACCTTCAAGGCGTTTCATATCCCAGTTAATATCACGACCATTGCTGGCAAGCGCCGCAAGGGTAAAACGCAACGCATCCGTACCATGTGCCGTAATGCCTTCAGCAAACTCTTTACGGGTGGCTTTGGCAATTTTTTCCGCTAATTGCGGTTGCATCATATTACCAGTGCGTTTTTCCAGTAAATCTTCAAGGCTGATACCGTCAATCATATCAATCGGGTCAAGTACATTACCTTTCGATTTCGACATTTTCTGCCCTTGTTCATCACGGATAAGCCCCGTAACGTAAACGGTTTTGAACGGCACTTGCGGTTTGCCATTTTCATCTTTGATGAAGTGCATGGTGAACATAATCATACGTGCCACCCAGAAGAAAATGATGTCAAATCCGGTGATTAACACATTCGTCGGGTGGAACATTTTGAGTTCTTTGGTTTGTTCCGGCCAACCCAGCGTAGAGAACGTCCACAAACCGGAGGAAAACCACGTATCCAATACATCTTCATCTTGTTTTAAGGCTAAATCCGCAGGCAAGTTGTATTTTGTGCGAACCTCTTGCTCGTTGCGTGCAACGTAGATATTGCCCTCTGCGTCATACCATGCCGGAATACGATGACCCCACCAAAGTTGGCGTGAAATACACCAGTCTTGGATATCCCGCATCCAAGAGAAATACAGGTTTTCATACTGTTTCGGTACAAATTGGATTTCACCGTCTTCCACCGCTTTCGTTGCCACTTCAGCTAGCGGTTTAACACTCACATACCATTGATCTGTCAGCATTGGCTCAATCGGCACACCGCCACGGTCGCCATAAGGCACTTTGAGATCGTGCGGTTTAATTTCTTCCAACAGCCCCATTGCCTCAAAATCCGCAACGATTTTCTTACGGGCTACAAAACGCTCTAAACCACGGTAATCTTCAGGGATAAGTGCGGTGTAATTTTCCAAAGGTTTATTGTTATAGCCAATGACTTCCGCTTCGTCACGAATATCCGCATTGAGCGTCAACACATTCACCAACGGTAAATTATGGCGTTTCCCCACTTCATAGTCGTTAAAATCGTGGGCAGGGGTGATTTTTACCACACCGGTACCAAATTCACGATCCACATACTCATCTGCTACAATCGGAATTTCACGGTTAGCGAGTGGAAGCATCACGGTTTTACCAATTAATGATTGGTAACGTTCATCTTCCGGATGAACTGCCACCGCCGTATCGCCCAACATGGTTTCAGGACGGGTGGTCGCCACCACCAAATAATCTTTACCATCCGCTGTTTTTACACCATTGGTGAGTGGATAACGGAAATGCCAAAGTGATCCTTTGCTTTCTTTGTTTTCCACTTCAAGATCGGAAATCGCTGTGTGCAATTTAGGATCCCAGTTCACCAAGCGTTTACCACGATAAATTAAGCCTTCTTCGTGTAATCGAACGAACACTTCTTTTACGGCATTGGATAACCCTTCGTCCATGGTGAAACGTTCACGCTCCCAGTCGATTGAGTTACCCAAACGGCGCATTTGTTGGCTAATTGTGCCACCTGAATAAGCTTTCCAATCCCAAATTTTGTTGATAAAGGTCTCACGCCCGTAATCATGACGGGTTTTGCCCTCTTCCGCCGCAATTTTACGTTCCACCACCATTTGGGTGGCAATGCCTGCGTGGTCTGTTCCTGCTTGCCATAGGGTGTTATGCCCTTCCATGCGATGAAAGCGAATCAGCGTATCCATCAAGGTTTGCTGGAATGCGTGTCCCATATGCAAACTCCCCGTCACATTCGGTGGCGGAATGGCGATACAATAACTCGGTACATTCGGATTTTCACTCGGTTTAAAATACCCTTTCTCTTCCCAGTGTTGATAAAGGGCTTGTTCTACCGCAGACGGATTAAAACGGTCTGCCATTTGGAGGTTTTGTGTCATTTTTTCTCTCTATTTATAAAATATAAAATTAATTAATACCTAATGTATTTTTTAAATTTTCTCTGTAAACATTTAGATCATCATATGTATCGCACTTAGATTCATATATATTAACTACAGCTTTAATTAACAAACCTCTAATTTTATTAAGTTCTTTAATTATATCCTCAGATTTTCCCTCATGTAATTCAAACAAAGTTTTTCCATTATGAATCACTTCCGTTCTATATTCTTTAGACATTTTCCTGAAGAAATCACTTAATTTATTATACTCACTTATATCTCTAGATATAAATGGTAATATTTTACTCTTAGCTTTCTGAAAATTAATATAATCCTTAGATGCCAATGTTTCAAAAGCACTCATTAGAAATATAAATGAAGCTTCAAGGCTAGGCATATATAACACTTCATTTATTTTATGCAAGATATTCCGACAAAGAGATGCTATCTCATCATACCTATTTCCAAAAATTATATTGTAATATATATTATTATAACTTATACCATAATTATCTTCATTATCATCTAGATCATCCAGATTTATTCCAATTCCTTTCTGTGGGATATGATAGATATTATCTGACATTACTTGTTTAGCTTCTTTATTATTAATATAATAAAACCTTCTAAACCCATCATTAGTTAACCCTGGCATTAATGGCAATTGTAATCTATCATTAAACCCTATTCCTGAATAGAAAATAATGAAATCTAAAACAGGATTTACTTTATTGCAAATATTACTAACATCTAAGTCATTAATATCTGAAGACTCATACTTATAAGTTTTATCTAAAATATTTTTTATAAGATTATCTTCATTTAATTCAAAAATACAAAAAGTAGTATTTATAGCATTTTTATGATCCCTAAATAAATCTAAATCCAATAGCGGAAAATCTCTCAAATAAAATTTTTTATCCTCTACAAGAGATAAATAACCTATTTTATATTTTTTATGTTCTTCTGTTAAAAAATCAGAAACATCTATTTGAACGTTTAAATCATGATATGATTTAAATGATATTAGAGAAAAATTAGAAATCAGAAGGGGTTTCTCCGCAGTGAGGTTTGCAATTGGAACTATAAATATTTTTCTGTTCATGTACAATTTTCTTTTTTTAATACAAAATTTTAAGATATAATCTACGGTCATCCAATGATGCTCGCTATCTTCAGCAAAAAGAGACTAAAGGAGATTTGTCTAACACAATAACAAAGTAAAATGTTATTTTGTATACCCATCATTAGAAACTCACTCAATTACTTTTACACGAGCAATATTTATATTTCCATCGCAATATGATCCGAATCAATCACTTCTTCGTGTCCATCAGG
Organism: Rodentibacter rarus; assembly: GCF_001998965.1. GTDB lineage: Bacteria > Pseudomonadota > Gammaproteobacteria > Enterobacterales > Pasteurellaceae > Rodentibacter > Rodentibacter rarus. The sequence goes on from NZ_MLHJ01000013.1 coordinate 33,271, forward strand.
ATAATGACGCACGATATTGCCATTAGGGCGGCGGAAAGTCAGCACTTCACGCTTTTTCTTATCTTCCATCCATGCTTTGAACACAATATGTAACTGGCGTTGTCTTTCTAAAACTTCCTCTTTCGTCATTTTTCCCCTACCGATTCAACCGAATCTCATTTTTTACCCGCTCAATTTCTAAAAACAAACGGCGTTCTTCTTGGCGGCAGAAGCTGTTTTCGCCTAATTTGGCGGCTTCGGCGGTGCAGCGAATTTGTTGATATTGGGATTCAAGGACTTTCAATAAGGCTTTTTGTTCTTTCAAATAGCGATTTTCTGTTTTGCGCGGTTTTACCGAAGAACGCTCCACTTTTTCCGCTGTTGCGTTTTCCTCAACATTAGAGGAAATATTCGATTTTTCAACCGCACTTTCCACGTTCTCTGCACTATTGCTCTCCACCTTTTCAACGGCATTTTTCACGTCCTCGTTTTGTGAAACGGTCGAAATCATTTCATCTTTAGTCGGCTCAGAAATCGGCATTTTTTCCGGCATTAGCTCAACCTTATTTTCAGCGTTTTCGGAAAGTGCGGTCACTTTTTCCGGTGTTTTTACATCCTGATTATCACAAGCCGCTAAGGTTAAGACGCTTGCGCCCACTAAAAGCGATAAAGCAAATCTCATCGTATTTTTCATATTGACTCCCTGTGGTTTTATTTAAGTTTGTGCATTTTCAGTGGAAAGCTGCCAACCTTGTATACGGAGTTGTTTATAACGTTCCCGTGCCTGCGCCTTGGGCATTTCTTCCACCGGTACAAAATCAATCAGCTGAATGAAACTATGGCTAAATTCTGGCACGGTTTGTTGCAAGTTAATGAGCAAATCCCGTTGCTGCGCATTGCGTTTTCCTTTCCATGAAATTTCAATCGGTGTGGGATATTGCGTGGCTTCACCGGATAAATTATGGGGCACAAATTCATCGGGGTCCCGTTGCCAAAGCGCTTCATCAATATCAAGCGCCTGTTGCTCTGTTTCGCAGGCAATCAAAATTCGTTTTCCCAATCGCCAAGCGGAAGCCGCCAAATTGCAGGCAAGCTGTTCAACTGAAAGCGGAGTTTGCTCCGTTAAAATGTAAAATTGTGCATTTTTCGCCATGCCTGCCACCTCAAAGTTACCTTAAATTCACCAAGCTATAAACTTGCGGATTTTACCGAAAAAGAGAGAAAAAATAAATGGTTAAATCGCCCTTGAGGAAATCCTAAAAAAGGAAAGTAAAAATTGCAGTATAATGTAGCCAATGCACGATTTTCATTTTTCACGCCATACAAGCCATATGGCGTTAATTTATCTGAGCCACTTTGTGGTTCTCCACAGCCCTAAAAGGGCTGGGATTGCACGGCTCGTACAAGGTGAAAATTTGTTTGTGCAACTGCTACATAATGTCGAAAAATTGGTAAAAAACCGACCGCACTTTTTATGATCTATATCACAAAACCGGGTTTTCGTATTTTTGTTACATTCCATTCATACCTCCGAAGTGTTAAAATCACACCGTTTTTTAGTTTCATTCTAACGATATAGGAGTATCACAATGGCATTTCGTATTGAAAAAGACACCATGGGTGAAGTTCAAGTTCCTGCCGATAAATATTGGGCTGCGCAGACTGAACGTTCACGCAATAACTTTAAAATTGGGCCTGAAGCCTCGATGCCGGCTGAAATTATTGAGGCCTTTGGTTATTTGAAAAAAGCTGCTGCCTTTGCGAACCACGATTTAGGCGTATTGCCCGCTGAAAAACGCGATTTAATCGCCCAAGCCTGCGATGAAATCCTTGCTCACAAATTAGATGATCAATTCCCGCTTGTAATTTGGCAAACCGGATCCGGTACCCAATCCAATATGAATGTGAATGAAGTAGTCGCAAATCGTGCCCATGTGTTAAATGGCGGAAAATTAGGTGAAAAATCCATTATTCACCCAAACGATGATGTCAATAAATCCCAATCTTCTAATGATACTTTCCCTACGGCAATGCACATTGCCGCCTATAAAAAAGTGGTGGAGCACACTATTCCTTGTGTTGAACGCTTACAAAAGACCTTTGCGTCAAAATCTGAAGCGTTCAAAGATGTGGTGAAAATTGGTCGTACCCATTTAATGGATGCGACCCCCCTCACCTTAGGTCAAGAATTTTCAGCCTATGCCACACAATTAGATTTTGGCTTGCGTGCATTAAAAAATACCCTTCCTCATTTGAGCCAATTGGCTCTTGGTGGCACCGCAGTCGGAACAGGATTAAACACGCCAAAAGGCTATGATGTGAAGGTGGCGGATTACATTGCCAAATTTACAGGGCTTCCGTTTGTCACCGCTGATAATAAATTTGAAGCATTAGCGGCGCATGATGCGATTGTGGAAACCCACGGTGCATTACGTCAACTAGCCATGAGTTTGTTCAAAATCGCAAACGACATTCGCTTATTAGCCTCCGGCCCTCGTTCCGGTATCGGTGAAATTTTAATCCCTGAAAATGAACCGGGTTCTTCCATTATGCCGGGTAAAGTAAATCCAACCCAATGTGAAGCGATGACGATGGTTTGTGCACAAGTGTTCGGTAACGATACCACTATTGCCTTTGTCGGCTCACAAGGTCATTTCCAATTAAACGTGTTTAATCCGGTGATGATTGCTAATTTCCTCCAATCGGCACAATTATTAGGTGACGCTTGTGTTTCCTTTGATGAACATTGTGCGGTAGGTATTGAGCCGAATTACCCACGCATTAAACAACAACTTGAAAATTCATTGATGTTGGTCACCGCACTGAATACGCATATCGGTTACGAAAATGCGGCAAAAATTGCCAAAACCGCCCATAAAAACGGCACAACCTTACGTGAAGAAGCGATTAATCTTGGCTTGGTGTCAGCGGAAGATTTTGACAAATGGGTACGCCCTGAAGATATGGTGGGCAGTTTAAAATAAACTTACCCATAAAATAACGGTTAGAGGCGGGGAAACTCCCGCCTTTTTTATCGTGAATGAAAATAAAAATAAGCTCACCACAGAGAGTACAAATAGAGTACAGCAAGCGGAGCTCGCTGTATCATTGAAATTTTAGTTTGCTCTATTTGAGATTTTAAAGGGGCTTTTGTTATAATTCGTGCCTTGCTGAACCGTGAAAGAACAATATGAAAATGAAATCCCTTTTCGTGACAATTTTAGCTTTTTTTTCAACCGCACTTTCTGCTCATTGGCTACCGGTCGGTTACGCTGAATATACTTGGGGACCTTTCCATGTATATAGTGTCGGGCTTTTTTCTGAAAATGGTTCATACCAAGAACATCAATCTCCGCTGATGTTTTCCATCAAATATGAAAAACCCATTGAAGGCAAAAATTTTGCGATCACTCTCATAAAAGAAATGGAGGCGCAGCAACTCAGTGCTGATGACACCAATGCGTGGTTGAAAAAAATGCAGGAAATTTTCCCTGATTTTTCACCCAATGATCTTTTAAATTTCGTAGCATTGGAAAATAAAGGTTATTTTATTGCCAACGATACCGTGTTAAATCACGAATTTGATGCCAAATTCACTCAAGCCTTCATTGATATTTGGCTTTCCCCAAAAAGTAGCTTTGTGAAATTGCAACCGAAATTATTAGGTAAAGAAAAGAGCGGTCAAAATCGTCAAGAATTTCAATATCAACCGGCGAGCGAACCCTTTGATGAAGAAAATACCATGCCGGAATTACCACCGAACTACGACCCTCAAAATAATTTAAACGGATAAAACCAAAAGGCGAACAGATTGTCTGTTCGCCTTTCTCTTATGATTGCACCATTTTTTCCAAATAGAGCATGATCTGCAATGCAATATCCACTCTACTAGTTTTCTCGATCATTTCCAATCCCGGACTGGCATTAACTTCCAACACCAATAAACCGCCCTTAGAGCGAATAAGATCCACGCCCGAAACCACAAGCCCCAAGGCTTTTGTGGCTCTAACCGCCAACTGTTTTTCTTCCTCCGTTAAAAGAACAGGTTGTGCGCTGCCACCACGATGAAAATTGGCACGAAACTCTCCTTCTTGTCCAATGCGTTGCATACTGGCGATAACCTTATCTCCCACCACAAAACAACGAATATCTTCGCCGGTGGCTTCCTCCACAAAGTCTTGCAGCAATACCGGCACATTCGCTTGTTTTAACGTTTCCAAAATACTGACCGCACTTTGTGGCTTTTCCGCCAACATCACCCCAATCCCTTGGGAGCCATTTAAGGTTTTGATAATTAAAGGAAAATCCATTTTCTGAATAACCATCTTAGGATCAGTCTCAACTCCTGATAATTGACTATTGGGTACTGCAATACCCTGTTCTCGCAAAATTTGTAAACTTTCCCATTTATCACGCGCCATTAAAAATGCCCTTTCCTTATTCAAACAATAGATACCTTTTGCTTGGAAATGGCGTAATACGGCACAGCCCATTTTGGTACTTGCCGTGCCAAAACGGGGTAATACCGCATCATAATTGGGCAAAAGATAGGGCGCGCCGTCTTTTGGCTGATAATAAACGTCAAAGTGCGGTGAATTTTCCATGAGTTTTAGAATACAACGATTCGGATCCAATATATCCATCTCGTGTCCGCATTGTATGGCAGCCTCTTTCAGACGTTGGCAGCTATATAAACGAGGCTCACGGCAAAGCATTAATAATTTCATAGGACGTTCCAAACTAAATATTGCGATACATTATACCAATCATAGCAATCCTGAAAAACGGTTTATGGAACACCAAAAAAAGAGTAAAATCACCGAGATTTAACATTAACAAGAGGAAAAATTTATGTTTGTTGTTATTTTCGGTCGCCCAGGCTGCCCATATTGCGTCCGTGCAAAAAATCTTGCTGAAAAATTAAAAGGTGAAGTGGCTGATTTCGATTACCGTTATGTGGATATTCATGCAGAAGGCATTACGAAAGAAGATTTATCCAAATCCGTAGGAAAACCGGTTGAGACCGTACCACAAATCTTCATTGATGAAAAACCAATTGGCGGTTGTACTGATTTTGAAGCATTAATGAAAGAACAATTTGGTGTAGTCGCTTAGGTTTCCATCCCTATATTTTCTTGAAAGTGCGGTCAATTTTTGAAGAATTTAAGGCTTAAAATTGATCTACACTTCAAAAAAAGTTTGACTTCACTTCATTTGGGGGCTAAGTTCTGTACTAGACAGGGCTTAGCCTTTTTATTTTCACTTGAAGAGAACCAAGCAATATCACCGGTTTTCCTTCAATTTAGAAACGCATCAACATTAAGTCTGTCTTTCATTATGCTAAATAATATCAACCTAGAAATTATTTATATCCGGTTATATTTTTGTAAAGATATTGTTATTTGGCGTGTATAAGGATTATACTTGGTCTCAGTTGAGGAAAATTTATCCTCAATGAATCTCTAACTCAAATCGATGAGGTGACATTATGCAACACAAAGTAGTAACCATTAACGGTCAAGCTATTACACTTAATCAAGACGGCTCCCTCAATGTACCCAATCATCCGGTCATTCCATTTATTGAAGGTGATGGCATCGGTGTAGATGTTACGCCTGCGATGCGTTTAGTCATTGATGCAGCAGTATTAAAAGCTTATGGGGAAACACGTAAAATTGATTGGTTGGAAATTTATGCCGGCGAAAAAGCCAACCAAGTTTATGGTGAAAATACCTGGTTACCAAAGGATACATTAAATGCCATTAAGCAATATCACGTTGCGATTAAAGGTCCATTGATGACCCCGGTGGGCGGAGGTATTCGTTCATTAAATGTTGCGATGCGACAAGAATTGGATTTGTATAACTGCTTGCGTCCGGTTCGTTATTATGATGGTACACCAAGCCCGGTCAAACACCCTGAATTTGTTGATATGGTCATTTTCCGTGAAAATTCGGAAGATATTTATGCCGGCGTGGAATGGCAAGCCGGATCCGCAGAAGCGGATAAAGTCATTGCATTTTTACGTAATGAAATGGGGGTGAAAAAAATTCGTTTCACAGAGCAATGCGGTATTGGCATTAAGCCGGTCTCAAAAGAGGGGACGCAGCGCCTAGTACGTTCCGCATTACAATATGTGATTGATAATGATCGCCGCTCACTCACTTTAGTGCATAAAGGTAATATTATGAAATTTACCGAAGGGGCATTTAAAGAATGGGGGTATCAAGTCGCACAGGAGTTGGGGGCTGAAATGATTGATAATGGTCCTTGGCACAAATTGAAAAACCCAAAAACCGGACGGGAAATTATCATAAAAGACTGTATTGCCGATGCATTTTTACAGGAAGTGCTGTTACACCCTAAAGATTACGATGTGATTGCGACCTTGAATCTGAACGGTGACTATATCTCCGATGCTCTGGCGGCTCAAGTTGGCGGTATTGGTATTTCACCCGGTGCCAATATTGGCATAGAAGCAGCAATTTTTGAAGCCACTCATGGCACCGCACCTAAAATTGCAGGGCAAAATAAAGCCAATCCGAGTTCCATTATTTTGAGCGGTGAAATGATGCTACGCCATTTGGGTTGGACGGAAGCGGCTGATTTAGTCGTAAAAGCGGTAGCGAAAACCATTGCTAATAAAACCGTCACCTCGGATTTAGCCGAAACATTGGAAAATGCGACATTGCGTTCTACTACAGAGTTCGCCCAAGATATTGTGAACAATATGTAAAACAATTTATTTTTTATTGTTTTTCTATGATGATGAATTTACTGAATCTTTACTTATTACTCTCTATTATTTTTCATTCAGACGGAGATCGCCTATGTCGTTTTTAACTGAATACCAAACTCACGTTACCCAACGGGCAGCTCAAGGGGTCGTACCCCTTCCACTCAATGCTCAGCAAACTGTAGAATTGGTCGAGCTACTAAAAAACCCACCGCCAGAAAATCAAAATCTATTAGTTGAATTATTTGAAAGTCGCATTCCCACAGGCGTTGATGAAGCTGCCTATGTAAAAGCGGCTTTTTTATCAGATTTAGTTAAGGGAGAAACCCAATCACCATTGATTTCGCCCCAAAAAGCTGTGCAATTATTAGGTACAATGCAGGGTGGTTATAATATCGAACCGCTAATTGACACGCTAGACATTGACAAACTCGCTCCATTGGCTGTAGAGGCTTTATCTCACACCTTATTAATGTTTGATAATTTCTACGATGTTGCTCAAAAAGCCAAACAGGGAAATCCTTATGCCAAACAGATTTTACAATCTTGGTCTGATGCCGAGTGGTTTCTATCTCGACCTCAATTAGCTGAAAAATTAACCTATACCGTATTTAAAGTCTCCGGTGAAACCAATACGGATGATCTGTCACCGGCACAAGATGCCTGGTCACGTCCTGATATCCCCTTACATGCATTGGCAATGTTAAAAAATCCAAGAGAAGGGATCGAACCTGATGAAGCAGGTATTATTGGTCCAATGAGACAAATTGAATCATTAAAACAAAAAGGTTTTCCATTGGTTTATGTCGGTGATGTGGTAGGAACGGGATCTTCCCGAAAATCTGCCGCTAATTCAGTGCTATGGTTAATGGGCGAAGATATGCCTTATATTCCAAATAAACGCACCGGAGGCATTGTGCTTGGCGGCAAAATTGCACCGATTTTCTTTAATACAATGGAAGATGCAGGCGCGCTCCCCATTGAGCTTGATGTAAGCCGGCTTAATATGGGGGATGTGATCGATATTTACCCTTATGCAGGTAAAGTGTGCAAACACAATACAGACGAGGTGCTGTCAACCTTTAAGCTTAAAACGGATGTATTACTTGATGAAGTGAGAGCGGGTGGGCGCATTCCATTGATCATCGGGCGAGGCTTAACTCACAAGGCTCGAGTAGAGTTAGGATTACCGGAAAACGATATTTTTGCCAAACCACAAGTCTCTAATGAAAATAATAAGGGCTTTACCCTTGCCCAAAAAATCGTAGGGCGAGCCTGCGGAGTAACGGGTATTCGAGCCGGACAGTATTGCGAACCGAGAATGACCAGTGTTGGTTCACAAGATACTACGGGACCAATGACTCGTGATGAATTAAAAGATTTAGCCTGCTTAGGTTTCTCTGCTGATTTAGTGATGCAATCATTTTGCCATACAGCTGCTTATCCAAAACCGGTAGATGTGATAACTCACCATTCCTTACCAGATTTCATTATGAATCGAGGCGGCGTTTCATTACGTCCCGGTGATGGCGTGATCCATTCTTGGTTAAATCGTATGTTATTGCCGGATACCGTAGGTACTGGAGGAGATTCTCATACCCGTTTTCCAATTGGTATATCCTTTCCTGCGGGTTCCGGATTAGTGGCATTTGCCGCAGCCACAGGCGTTATGCCATTGGATATGCCTGAGTCCGTACTTATTCGTTTCACCGGAACAATGCAACCGGGCATTACACTACGGGATTTAGTTCACGCTATCCCTTATTATGCAATTCAACAAGGTCTCCTCACTGTAGAAAAGGCTGGCAAAAAGAATATTTTCTCTGGAAAAATCCTCGAAATTGAAGGACTGGAACACCTAAAAGTTGAACAAGCCTTTGAAATTTCTGATGCCTCAGCGGAACGCTCCGCTGCTGCTTGTAGCATAAAACTCAATAAAGAACCGATTATTGAATACCTCAATTCTAATATTGTGCTACTGAAATGGATGATCGCTGAAGGTTATGGCGATAAAACAACGCTTGAGCGCCGAATTAAAGCAATGCAAGATTGGCTCGCTAATCCACAATTGTTGGAAGCGGATAAAGATGCAGAGTATGCAGCAATCATTGAAATTAATCTCAACGACATCAAAGAGCCTATTGTATGTGCGCCAAATGATCCTGATGATGCCCGCCTCTTATCAGAGGTACAGGGTGATAAAGTCGATGAAGTCTTTATTGGTTCTTGTATGACGAATATCGGGCATTTCCGTGCTGCCGGTAAATTACTCAATCAACACCAAGGAATGATTCCAACCCGCCTATGGGTTGTACCGCCAACCAAAATGGATGCGAACCTATTAAGTGATGAAGGCTACTTCAGTATTTACGGCAAAAGTGGTGCGCGCATTGAAGTACCGGGTTGTTCACTTTGTATGGGTAATCAGGCACGAGTGGCAGATGGTGCAACAGTCGTTTCCACCTCCACCCGTAACTTCCCAAATCGAATGGGTAAAGGAGCATTTGTTTATCTCGCCTCAGCAGAACTTTCCGCTGTTTGTGCCTTACTGGGTCGCATTCCAACACCGGAAGAATATTTGCAATATGTGCAAAGTCTTGAAGTGGATAAAGACGATACCTATCGCTATATGAATTTCGATCAAATCGACCACTATTCTAACAAAGTTAACGGTTTAATTTTCCAAACAGCAGTATAACTGCAAACACAAACGTAAATAAGGAGACTTAATATGCCAAACTTACATCCAACTTTAACCGCAGAACTTCATTTAAGTGATGGTCGTAAAATTGCCTTACCAGTTTACCAGGGCACTTTAGGCTATAATGCAATCGGTGTAGAAACCTTGCAAAAACAAGGTTTGTTTACTTACGATCAGGGGTTAACCTCCACCGCACTTTGTGAATCCAGCATTACCTACATTGACGGCGATCAAGGCATTTTATTACACCGCGGCTATCCAATTGATGAATTAGCCTTTAATAAGACTTATCTTGATACTGCATATTTATTGTTAGAAGGCGAAATGCCAACAGAAGAACAACTCACCGAGTTCAAAAAAGAAATCTGCGCACATTATATGGTAAACGATCAATTTACCCGCTTATTCCAAGGTTTCCGTCGCGATTCCCATCCAATGGCGGTCATGTGTGCGGCAAGTAGTGCATTAGCCGCATTCTACAATGATGATTTCCAATCAGACAAAGATACTGATCGCACAGCCATTCGCTTATTGGCAAAAATGCCAACCTTGGCGGCAATGTGCTACAAATATAGTATTGGTCGCCCATTTATGTACCCACAGTATCACCTCTCCTATGCGGGTAACTTCTTATATATGATGTTCGCCACCCCCTGTGAACCTTATGTCGTTAACCCAGTGTTAGAACGAGCTATGGATAGGATTTTTACTTTACACGCTGATCACGAACAAAATGCCTCCACCTCGTCAGTACGTAGTGTCGCCTCCTCAGGCTCAAATCCCTTTGCCTGTATCGCAGCAGGAATTGCCTCTTTATGGGGAGCCTCCCATGGCGGTGCGAACGAGGCCTGTGTAAGAATGTTAGAAGAAATCGGCACAGTAGATCGCATTCCGGAATTTATCGCCAAAGCGAAAGATAAAAATGATCCGTTCCGCTTAATGGGGTTTGGGCACCGAGTGTATAAAAACTACGATCCTCGTGCCAAAGTGATGCGTGAAACCTGCCACGAAGTTTTACAAGAACTCGGCATTAACACGCCATTATTAGAAGTCGCTATGGAGCTTGAACGCATTGCGCTAAGCGATCCTTATTTTATTGAACGCAAACTCTATCCAAATGTGGATTTCTATTCCGGCATTATTTTAAAAGCCATTGGTATTCCAGTGTCAATGTTTACCGTCATCTTTGCCCTAGGCAGAACAGTCGGTTGGATTGCTAACTGGAAAGAAATGAACGAAGAACACCTAAAAATTGTCCGTCCAAGACAAATCTACACAGGTCATCAAGAGCGCCATTTAAAATAGGCAAGAAATCTTGCCTCATTCAAAGTGCGGTTAAAATCAACCGCACTTTTATTTCCGGTATTATCTTGCCTGTTATAGGAAATCTGAGTAAAATCTCCCCTATAATTTTCTTTTTAGTAAAATCACTTATGCAATCAATCAATCAATCAATCAATCAATCAATCAATCAATCAATCAATCAATCAATCAATCAATCAATAATTATCTTTCTTTTCTAAAAAATCTATTTTTTATCATATCTTACAGAACCTTTCTTCTAGATTTAATTTATTCTAAACATCAAAAAAGAATATTTAACTTTTTACTCACTTTAAAGTTGACATTCTTTAATCGTTTATTCTTATAGTTATTTTTCTAATAAAATCAGACTGATAGACTTTAATTATCCATCTTTATTCAATCTAATTTGAATAAAAATTATTAGACTCTAATTTTTAGTTAGGGATGATTCATTAAATTAATATGAGGGTTTTATTATGGCTATTCCGTTCATTATTGGTGCAGTTGCGGTAGCAGCAGGCGCATTAGGTGTCAAAAAAGGCTTAGATGCCAAAGAAGATTTTGATCGAGCAGAGAGAATCGGTAAACGAGCTCAACGAAAGCACGAAGAAGCAATCGGTAATTTAGACTTAGCTCGTAAAAATACGAATGCCGCTTTAGAAGCATTAGGTAAAGCAAAAGTTGATGTATTTCATCATCAATTTAAATTTTTAGTCGATTTTTGTAAAAAATTAAAAGGGAATTCGACAGCAAAATTACAAGGGTTTGATCAAATGATTAACCCTATTACCTTAAAAGAAATGGAAAAAATGGTTTCTGTCGCACTTGAATTGGATAAAACAATAGGCTCATCTGCGGTTGGTGGAGCACTAACAGGGTTGGCCGCCTATGGAACAGTGGGGATTGTCGGCACTGCCTCAACAGGTACAGCTATTTCGGCGTTATCGGGGGCAGCAGCAAAAAGTGCAACGTTAGCTTATTTAGGCGGAGGTTCATTAGCCGCAGGCGGATTAGGTATGGCTGGCGGAGTGGCAGTTTTAGGAGGGGCGGTATTGGGTCCGGCACTCGCCATTGGTGGCTTTATAATGGCAAGTAAAGCCGAGGAACAGGTTACAAAAGCCTATAACTATGAAGCTAAAGTGGATAAAGCGGTTGCAGAAATTGACACCTCATTAGTTTATCTAAAAGGAGTGAGAACTAACGCCAAAGAAATGGAAAATATCATCTTAAATATGGTTCAACGTTTTGAAGAGGCAAAAGTCACATCTGTTTATGAAAGTGAAGCTAAAATTGAAAAAATGCTCGCATTAGGAAAAGCGTTAAAAATGCTATTGGATACCCCAATTTTAACAACTGATGATAATCCTGTTTCAGATCTATCTGAAAGAATTAACAAAGCGGTTTCTTCAACAGGCTTTTTAACTTATGGAGATAAAAAATGATACCTACAGCACTCCTCCCCTCCGCATTAAAAATTGCAAGTAATACATTGGATACAAAAAATGCGTATCAGCAATTATTAGATTGTTACAAACAATGTCAAAATGTTAAACAACGAGAGAGGACAAACCGAGAAGAGATTCGTTCCGATAGAGATGTAAATTTGGCACGTATTAAGGCTCAAAAAGATATTCTGGAATTATATTTAAAAGAAACCTTTAGTGAACGCCGAACGATACTCAATGAAATGTTTAAAGCTTTGGATAAAGGACTTGAAACAGGAGATTTACAGATAATCAATATGTCTTTAGGAGGGATTCTTCATATCGCAGAGAAATCACCTTTGACCCAAGCCAGACAAATGCTGGAAGATGTGAAAAATCCGGATAAGAAGTCTATTGATTGGTGATGTCTTTTCCTTGTACGGCGTGTGGCAAATGTTGTCAGCGAGTAAATTTAAGCGAGAAAACCGCTTTTTTAGATCGGGGAGACGGCATTTGCCAATATTTCAATCTTGAAACAAATTTGTGTAATATTTACGCAAATAGACCGCTTGTCTGTCGCGTAGAAGATTATTACAAAACATATTTATCTCATCTTTATGAATGGGATGAATTTGTGAAAATTAATCGGGATATTTGTAGCAAACTCTAAAAAGACTTTTAGTGTTATCATCACTCAAAAGTGCGGTTAATTTTGACCGCACTTTAGTTATAAATCGGTATTACTCAACAGTTGCACAACGTTGTTTTTTGTTCGCTTTATTTTTCCAACGCCCAACGGTTGTCTTCTGTTTCCGGCTCAAGATCCAGTTTTGCCATAAGACGCTGATCGCCATCTTCTTCAGGGTTATCGGTTACCAGTAATTTATCACCGTAAAAAATGGAATTTGCCCCCGCCATAAAGCACATGGCTTGCATTTCTTCTGCCATTCCTTGGCGACCGGCAGATAAACGCACATAACTTTTTGGCATAGTAATGCGTGCAACGGCAATCGTTCGCACAAACTCCGTCCAATCCAGCTCAACAGCATTTTCAAGCGGCGTTCCCTCTACTTTCACCAATTGATTTATCGGTACCGATTCAGGTTGAGGGTCTAAATTTGCAAGGCTTGCAATTAATCCCGCACGTTCTTTGCGTGTTTCATTCATACCAACAATGCCACCACAACACACTTTTAACCCTGCCTTTCGTACTTTTCCTAAAGTGCTTAGGCGATCATCAAATCGGCGTGTTCCGATAACCTGTTGATAATGTTCCGGAGCCGTATCAAGATTATGGTTGTAATAATCCAATCCCGCTTCTTTAAGCGCTTCTGCCATGCCCTCTTGCAATAGCCCAAAAGTACCGCAAGTTTCCAGCCCCAATGCTTTCACCGCTTTAATGATAGCCGTCACTTTTTCCATATCTTTTGGCTTCGGACCCCGCCATGCGGCCCCCATACAAAAACGAGCCGCACCACGGGATTTTGCAATTTTCGCTTTTTCAACAATTTCCTCAATCTCTAATAATTGCTGATTTTGCACACCGGTTTGATAACGGGCTGATTGTGGACAGTAGCCACAATCCTCTGGGCAACCACCGGTTTTAATCGACATTAAGGTCGAAAGTTGAATGACTTGCGGATTAAAGTGCTCACGATGAACTTGGGCGGCACGGTAAATTAATTCTAAAAATGGCATTTCAAATAATGCCTCGACTTTGCAAACCGACCAATATTCAATGGAAGGATGTGGGGTTATACTATTTAATTGAACGGATTGGATGTTGGTCATTCTTTTTCCTATAAATTTTTTCCTTGATGAATAGGGATAATACGATCAATATGCCCTTCTAATTCTTTCGGCTGATGTGTAACGAGGAGTAAAGTTAGCATTTTTTCATCGCATAACTGGTCAATCAACTTTAACATCTCCATACGTAATTGCGGATCAAGTGCAGAGAAAGGTTCATCTAATAATAAAATCGGTTTATCACGTAATAAACAACGAGCCAATGCCACCCGCTGTTTTTGCCCGCCTGAAAGTGCGGTGGATTTTCGCCTTAAAAAATCCTGTAAATTCACCGCACTTGCCACCTGTTCCACTCGAATTTTTTCTTCAACAGATAACGATAAATTCGGTTTTAAGCCTAGTGCGATATTTTCTGCCACCGTCAAATGGGTAAATAAATTATTTTCTTGAAATAGCATTGAAACGGGGCGTTCGTAAGGGGCAGTATGCGTATGGTTTTCACCATTGAGCCAAATTGCCCCGCTATTGGCATAATCAAATCCAGCAATAAGATTCAATAGAGTGCTTTTGCCTGCGCCACTTTCACCAATAATCGCAATTTTTTCTTGTGCTTGAATGTGTAAATCAAACATCATTGGCATAGATTGATAATTAAAGATAACTTGTTTTAATTTAATCATAATTCACCTTATTGCGTTCAATAAACAAGAAAAATCCGATACATAAACTGAGGAGAATGAATGCGGTAATCGCGGCTTCTTGACTCCGATATTGCCCAATTTGTTGATAGAGTAAATGCGGTAAAGAAGTAAAATCAGGATTACCAAACAATGCAATAGCCGTAAAATCGCCTAAAGAAAAAGTGGTTGCTAAAGCAAACGCATATTTTAATGGCACTTTGAGTAACGGATATTCGATGAGTTTAAAACGTTGCCAACCTTTAAGACCAAGGGATAAACAAAGCTTTTCATAATACTGCATGGTTTGTACCATTGGGGGATTTAAAATGCGAATAACAAAAGGCATAGCCGCTAAAGCATTGCACAGCACGACAATCACAAATAAATGTGCCGGGGTAAAATTCATATTTTGTAAAGTTAGAAATAACCCTACGGTTAAAATTAAAGTCGGGATGGCTAATATCATCATTCCACCACTTTGAATAAGTGTTGCGAGCAGGGGGAAATGAAGCCATTGCAATTGTCGGGAAAGTAAAAGTAAGAAAAAAGAAAAGACGATGGATAATACACCTGAGGTCGGTGCAATTGAAAGGGAATAAATTAATGCTTTCCATAATTGCGGATCTTGCCAGAAAGTCAACCATTGTGGTGCACTTATCCCTTCCACAATAATATTGATCAACGGCATCAAAATGAATAAACACACGGAAACTAAAATAAAAATATGTAAAATTTTGACCGCACTTGAGGGTCGGTTAACCCAAATATAGCGTTGAGAAACAACGGTTTCCGGTGGGGTGGAAAAAAATTGCGATATGCCGAATAGTACAAAACAGCAGATAAATTGAATCAATGCAAATAAGGCGGCTTTTGGTAAATCAAACTCAAAGAAAATCGCTTGGTAAATAGCGACTTCTAAGGTGCTATTTTGTGGTCCTCCCCCAAGCGAAAGCACAATAGCGAAACTAGTGAAACACAACATAAAAACCAAAACAAAAGCCGGCAAAAGCTGGCTTTTTAAATAAGGGAATTCAATTAAGCGAAAAAATTGCCAACCTCGAAGATTTAATTGTGCCGCAAGGCGGTGTTGTTCTGAGGGAATACTTTGCAAGGCTTGCTGTGCCATTCTGGCGGCAAGAGGAATATTAAAAAAAAGATGTGCGATAAGTATACCGGTTAAACCGTAAATGGTCGGTTTCCAATCTATTCCCAGCCAATAAATGAAACGGCTAAACCAGCCTGCTGTGCCATAAATACCCAACAAACCAAAAATCACAAGCAGTGAGGGCAGCACAAACGTCAGGGAAAATAAACGTTGAATAACCGATTTCCCTGGAAAAGATTGATAAAAAAAAGCACGCCCGAATAACACACCAATGAATAGAGAAAGAAATGCGGACAAAAAAGCTTGCCCGAAACTAAAGGTGATAACTTGGTGTACATAGTCATCTTGTTTGAAATCTTCCCACGAGTAATCACCTCCTACTGAAAAAATTTCGTAAAGCGAGGTGCTATAAAGCAAAACGATAAAAAAAATGACCGCACTCCCCCCTAAATAATGACGAGGGCGAAAATGCGGATGAGAAAAGCGTGACATCATTTCAATCACTATTTAGACAGTGCTTTTTGCCATTGATTGATCCAAATTTTTAATTGTTCACCGGTAATCTTTGAGGTATCCAGTATCAACGAATTTTGGGTATGTTTTTTTAGTGCGTCAATATGGCTTTCGATAGGGCTATCAATGACGGGTAACATCACGTTATGTTTTGCAATGTTCGCTTGCGCTTCGGGTGAAACTAAATAATCTAAGAAAAAATCGGCACAGGCATTATGACGATTTGCCACTTTAGCCGCTACTTCCACTAGCAATATGCCACCTTCCGAAAAATCCGTTGCCATATAGTTGTCTTTTTGTTCGGAAAGAAGATGATAAATTGGTGAAGTATTGGTACTGAGTACAAGATCTCCTTCACCTTTTAAAAATGCACCGTAGGCTTCAGTCCATCCTTTTGTAATCGTGACCGTGTGTTCTGACAAGGTTTTCCATACATTTTGTGCTTCTGCTTGCGGATAGAGTGTGTTTACCCAAAGTAATAAACCACGACCAATACTGCTGGTTCGCGGATCTTGATACAACACCTTCAAATCTTTACGTTCGACTAATTCTTTTAGGCTTTTCGGTGGATGGGATAATTTATTTTTATCATAAATGAAGGCGTATTTTGCAAAATCAAAAGGCAAGAACGTGCGATCATCCCATTTGAGCGGTAAATCCAATTTATTAAGATCTACTTGGTTCGGTTCAAAAATGGCTAATTTCTTGGCTTCATCTATTTGGTAATTATCTAACCCTAATACGATATCCGCTTTAATTTTTTTTCCATCCAAACGAACACGATTAAATAATGTACCACTATTATCAAAAGCCACATAATTTAATTGGCATTGAGGAAATTGTTTTTCAAAACCTGCTTTTACCTTTGGACCGGCACTCCAATCGGCACTAAAAGTGTCGTAAGTGTAAACGGTTAGGGGTTGTGTGGTTTGAGCAAAAACGTTTGAAGCAAAAAAAAGTGCGGTTGAAATGAAGAGTGTTTTTTTCATTATGCTGTCCTTATAAAAATGCGAAACAGTCTAATGAAAAGAATTAGTTTCCTACGCCAGCATTATCTGTTTCAGGTTCACGGGTCTCTCTCAGCCAATGATAGGCACCCCGACTAATGGGCAAGAGTCTATATAAACTTGTTACGATATACAAGCATTTTAAAAGAAAAATGCTAACCTGATCACAAAATTTAGGCAAAATAAAACCCGCACAAGCGGGTTTCAACAATAGAATTAAGCTTTATGTTTTGCGGCAACTTCAGTTAATAAGGTTTGTAACTCACCGGATTGATACATTTCTAACATAATATCGCATCCTCCAATGAGTTCTCCTTCAACCCATAATTGTGGGAAAGTCGGCCAATTTGCGTAAGCCGGTAATTCAGCACGGATATCCGGATGTTGGAGGATATCCACATAACCAAAAGGCACTTTACAGTTGATTAATGCCTCTGCAGCACGCGCAGAAAAACCACAAGAAGGCAGCTTAGGTGAACCTTTCATATAAATTAAAATTGGGTTCTCGCTAATTTGTTTTTTGATTTTATCTAAGGTTTCCATAATGTTCCCCATAACAATAGAAAGGCGCATTCTAGCATAAGTTCTCAGTATCACCAATGAGAAGCTGAGTTATTATGTCGGATTTACCAGCTCCCGCCGGCACCACCGCCACCAAATCCGCCACCGCCAAAACCGCCACCCGATGAGCTACCACCAAATCCTCCACCAAAACCGGAGCCGCCTCTACGACGACGGGATAATGTCGATTGACGCACAATGCGATTTAATTGATCACGCTGATTTGGGCTAATGTAAATTTCATCTTTGTGGAATTGATATTCACCAAACACGACAAAGGCGATAAATACCAACGCCATAAGGAAAGGAATATATTGGTCAAATTCACTTTCTTCCGTTTGATAAGCACCATATTCCCCTTGGCTTGCAGCAATAATATCATTTAACCCATCGTTAATCCCTTGTGCATACTGACCCTGTTTAAATTGCGGTAAAATGGTATGACGGATAACCTGGGATAAAAAAGCATCGGGTAATACGCCTTCTAATCCCTGCCCGGTAGCAATAAATACCTTACGATCTTTTTTGGCAATCAGCATTAATACGCCATTATTCAATTGCTTACGCCCAATTCCCCATTTATCGCCTAAAGCAAAGGTGTAATCTGCAATCTCATATTCAGCCGTAGTAGGAATGATAACAACAGCGATTTGTGAACTGGTCGCCTTGCCATAGTCCACTAATTTATTTTCAAGCACTTGCTGCTGTTGTGGCGAGAGCGTATTAGTGTAATCATTCACATAACGAAAAGGATTGGGTGTTGCAGGGAACTGTGCAGCAAAAACCAACGATCCCCAAAAAATAAGCCCAAAAACAACCGCACTTTTCAAGTGTTGCAACAGTTTAGCCATGAATGATCACCTCATTAGGTAATTCATTTTTATCATTCGGTTGAATCGGAAAATGGATTTTCAACGTATCAGTAATTCGCTCAATAGCCTCTACAATCCCTTTTGTATAGGCTTTTTCTTTGAATTGTTCGATCATAAGATCACATTGCCTCTGCCAATAAGCCTCATCAACAAATTGATGAATCCCTTTATCGCCAATGATTGCACAAAGGTGATCTTTATATCCCACATAAATCAACACTGCGTTTTGTGCAGAAGTTTTATCCATTTCAAGTTCGTTAAACACCTGTAAAGCGCGTTCTATGGCAGACATCCCTGCAGAAGATTTAGGCAGTTTTCGTTCAATATAAACACGCAACTCTGCCGAACTTTCATTTTCAAGGCGGCTAATCGCCGCCTCTATTTGTTTTTTATCCACCGGAATTCTTGAAAAGAATCTCATCATAGCAACCTTAATTAAAATTCACAGTCGGGGCATTTTCAGCGCCGGAGGCCGATTTAAAATAAGGTTTTTCTTTAAACCCAAAGATTAATGCGGCAAATTTTGTCGGGAATTGGCGCACCTTTTGGTTATAAATACGAGCCGCATCATTAAACTTATTACGAGCAACATTGATACGGTTTTCAGTTCCCTCTAATTGTGCTTGTAAATTCATAAAGCCTTCATGCGCTTTTAATTGAGGATATTGTTCAACGGTAACAAGCAATCTGGATAATGCGGATCCTACTTGGTTTTGATCCTGTTGAAATTGTGCAAGTTGTTCTTCTGTCATATTGGCAGGATCAATTCTCGTTTGTGTCGCTTTTGCACGCGCTTCGATTACATTGGTTAAGGTTTGTTGTTCAAAATTTGCCTGACCTTTCACTGTATTCACTAAATTAGGAATAAGATCGGCACGGCGTTGATAAGAAGATTCCACATTTGCCCATACTGAATCAATTTCTTCTTCCGCTTTAACCAATCCGTTATAACTCGACATTAAAGTAAACCCCGCAACAACAGCAACAAGGATAATTACAAGCCATTTTTTCATAATAATGTTCCTACTTAATTAAAAAATGAGAGAGCCTTTCTCTATTTAGATAAAAGAAAAGACCTAAACCGAGGCTTAGGTCTTTCCGTTTAATCCGCTAATGGATAACTAAATGAAATTATTTAGTACCGTTAACTGCGATTTCAACACGACGATCCGGTGCTAAACAAGCGATAAGCGCTTTACGACCTTTAACCGCATCACAGGTTGCACCAGTAACTGGGTTTGCTTCACCGTAACCGGTTGCAGTGATATCTTGTGCGGCAACACCTTTAGATACTAAGTAGTTCGCCACAGAATCTGCACGACGTTGTGATAATTTTAAGTTTGCTGCATCTTTACCGATACGGTCTGTGTAACCGGCAACTGCTACTTTAGCGCTGTTTACTTGTGCAATTTCACCGTAGATACCATCTAAAGTTGCTTTTGCTTCAGGTTTTAAGTTTGCTTTAGCGAAAGCGAAAGTCACATCAGAGTTTAAGTTGAAAGTTTTACTTACTACTTCAGGTGCAACAACCGGAGCACCTTGACCAAAACGGTAAGATAAACCTGCAGTTACAGAACCAATCCACGGAGTATAGTCTTCACCTTCTGCGATTTTGTTATCTTTACCAACAGAAGTTAACCATTGATATTCAACACGTAATGCTAACTCAGGTAATGAAGGTAATGCATACTCAACACCCGCTGCAAATACAGGAGATACTTTTAAGCTGTGAGCGCGAACACCATCCCAAGCACTGTCGGCTGCAGCGATACCTTTAGCATTTTTGTAGTCAGAACGTACTAAAGCAGCACCGGCACGACCATAAACATCTAAGCCCTCTAACACTTCATAGCTACCTTTCAAGCTTAAGTGTGCACCGTGGTTAGTGTGTTTTGACATCACTTTGTCACCTTTAGAGAATTTAGCACGACCAAAATCATCGTAACCTAATTCAACAGCTAAACCTAAGTTGTCACGGTTTAAGATTTGGTAACCACCAAATACACCGTAGGTCACAGAGTTGCGGTTAACACCGAAATCATTTCCATATTTAGAGTCAAATTGTTTTAAACCATCATGGAAAGATGCCCAACCCGCTTTAGCACCGACGTAGAAAGTATTTTCTTGTGGAGCCGCTTGAGCTACAGAAGCAGCTGCAAAACCAGCGACTACTAATGCGATTGCAGTTTTTTTCATTTTGATGTCCTCTATTTAGTCATCGTTAATAATAAAAGTTTCCTTACTTGAAAATTTTTGAACTTTCTAGTCAAAACAGTTTCCAAGCATTGCTTAACTAGGGTTTTGAATTTGCCCTATCGTTACCAACTTTTGACAAATTCAATTCCTTTGTGTCGCCAAAGGAACGTTCAAAAGTGGCGCTATTATCCTACAAAAAAACCAAAGATCAAATTATTTTTATAATTATTGTCTATTTTATACACAAATAAGTCTAAAAATGAACGACCATTCACCAATTGTTAATAATTATTTTCATTTCAATGAGATAAAGCGTATTCCACTGAATTTCGTACCTTAAAAATCGACATTCTCGCCTGTATCATATATCATTTCTCCGTTCTTTTTTTGTATTATTTTTTGAGTGAAACTATGTTACCCCGCCTTTCTCGAGTACCGCAAGTTGATGAAATTGTTCAATGCTATCTCACCGAGCTTCAAAAACAACATTTCGAAGGTGATATCGCCACCAATTATGCTGATCGCTTAAGCCTTGCGACTGATAATAGTGTCTATCAGCAACTACCTCATGCGATTTTATTCCCGAAAACCGTGGCAGATGTTGTAAGGCTCACTAAACTAGCTAATCAGTCAGCCTATCAAACCCTCACTTTCACACCTCGTGGGGGGGGGACAGGAACGAACGGACAATCTCTTAATCACAATATTATTGTAGATATGTCCCGCCATATGACAGCCATTTTAGAACTGAACATTGAAGAGCGCTGGGTGCGTGTGCAAGCGGGTGTCGTGAAAGATCAACTCAATCAATTTTTAAAACCCTATGGTTTATTCTTTGCCCCGGAGCTTTCCACCAGCAATCGTGCCACGTTAGGCGGAATGATTAACACCGATGCCTCTGGACAAGGCTCGCTCCAATACGGTAAAACCTCAAATCACGTGTTGGCATTGCGCACAGTTCTTATGAATGGCGAAGTTTTGGATACAAGTGCGGTCAATTCTCAGGCTATTTTTGATAATATTGATTCCCTTAGATTGACTGAAACCGCTAAAACCCTGCATCAAACCATTGCACAACGTTGCAAAGAAAAATGTGAAAATATCATTAACGATTTACCGCAACTCAATCGTTTTTTAACCGGTTATGATTTAAAAAATGTGTTCAATGAAGATGAAAGTGAATTTAATCTCACTCGTTTGCTCACCGGTTCTGAAGGCTCCCTAGCCTTTATTTGCGAAGCCAAGCTCAATCTCTTACCTATTCCGCGATACCGCACCCTCATTAATATAAAGTATCGTTCTTTTGATGCGGCACTACGCAATGCCCCTTTTATGGTGAAAACCAACGCCCTTTCAGTGGAAACCATTGATTCCAAGGTTTTAGACCTCGCCAAACAAGATATTATCTGGCATTCGGTTAGCGACCTGCTAACAGAGGAAGAAAACAACCCGATTTTGGGTTTAAATATTGTGGAATATGCCGGCCATCATCAAGAAAAAATCCATCGCCAAGTGACCGCACTTTGTCAAGCATTAGATGAAAAAATCGCCCAACAGCAGGATCAGATTATTGGCTATCAAATCTGCCATGATCTTCCTTCTATCGAACGCATTTATGCCATGCGTAAAAAAGCCGTTGGGTTACT
This sequence comes from Rodentibacter rarus, assembly GCF_001998965.1. Classification (GTDB taxonomy): domain Bacteria; phylum Pseudomonadota; class Gammaproteobacteria; order Enterobacterales; family Pasteurellaceae; genus Rodentibacter; species Rodentibacter rarus. The sequence goes on from NZ_MLHJ01000013.1 coordinate 55,745, forward strand.
CGGCAATGCCAAAGGACCGGCCAAACCCCTTCCTTTTGTGGAAGATACCTGCGTGCCACCAGAACATCTTGCCGATTACATCAGCGAATTTCGAGCGTTATTAGATCGTCACCATTTACAATATGGTATGTTCGGTCATGTGGATGCCGGTGTGCTACATGTTCGCCCTGCGTTGGATTTATGCGATAAAGAACAAGTTAAACTTTTCCAACAGATTTCCGATGAAGTGGCAGAGCTGACAGTGAAATACGGTGGTTTACTGTGGGGGGAGCATGGCAAAGGCGTGCGTTCTCATTACGGCGAAAAATTCTTCACACCGGAATTATGGAATGAACTCCGTTACATCAAATTCTTATTTGATCCTCACAATCGCCTAAACCCGGGGAAAATCTGCACGCCGTTAGGTTCTGAAGATGAACTCTATTCCATTTTATCGCCAATGCGGGCTGACTATGATCGCCAAATTCCGGTTCAAATACGGGATGAATTTAAAGGTGCAATGCATTGCAACGGCAATGGGCTTTGTTTTAATTTTGATGAACACAGCATTATGTGTCCATCAATGAAGGTGAGTAAAAACCGTGTGTTTTCCCCGAAAGGGCGGGCTGCGATGGTGCGGGAATGGTTGCGTTTATTAGCCAATGAAAACATCTCGCCGGAACAACTTGATTTTCAAAAAAATGACGTAAAATTGACCGCACTTGTCGCCAAAATCCGTCATAGCCTGCAAAAATGGCGGGGAGAATATGATTTTTCCCACGAAGTCAAAGCCGCAATGGAAACCTGCCTTGCCTGCAAAGCCTGTGCCAGTCAGTGTCCGATCAAAATTGATGTGCCAAGTTTCCGTGCAAAATTTTTCCATTTTTACCACCGCCGTTATTTGCGTCCGGTAAAAGATCATATTGTGGCGAATTTAGAACTTGCCGCCCCTTATATGGCGAAACAAGCCAAATTTTTTAATTATTTTACTCGGTTAAAAACCACCCAAAAGCTAGTAGAAAAAACCATTGGCATGACAGATTTACCGCTCCTTTCCACCCCAAATTTACAACAACAACTTGTGGAAGTCGGCTATCAGGGCAAACCGTTGGAAGCCTTAGAACAGTTAAACGCCGTGGAAAAAGCGAAAATGTTATTGATCGTCCAAGATCCTTATACCTCTTATTACGATGCAAAAGTGGTACGGGATTTCGTAGCACTCGCACAAAAACTGGGCTTTAACCCAATTCTTCTTCCTTTCAAACCCAATGGCAAAGCCATGCATGTGAAAGGGTTCTTGAAACGTTTTGCGAAAACCGCAAAAAACCAAGCGGAATTGCTTAATCGGGTTGCCCAATTGGGTGTGCCGTTGGTGGGGGTCGATCCCGCTATTGTGCTTTCCTACCGTGATGAATATAAAGAGGTATTACAAGCACAACGGGGCGATTTCCATGTTCTGACCGCTCACGAGTGGCTCAAAAACCAGATTGATTTAGGCACATTAGAAAACATACCAAAAACTGACCGCACTTTTGATTGGCATTTCTTTCCCCATTGTACGGAATCCACCTTTATGCCAAACAGTCCAAAAGAATGGCAACAGATTTTTGCAAAATTCGGACAACAATTAACCGTTGAAAAAGTGGGCTGTTGTGGTATGGCGGGCGTATTTGGTCACGAAGTACAAAACCAAACCATGAGCCGTGACATTTACGCTATTTCATGGGGCAAAAAACTTCACGGAAAAGATCCACACTTTTGTTTAGCCACCGGTTATTCATGCCGCAGCCAAGTAAAGCGTTATGAACAAAGGGTGCTAAAACATCCCGTACAAGCATTGCTTGAAGTGTTAGAGTGAGAAAAAATTAACCTTGCCTTCCCCTGCTTGCGGGGGAAGGTACCCAAAGGGCGGAAGGGGGAAAATGCGAAATCCAAACAAGCAACAAGTACTCTATGTCATAGAATTATAAAGCGTTATAAACAAAAAATGCGAAAACATTCTCTTCAAATACTGATTGAAGCGTTAGAGTAAGAAATGGATAACTATTAAAAAATTGACCTTGCCTTCCCCTGCTTGCGGGGGAAGGTGCCCGAAGGGCGGAAGGGGGAAAATGCGAAATCCAAACAAACAATTAGTACAATATGCCACAGAATTACGCAGAAATATGACAGATGCCGAATATGCACTTTGGTATCATTTGCGCAACAAAAATTTTTGTGGAATACGATTTAATCGACAAGTGATCATTGGCAACTATATTGTTGATTTTTGTTGCCGAAAATTAAAACTTATTATTGAATTAGATGGTATTCAACATATCGAACAAGCACGATATGATTTAGAGCGAACAAAATATTTAAATAGCCAAGGCTATAAAGTCATTCGTTTTTGGAATGATGAAGTTTTGACAAAAATAGATAATGTTCTTGAAGAAATTTATATTGAAATTGAACAATTATCCCCCCTCAGCCTTCGGCAGCTCCCCCCGTAAACGGATGGAGCAAAGAAGGTACAATCTGATAACATCCACTTCAAGCACTGATTGAAGCGTTAGAGTAAGAAATGGATAACTATTAAAAAATTAACCTTGCCTTCCCCTGCTTGCGGGGGAAGGTGCCCGAAGGGCGGAAAGGGGAAAATGCAAAATCCAAACAAACTCAAAGAAAGAAGAACGATATGGAAGAAAAAATGATGATTTGGAAAAAAAACTTTACCCTCCCACAACTCAATGAAATGGGTAAAAACTGTGCTGTGGGTCATCTTGGCATTGAAATTTCTGCTTTTGGTGAAGATTGGTTAGAAGCCACGATGCCGGTGGATCATCGCACTACACAGCCTTTCGGGTTATTACATGGTGGGGTTTCTGTGGCATTGGCGGAAACAGTGGGTTCTCTTGCCGGCTCTCTTTGTGTTGAAGAAGGAAAAGCCGTGGTAGGGTTAGATATTAATGCCAATCATCTTCGCCCGGTAAGAGAAGGAAAAGTGACGGCGAAGGCGACACCTATTAATTTAAGTCGAAATACCCATGTTTGGCAAATTGACATCCGCAATGAGCAAGATAAACTTTGCTGCGTTTCACGATTAACACTTTCTATTATCGATTTATGACAATGACAAAAAAAATTGGGGTTATTTTAGCCAATTTAGGCACCCCGGATGCCCCAACTCCCACCGCCGTTTCTCGTTATTTATGGTCTTTTTTAACCGATCCTCGTGTTGTTGATGTGCCCCGCTGGAAATGGTGGCCTTTACTTAAATTTCTCATTCTTCCTCCTCGTTCTAAACGGGTGGCTAAAAATTATCAGGCAATTTGGACAGAACAAGGCTCGCCATTACTTGCCATCACCATACAACAACAAAAAGCTTTACAAGCCTATTTATCTGCTAAAAATATTAATGCGCAGGTTGAAATTGCGATGACATACGGCAATCCTTCAATGCAAAGTGCAGTGGACGCACTCGTGGAAAATCAGGTGGATAAAATCATCGTCTTCCCCCTTTACCCACAATATTCCAGCACCACAACCGGTGCATTGTTTGATGCTTTTGCCAATGCCCTGAAACACACTCGAAATATCCCGCCTTTTGAATTTATCCATTCCTATCATTTGGATAAACACTATATTGATGCCCTCGCACAATCTATCAAAGTGCGGTTAAAACCCGATGAGTTTTTACTTTTCTCTTATCACGGTATTCCATTGCGCTATGAAAACCAAGGGGATTATTATCGCCAACATTGCAAAGAAACCACCATTGCCGTTGTCGATAAGCTCGGTTTAACCGAAAATCAATGGGGAATGACCTTTCAATCCCGCTTTGGGCGTGAGGAATGGTTGCAACCTTACACCGATGAATTTTTAATTTCTGCAAGTGAACAAGGTATCCGTAAAATCGCTGTGGTTTGCCCCGGTTTTTCGGTGGATTGTTTGGAAACTATTGAAGAAATTGATGAAGAAAACCGTGAGAATTTTCTCCATAACGGTGGAGAAACTTATCAATATATTCCTGCACTGAATGCCGAACAGACTCATATTGAAATGATGGGACATTTAATTTTACAAAAACTTAGGGGCTGTACTGGATAACCAGACTAAACTCTCTCTAACGAACTAATTATTTTAAAATAGAAATTTGAGATTTTATGTTACTGTGATTAAAACGCCATTTGCATTCCTTCAAATACAGCTCAAAGTGGGCTTTAGGAATACCGGTAAATTGCGTAAATGGCGTTTTGCTTGGTTCCAAACATTCTCAATTCCGTTAATGTGGTGATGATTCTCGACAAAATGCGTGCTGTGATGAATAGGAAAATGGCAAAATTCACTCACATCAAACACATCATTACTGCAATAAGTATCGGCATAGACAAGACAGTTAGGTTTGACTTGTTTCCGAATACAGCCCCAAAAATAAAATGCCACGAGCGTTTCTTCACCCATCGTGGCATTTTTCTCAAATGAACAACACTAACGTTCCTCAGCCCAAGGTTTCCGATTTCCGTGATTCTGAATATTGACTTCACATACTCTTTTAATCAAGGCTTCTCTCACACCAGGCAGATCTAATAAAGACGCTAATTCCTCATCGCCTTGTATGTTTATCGTTTTCACTAAATCAGCACTGTAATTTACTGTATATTTTGCAGATCCTACGCCAACTTTACCTAACTCTTGTAATTTTTTATAAATGTGTCGGTCATTGTATATACCCGAATACCAACTCCGTGAAAGTTCTATCGCTAAAGTTCGGGGAAATGCATAAGTATTCGTATCAATATGACATTCTTGGTGATTAAAATTAAAAACCAAAGGGTACGTTTTGTCAGCATAAATAATATTTATTTCAACAGGCTTATCAAGTTTCCAATAACCAAGGGATTCCCAATCATCTGAACAAATAAATTCCCCATTTAAAGAATATAAATCCCTTAATGAATATGCAAAATCAGCCCCTTTATCTAACACTTTAACAAGTTCTTCAACATGATTTGGTTTATACCAATTATCATCATCTAAATAGCAAATAATCTCTTCTTCAACTAAAAATGGCGCTATCGCATTAATAGCACTATTCACCATACCATTTTTCCCGGTGTTCATAGGAAGATAGGTAATAACAAGATCTTGATAAGGCTCAACAAGTCCTTTTACTTTCTCCGAAAATTGCTCACCATCAACAAAAATATAATGACGACACGGATAGGTTTGCGCTTTTACACTTTCAATCGCACGAACCAATTCATCACGCCCTATGGTAGAAGTAATAACCGCTACTGTCTTGTTTGTTTGTTTGTTTGTTTGTTTGTTTGTTTGTTTGTTTGTTTGTTTGTTTGTCACGATTTTATCTCCTTCATAACATAAATAAATATTTTTAGGGCAGTATTGGATAACGAGACCAAACGTCCTCTAACTAATGGTTTTATGCACGGCTGGTGCAAGGTAAAAGTGCGGTTGCTACATAATACTTGATTTTTCTCCTAGGCTTTTTTACTCACGAACTTCAATGAAAATGTCCTTTTCTTCATCTCTTCCTTTCAGCACGCCGATTTCATAAACATTAACGCCCGCAGCGTGAGCAATCGACAAGAGTTCCGCCTCGCTTTTCGGTTCAACCGCCACCAATAAACCACCTGAAGTTTGTGGATCACATAACACGGCTTTTTGATAATCCGTCAATATGTCTACTTTATGTCCGTAACTGTCGTAATTGCGCGTTGTTCCTCCCGGCACGCAACCTTCCGAGATATAGCCCGATACGCCCTCAAGGGTTGGGATTTGCTCAAAATACAGCTCAGCATTGAGATTTGATCCTTCACAGATTTCAAGTAAATGACCAAGTAAACCAAAGCCTGTCACATCCGTCATGGCGCTCACCCCATCAACTTCTGAAAATTGGCTGCCAATCTTATTTAATTGGCACATTACTGCCGTTGCCAATCCTTGATGCTCGGGTTTTAATTTGCCTTTTTTCTCCGCCGTAGTCAGCACGCCAATGCCCAAAGGTTTGGTTAAATAGAGTTTGCTCCCTACCTTAGCTGAGGCATTTCGTTTTACTTTTTCAGTATTTATCACCCCGGTGACCGCCAAACCAAAAATCGGTTCCGGTGCGTCAATGGAATGACCGCCGGCGAGAGAAATCCTTGCTTGATGACAGGCAAATCGTCCGCCGTCCACAATTTTTTGTGCCACCTCTGCCGGTAATTTATTGATTGGAAAGCCTAAAATCGCAATCGCCATAATGGGCTTTCCTCCCATGGCAAAAATATCGCTAATTGCATTCGTGGCTGCAATACGTCCAAAATCAAAAGGATCATCAACAATCGGCATAAAAAAATCCGTGGTACTGACAATTGCCGTTCCATTTCCTAAATCGTACACTGCCGCATCATCTGCGGTATCATTGCCCACCAACAAATGAGGATCGACAAAATTTTCAAGCTGTGTTTGTAAAATTGTCCCTAACACCTTAGGCGAAATTTTACAGCCTCAACCCGCACCATGGCTGTATTGTGTTAAACGAATGTCATCCACCATACGCTACCCCCTGTTATCAATTTGATTGCCAAATTATACCTTTTTTCAACGAAAAGTGCGGTCAAAAAATCAAATGTTTTTGTTATACTGCCAATACGTATGATTTAACTTGAATGTCAATGAAACATAAACGTCCCACCTTGCAGGATATCGCCAATCACCTCGGTATCACCAAAATGACGGTCAGCCGCTATTTGCGTAATCCCGATTCTGTCGCCCAGGAAACCCAAATTCGTATTGCTCAGGCGCTTGAGCAATTTGGTTATATTCCTAACCGTGCACCGGAAATTCTCTCCAATGCAAAAAGTAAAGCTATTGGCGTATTATTGCCTTCTTTAACCAATCACGTTTTTGCCGATATTTTAAAAGGTATTGAATATATTACCGATCAAGCCGGTTACCAAACGATGTTGGCGCATTACGGATATAGTGTCAAAAAAGAAGAAGAACGGATTGAAAGTTTACTTTCTTATCATGTTGACGGGCTGATTTTATCGGAAAATTACCATTCCCTACGCACCCTTAAAATGATCGAAGTCGCGAATATTCCCGTGATTGAAATTATGGATAGTACACAGCCCGGCATTCAGCAAGTTATTGGTTTTGATAATGTTGCGGCAGCACAAACTATGGTGGAAACAATGATTACACGAGGATACAAAAATATTGTGTATTTCACCGCACGAATGGACAGACGAACCCAACTGAAAATGCAAGGCTATGAACAAGCTATGAAAAAATATGGGCTTGAGCCCTATAGTTTAATCACCGAAGAGCCCTCTTCCTTTACCTTAGGCGGAAAGCAACTTCGTGACATTCTAAAAAAACGCCCGGCAACTGATGGTATTTTCTGCACCAATGATGACTTGGCGATTGGCGCACTCTTTGAATGTCAGCGACTTGGCATTTCTGTCCCGACACAAATCGCCATTGCGGGATTCCATGGACATGATGTTGGGTTTTCCGTTACCCCTCAACTTGGCACAGTGATTACACCTCGCTTGGAAATCGGAAAACTCGCTGCTCAAGAATTATTAGCACGATTAAACGGTGATCCCCTCACAGAAAAAACCATTGATCTTGGATTTAAAATCCATCTTGGTGAAAGTGTGTAAAAAATGCGGTCAAAAATGACCGCACTTTTATCATCAAAGCAACGGCTTTAACACACGAATGCAACGCTCTACCACGGTTTCAAAGCTTCCGTCAATATCAATATGAATGACATCCGGCTCATCGTCTTGCGGTACTTCAAGGGTATCAAATTGGCTTTTTAACATATCCGTTTTCATATAATGCCCTTTGCGTTGTTTCATCCGCTCAAGCACCAAATCAAAAGAACCTGCCAAAAATAGGAATTTTACATTCTCATTCCCCTGTCGAATCAAATCACGGTATTGCTTTTTCAATGCCGAGCAAACAATGATCCCCACTTCGCTTTTACGTTCAAGACTAAAGGCGGCATCACGAATGCGCTCAAGCCAAGGTGCCCTGTCCTCATCATTTAACGGTTGTCCTTTCCCCATTTTGATAATATTGGCACGAGGATGAAGATCATCACCATCAATTAGTTTAATGCCTAAACGCTGTGCGACTTCAGTTCCAACGGATGTTTTTCCCGTACTTGAAACCCCCATCAGGATAAAACTTTTTCCTTTGCTCATAACAATACCTCATCAATGTTTTTCTTAATCATATAAGAATTTTGATTAATTGTTACTGGTAACATTTAATTTTGTGACAGACATCACAGAAATTCTATCTTTTTTATGCCTACTTACAAGCAATAATCACAATTTCTTTGAAGTCGATCACATTTCTGAAAAAAGCATCTTTACCAAATTGTGATAAGTGGATATGTTACTGGTAACATATCTATGTGTAGGAGAAGAAATATGAAAATTAAAACATTATCCTGTGTGGTGAAACGTGCAGAAAATGTCGGAATTATTGAACAAGATGTGCAATATGATGATGGTGATCAATATCAGACACTTATCCGGCTCTCTCGTGGAGGAATATGCGGCTCAGATTTGCATTATTACCAACACGGAAAAGTTGGAAATTTTGCCGTAAAACATCCTATGATTTTAGGACACGAAGTGATTGGTAGAATCATCAAAACAAACTCCCCAAATTTACGCATAAATCAAAAAGTGGCAATAAATCCGAGTAAACCCTGTCACAGCTGTAAATATTGTTTATCAGGGGAAATCAATCAATGCGAAACCATGCGTTTTTTCGGTAGTGCGATGTATAACCCTCACGTAGATGGTGGATTTACACAATATAAAGTTGTTGATAATACCCAATGTATTCCTTATCCGGAGGATATTGATGATGAAATAATGGTTTTTGCAGAACCGCTTGCCGTGGCGATTCATGCCGCAAAACAAGGAGGCGATCTTAAAGGGAAACGTGTATTTATTTCCGGTGTCGGGCCTATCGGTTGTTTGGTTGTCGCCTCAGTCAAAGCATTAGGCGCACAAGACATTATTTGTACAGATATTAGTCAGCGCTGTTTAAATTTAGCCTTAGAGATGGGGGCAACGAAAGTCCTCCACGCCAATGATGATTTTTCAGAGTATGCACAACATAAAGGTGAATTTGATGTGGCTTTTGAAGCGTCAGGTCACCCTTCTTCAATTGAACGTTGTTTAGAAGTGACTAAAGCAAAAGGTACAATTGTACAGATTGGTATGGGAGGCAACCTACCTAATTTCCCATTAATGACATTGATTGCTAAGGAAATTAACTGGAAAGGCTCATTCCGTTTTGTTGAAGAATTTAATACAGCGGTCAATTGGCTAGCAAGCAATAAAGTCAATCCACTACCGTTACTCTCCGCTACATTTTCATTTAAGAATTTCGAAGATGCATTAAAAACAGCAGGAAATAAAAATGATATTTCAAAAGTACAAATAATATTCTCATAGAGGAAAATCATAATGGAAAACTTATTTTCACTAAAAGATAAAAATATTTTAATTACGGGTTCCACAAGAGGCATTGGATATTTACTGGCAAAAGGGCTAGCTGAACAAGGGGCTAAAATTATCATTAATGGCACAACACAAGAAAATGTTGAAAAAACAGCCAAAGAATTTAATGATAATGGCTTTATTGCTTACCCTGTTCCTTTTGATGTGACAAATACGGCTGCAGTTCATACAGCCATTGACTATATTGAACAAAATATCGGTCCTATCGATGTATTAATTAATAATGCCGGTATTCAGCGTCGCCATCCGTTTTGTGAATTTCCCGAACAAGACTTTGATGACATTATTCGAGTTAATCAAAAAGCTGTTTTTATTATTTCACAAGCCGTTGCTCGATATATGGTACAACGCAAAAAAGGAAAAATTATTAATATAGGTTCCATGCAAAGTGAATTAGGGCGAGATACTATTACACCCTACGCCGCCTCAAAAGGTGCGGTAAAAATGCTGACAAGAGGTATGTGTGTTGAGCTTGCTCGTTATAACATTCAAGTCAATGGTATTGCTCCGGGATATTTTCAAACAGAATTGACAAAACCCTTGGTCGAAAATAAAGAATTCACAGAATGGTTATGTAAAAGAACACCGGCCGCACGCTGGGGAAACCCTGAAGAATTAATTGGCTCGGCGATATTTCTTTCGTCAAAAGCATCTGATTTTGTCAATGGTCATTTGCTATTTGTTGATGGCGGAATGCTTGCTGCTGTTTAGGTTATTACATCACATAAGGTAAACACATTATGCTTATTTTCATCCTTATCGCCTCAATAGCAATTTTATTGCTATTAATTATTAAATTTCATGTCCATGCATTCGTTGCTTTAACGATTGTTAGTTTACTTACCGCAATCGCAACAGGCATTCCCGTAGATAAAATATTACCAACCCTCCTCAGCGGTTTTGGAAATACTCTTGCTTCCGTTGCATTATTAGTCGGACTCGGTGCAATGATAGGGCGACTACTTGAAATAACCGGTGGTGCAAAGGTATTAGCGGATACACTCATCAATAAATTTGGAGAAAAAAGAGCGCCCTTTGCCTTAGGTATCGCTTCTCTCTTGTTCGGTTTCCCAATCTTCTTTGATGCCGGCTTAGTCGTGATGCTTCCTATAATATTTAGTGTTGCAAAACAATTTGGCGGTTCCTTATTTAAATATGCCTTTCCTGCCGCAGGTGCTTTTGCTGTCACTCATGCTTTCCTTCCACCACATCCAGGCCCGGTCGCTTCCGGTGAATTACTCGGTGCGAATATCGGTTTACTCACTATTATTGCAGTAATTATTGCGATTCCAACATGGTATTTTGCCGCTTATTTATACGGCACATATTTAGGGAAAAAATTTCATCTGGATCTACCAAAATCATTTTTAAATGTCACACCAATAAATGAAACGACTTTAACCCCGCCGAGTTTTAAAAAAGTACTTTTCATTCTATTGCTCCCATTATGCTTAATTATGTTCGATACCGTCTTATATACCCTTACCGTAGCGAAAGTGGTTGATGGTTCTTCACTATTAGTACAAAGTTTGCGTCTATTAGGAAAAACACCCATTGCATTATTAATTACATTACTTGTCTCCATTGCGTTACTCAAAGAACAAAGAAGTTACGAACAAATCGAAAAAATCTGTGATAATGCGCTTGGTCCAATTTGTGCTATCGTTTTAGTGACCGGTGCCGGTGGGATGTTTGGTGGTGTTTTACGAGCCAGCGGTATCGGAGATCAATTAGCCTCTATGTTATCTGATACAGGAATGCCGATTATTGTTGCAGCATTTGTCATATCAACAGCATTACGTGTAGCCCAGGGATCCGCTACCGTTGCCATCACAACGACTTCGGCTTTAATTGCCCCAACTGTCGCTGCAACAACCGGACTTAGCCAATTTGATCTTTGTTTCATCGTTATCTCAATTGCCTCCGGCGCAACGGTCTTAGCACACGTAAATGACAGCGGATTTTGGTTGGTTAGTCGCTTTTTAGAAATTGATACCAAGACGATGTTTAAAACTTGGACGGTTCAAGAAACATTAATTGGCTTAGTCGGCTTTGTTATCGCCCTTATCGGTAGCATCATTCTCTAATCTTAAAGTGCGGTCGATTTGTAAAACATTTCTAAAATTGACCGCACTTTGTTAAAATCAGCCATTATTTTTCCGAACAAGGATGCACAATGGCTGATTTTTCTTTTGTTATTGAGATCAATGAACAAAATCTCACCGAAATTCTTCAACAATCTCTTGAAAAACCGCTGGTGGTAAACTTTTATGCACCAAGTCATAAAGAATCGGTGGATTTTTTAACATTATTGGAGCGGGTTGCTGAGCAATATCAAGGGCAATTTATATTGGCGAAAGTGAATTGCGAAACAGAACAAATGATTGCCGCACAATTTCGTATTCAAGCCTTACCAACCACTTATTTGTTCAAAGAAGCACAAGCATTGGATGCCTTTCCCGGTGCATTGGATCATTCCTCGCTTTTACAACGTTTAAGTGTGATTTTGCCCAAAGAGGAAGAGCTTAAATTTCATCAAGCCTTAGATTTCTTACAAGTAGAAAATTATGATGCCGCATTACCGCTATTAAAAGAGGCGTGGGAACTTTCCGATAAGAAAAACAGTGATATCGCCCTACTCTATGCGGAAACCTATATTGCGATGAAAAAAACCGAGCCGGCACAAGCCATTTTAAATCAAATTCCACTGCAAGATCGGGATAGTCGCTGGCAGGGGTTACAAGCCCAGATTGAATTATTCATTCAAGCGGCTGACACGCCGGAAATTCAACAATTAACCGCAGATTATGCGAAAAATCCTGCCCCTGAAATTGCCATTAAGCTTGCCGTGCAATTACATCAGGCGGGGAGAAATGAAGAGGCACTCAGTCTGCTTTTTGATATTTTAAAAGTGGATTTAAATGCACAAAATGGTGAAGTCAAACAGCAGTTTTTATCGATACTAAGTGCAATGGGGAATGCGGATCCACTCACCAATAAATTCCGCCGATTACTTTACTCTTTGCTCTATTAAATAGGGTATTATATCGCCGTTACCAACCCTTAATTTTAAGTTGACTTATCGGGACACATTGCCTGTACCCGTTATAAAATCACAGTATTTCAATATGTTAAGAAAGGATACTTTATGTCTGATGTGAAACACGCCAAACTGTTAATTTTAGGTTCCGGCCCTGCCGGTTATACTGCGGCAATTTACGCTGCTCGTGCCAATTTAAACCCGGTGTTAGTGACCGGTTTACAGCAAGGCGGACAGCTCACCACCACGGATGAGATCGAAAACTGGCCGGGGGATTTTGGTGAAACCACAGGCTCAGGTCTTATGCAACGAATGTTACAACACGCCGAAAAGTTCAATACAGAAATTGTATTCGATCATATCAACCGTGTGGATTTATCCTCTCGTCCATTTAAACTCTATGGTGATGTGCAACATTTCACCTGCGATGCTTTAATCATTGCCACAGGGGCATCAGCCCGCTATTTAGGTCTGCCTTCTGAAGAACATTACAAAGGCCGTGGTGTTTCTGCTTGTGCCACTTGTGATGGTTTTTTCTACCGTAATAAACCTGTTGCGGTGATTGGGGGCGGCAATACCGCTGTGGAAGAAGCACTCTACTTGGCGAATATTTCAAGTTGCGTACATTTAATCCACCGCCGTCAGAGTTTCCGTGCAGAAAAAATCTTAATCGACCGCTTATATAAAAAAGTGGAAGAAGGAAAAATCGTGCTCCATACCGACCGCACTTTAGAGGAAGTATTGGGCGACAATATGGGCGTAACCGGCTTACGCTTACAAAATACCAAAGACGGTACAAAAGAAGATCTCAATATTGATGGCTTATTTGTGGCAATCGGTCATTCACCGAACACCGAAATCTTCCAAGGTCAACTTGAATTAAACAACGGCTATATTGTGGTGAAATCCGGTCTTGAAGGCAATGCAACGGCGACTTCGGTAGAAGGGGTATTTGCCGCCGGTGATGTGATGGATCATAACTATCGCCAAGCCATTACTTCTGCCGGTACAGGTTGTATGGCGGCATTAGATGCCGAACGTTATCTGGATTCGCAAAAATAAACCCTAAGGTGTGCTAAGTAAGAACTAGCACATCGGTTCATCATTGTGCGTGGTTTGCTCACGCACCAATCGATCTTCCCCGATTCGGGACGAATAAAAATCTATGGATAAACTTCGCCAAAAATATTTACAAAAATGGCTACGCACCCAACAAGAACCGATTAAAAAACTAATGCGTGCCAATATTGCTCTTGCGACCGTTTCATCGCTTATTTTAGTGATACAAACCTATTTTCTTGCGTTCCTACTTGATAAGCTCATTATGCAAAATGTGCCATCGGGTGAGCTCATCCCCTATTTTATTGGCTTAATTTTTTGTTTTGCTTTACGGGCAATCATTTTGTGGGGGAGAGAAAAAATCGGTTTTGAAAGCGGCCGCCAATTACGATGCCATATTCGTCAAAAAATTCTGGATAAAATCCACCTTGTCGGTCCTGCTACCATAAATCAAAAACCGGCGGGCAGTTGGGCAAGTATTATGTTGGAACAGGTAGAAAATTTGCACAATTTCTATGCCCGTTTTCTACCACAACAGAGTCTTTCTGTGATCCTCCCTATTGTCATTTTAATTGCGGTATTTCCACTAAACTGGGCTGCCGGTTTAATTTTAATGCTCACCGCCCCACTCGTCCCCCTATTTATGATTTTGGTGGGCATTGCGGCAGCCGACAGCAACCAAAAAAATATGGCGACCCTCGCCCGTCTAAGCGCACAATTTTTAGATCGCCTGCGTGGACTTGAAACCTTGCGCCTTTTTAACCGCACTTTAGAACAAACCCTGCATATCAAAAACACCACGGAAGATTTTCGTGAAACCACTATGGATGTGCTTAAAATCGCCTTTCTCTCCTCAGCGGTATTGGAATTTTTTACCTCTATCTCTATTGCACTGATGGCGGTTTATTTTGGTTTTAGTTATCTCGGGCAAATTGAATTTGGCACTTACAGCACTTCGCTCACCCTCTTTACCGGTTTTTTCTGTTTAATTCTTGCACCTGAGTTTTATCAACCCCTTCGTGATCTCGGCACCTATTACCACGACCGGGCTGCCGGTATCGGTGCAGCCGATGCCATTGTGGATTTTTTAGAAACAGACTATCTCCCCCCCTATCAACAGGATAAACCTATTCCCACTGAAAGTGCGGTAGAAATTCGGGCTGAAAATCTCGTGGTGCTTTCAACGCAAGGTCTCCCACTGACTAAACCTCTCAACTTTCATATTCCGGCAAATCATAATGTCGCCTTGGTAGGGCAAAGCGGTGCGGGCAAAACCTCTTTGATGAATGTTCTTCTTGGTTTCCTCCCTTATGAAGGCTCATTAAAAATCAATGGTCAGGAACTTCGTGAAAGCAATTTAACGCAATGGCGTAAAAACATTGCTTGGGTGGGGCAAAACCCCTTATTGCTACAAGGCACAATCAAAGAAAATCTGTTGCTTGGTAATATTCAAGCAAACAATGAAGAAATTGACCGTGCTTTAGCTTTGGCACAAGCCAAAACCTTCACGGACAAACTCGGCTTAGACTATGAAATCAAAGACGGGGGCTTGGGTGTTTCCGTAGGGCAAGCACAACGTCTTGCCATTACACGGGCATTATTACGCAAAGGCAAATTGCTTCTCCTCGATGAACCCACTGCAAGCCTTGATGCCCAATCGGAAAATTTAGTTTTACAGGCATTAAACGATATCAGTTGCTATCAAACCACATTAATGATCACCCATCGTATTGAAGATCTTAAACAATGCGATCAAATTTTTGTGATGCAACAAGGTGAGATTCTGCAACAAGGCGACTTTTCACAACTCAAATCCCACGGCTTTTTTGCCGAATTACTCGCTCAACGACAAGAGGATATTCAATAATGCGTGCATTGCTGCCTTTTATACGTTTATTTGCATTCGCTAAATTGCCCCTAATTTTAGGCTTAATTCTGATGATTTTAGGGCTAGCCTCCAGTATGGGATTACTCACGCTATCCGGCTGGTTTTTAGCGGCAACCGCCATTGCAGGACTCGGGTCATTATTTAACTTTTTCTACCCTTCCGCCAGTGTGCGGGGGTTAGCCATCGGACGCACCGTCGCCCGTTATTTTGAAAAATGGGTGACACATGATGCCACTTTCCGTGTTCTGGCAAATTTACGTGTACAAGTCTTTGAAAAAATTATTCCCTTAAGCCCTGCGGTGCTGAACCGTTATCGCAACAGCGAGCTATTAAATCGCCTTGTGTCGGATGTGGATACACTCGACAGCCTTTATTTACGCCTACTTGCGCCTTTTTTCAGTGCGGTATTGGTGATTATAGCAATGACGATTGGCTTGAGCTTTATTCATACTCCCCTTGCATTAGGGATCGGTATGGTTTTGCTGCTATCATTAGTGCTTATTCCGACCACTTTCTATCGCTTAGGTCAACAATTTGGCAAACCTTTAGTGCAAGCTCGTGCCACCTACCGCACGCAATTCTTAGAATTTATCCAAACCCAAGCAGAGCTTCTACTGTTTAATGCAGAAAATCAAATCAAAGCGAAAATGGAAAACACAGAAAAGCATTGGCAAGCCACCCAAGAAAAAGAAGCAAAATTAGGCGGATTTTCCACCGCACTTTCGCTCTTTATCAATGGCTTGCTCATTTGTGCTATGCTCTGGTTTGGTAGCCAAGCCGATTTTGGTGACGATGAATATCGTGCAGCCTTTATTGCCCTTTTTACCTTTGCCGCCCTTGCCGCCTTTGAAATTATTATGCCTTTAGGCGCTACTTTTTTGCATATCGGACAGGTGATTGCTGCCGCTGAACGGGTGACGGATATTGTGGAACAACAACCTTTAGTAGAATTTCAGGGTGAGGAAAAGTTTGAACCACAAGTGCGGTTGATTTCAGCCAAGAATTTAAGCTTTACCTATCCTGAAAGCAAAAATCTTGCGTTGGATACTCTCACGCTGGATTTAGAACAAAGGCAAAAAATTGCCATTCTTGGCAAAACCGGCAGTGGTAAATCCACATTACTTCAATTATTGGTGCGCAACTATGATCCGAACCAAGGGGAACTCTTACTGGCAGGCAAACCAATTTCCGGTTACGCCGAGCAAACCTTGCGTGAGCAATTTTGTTTTCTCACCCAACGGGTATATGTTTTCAGCGATACTTTGCGGCAAAA
Organism: Rodentibacter rarus; assembly: GCF_001998965.1. Lineage (GTDB taxonomy): Bacteria > Pseudomonadota > Gammaproteobacteria > Enterobacterales > Pasteurellaceae > Rodentibacter > Rodentibacter rarus. Next base: position 72,523 of record NZ_MLHJ01000013.1, read on the forward strand.
TTTACAGTTTGCCAGCCACGACAAAATTTCCGATGAGAAAATGATCGAAGTACTCAATCAAGTGGAATTAGGCAAATTATTAACCCAACCGGAGGGATTAGATCTTTGGTTGGGGGATGGAGGTCGCCCCCTTTCCGGTGGCGAGCAACGCCGTTTAGGTATTGCCCGCATTTTATTAAATGCAGCCCCAATTTTATTGCTTGATGAGCCAACAGAAGGGCTTGATCGTGAGACTGAACGTCAAATTTTACGCTTAATTTTACAGCATACGGAAAATAAAACCCTGATTATGGTGACCCATCGTCTAACTGCCCTTGAGCAATTTGACAAAATTTGTGTCATTGATGAGGGTAAACTCATTGAACAGGGCGATTACAAAAGTTTAATCAAAAAAGAAGAGGGATTTTTCAAACGATTCGTTGAACGTGTCTAGAAAGGAAGTTGGGCGGAAACCTTCCCAGCTGCTTCTCGGCACACAGCACTTCCGACTTTGGCTGCTTTCTTCCGAACCTGACCGAGTAAACCGGACACCGTTGCGAGAGACCGAAAAGGTTTCCATTGACATCGCAATGCGATAGAGTGCTATTATGCAAGAATTGAAAGGTCATTGCAAAGGTTAATTGCACATAATGATGAATTTGACGAGAATTTGAACCGCACTTTTCGGGAATCAATAATGAACTATTTACAATATTACCCTGTTGATGTGGTGAACGGAGAAGGGACACGTTGTACCCTTTTTGTGAGTGGCTGCACCCACGGTTGCAAAGGTTGCTATAACCAAAAAAGCTGGTCATTTAGTGCCGGTGTACGCTTTGACGAGGTGATGGCGCAACAAATTATCAATGATTTAAAGGATACCCGTATCAAACGCCAAGGATTAACGTTATCCGGTGGCGACCCATTACATCCTCGCAATGTAGAAACACTCTTACCTTTCGTGCAACGTGTAAAACGTGAATGCCCCGACAAAGATATTTGGGTATGGACCGGTTATAAATTAGCTGAACTGGATGGAAATCAGCGAGCTATGCTCCCCTATATTGATGTCCTTATTGACGGAAAATTTGAACAAGAAAAAGCCGATCCGGGTCTACTCTGGCGAGGATCGGCAAATCAGATTATTCATCGCTTTAAAAATTTATAATTTCACCTCAAAAAGAAGCCATTTTTTCATTAATTGTAATACTTCATCAGTGAAATAATGCCGGACTTCTGCTTTCATCGCCTCGGGATACTTCAAATATTGAGAGCGGTAAATATAAGCGTAGTTAAGCGCTCTGATTTTTTCTAAATTAATCAGCATCATTTTTGCCTCATCATTGATATTTTCTAGTTCATTTAGACGCTGTTGATAAAGCGCTATCAGCCATTTATCAACCTTTAATAAATTCATCAATTTTGAGAGCTCAGGCTTTCTTGTCGTTAAACTATTTGGTCTTAAACGGTAATGATAGAAGACCCGTCCCACTTCAATCACCACCATATTAGGGCAAGAAAGCACATAAGTCATAAATGGGGTGTCTTCAGCAAATTTGATGTTTTCATTAAACATTAAATGATGATTTCGTAGGAATTTGACCCTAAAAAAACCAAGCCAACAAGCCGGAAACCAATCTTTAAGGAGATCATTCAAATGCTGATAACCACTCATTATTTCATATTGATTTGGCTTAATTCGTGGTGATTCAAAAGCCCGTACAGTCAATTCTTGGCTAGCACTATTTTCATCGCTTTGTTCGACTGTGCCTCTTAAATAATCCGCTTGATGCTGATCAGCAATTTCAACCATTCTATCGAATTGCATTTCCACCAACCAATCATCTGAATCAACAAAATACACATAGCGCCCTTTTGCTTGCCTTAAGCCTGCATTACGAGCGGCTGAAAGTCCTTGATTATGTTGATTAATTATCGTGATGAAGGAATAACGTGATAAATATTCTTCGGCAACAGCCAAACTACCATCTGTTGAACCATCATTAACAATGATGATTTCTTTACTCACAGATTGAGAAACAAGGCTCTCTAAACACTGAGCGAGATATTTTTCAACATTATAAACAGGAACGACAAAACTGAGACTGACTGACTGACTGAC
>NZ_MLHJ01000130.1 GCF_001998965.1 Rodentibacter rarus
TTGCATGATCATTAACACCCTAGAGGGATTCCATTTGCTGCATCATTAATATTTACTCTATATTTCGCTAGAAGTTCTCTAGAGCGAGAGGCAGCCTCCCAGTGTCCTTTACTACCAGTTGAAGCTACAATATGAGCTGCTGCATCACCTTTTTGGAAAGTTTTTCCTTCTTTTAACATATTTTGTCTTAATATGTCGGCATTTTTCTTACAGGAACTCAACCCAAACGGATCAAGAAAATCTAAAGGATTTTGGACATAAAAATACGGCGTGCTACCTCCCTCCAATCCAATTGGATCAGAGTTTAGATAGCACGCCGTATTAGGGTCATAATATCGAAAACGGTTATACGCCAACCCACTTTCTTCATCTCCACCTAACTATTAAAATGCGTAGTTCTCCCATTTGGCTTGAGTAAACCATTCTTTCTTATCTATCCACCATTTTTCATTCTTATATACCAACCGATATCTATATTGTGTTTTTAGTCCTGATCTATTTTCTTCAATATAAAAAAATAAATATTTATTTTCTTCCTTTACATCAATGATAGGATGCGTTTCTGGTTTATATTCAAATGGAAAACGTGCTGAAAGTGATATTTCTCGTGTTCTCTTGCTTTTTTTAGGAGTGCAATACTTACTAAATATCATAGATAACTCTAATCTTAACGTATTTTCATAATCAAGACTTCTTAAACTTTTAGTTGCCTTTTTTTCCCACTCATACATTTCTTGCATAAATCCCAGTAATATTTCTTTAGCATTTTCAATATTCATAATTATCCCTTAAAAGTTGTTAAACCATTGTCTATCTACAAGCTTACCATCTTGGAATACCTTGAATAATATTCTGTCTGGTCGTTTTCCCGAACCTGAGAATGTTTGAAATCCCCATTCTAAGTTAACTGATTTTCCAGTGGTTTCTATACGCTCTCTAATTGCTTTTTCAAATTGTCGATAATCACCTCTATTAACTTTTCTTAATTGTCCAAAAAGATTATCTAAATCTTTACCTGAACCTCCTAAGACTTTTGCTAATAAATGTCCGGTATCATCTCCTTTAAGCCGATCCGTTCCTTTTCTAGCTGCATTACTAACTGGTGTTCCAGTTCTTATATCTGATGGCTTAACTGCTACTTTGGCAGAAATAATTTCTCCATTCTTACGTCTCATAACAGAAGGACATTTTGCCAATCCAAACGGATCCACCCATCCTATCGGATTGTCGACATAGCTGTAAGGTGTTTCCCCACCCTGCAATCCAATCGGATCGCTCGAAATATAACCCCCACTTTCAGGATCGTAGTAACGGAAACGATTATAAGCTAACCCACTTTCTTCATCAAAATACTGCCCTGCAAACAACATTTGTGGGTCAAGTGGGGTTGTTTTACGGTAATCATTTGGGAAAAATAATCCCCATAAACTATGCTTTTCTTTACGCCATAGGGTTTTACCTTGCGGATTAAGAAGAGCAAGCACTTGTCCATTCGGTTGGCAGATGGCGTAGCCGGTTTCCTGCTTCCATTCGATGAAGTTACCATCAATCGTTTGTTTAAGCTGTTGATAGTGGTCTTGTTGAGCAATGAGCTCAAAGCCGTTAAAAATACTGTGCCGTTCGCTAACAAGTTCATCATTTTTGAAGGTTCGAGTGAAAGCAAGCTGGTCGCCGTCCCACAGGTATTCAATGCGTAGATGCTGTTGCGGACATTCTTTTAAAACTCTGCGTCCAAGAGCGTCATATTTATAATGCCACACCTCACCTTTTGGCGTGGTGATGCCAATCAGTTCGTTTTTGCCGTTCCAGCGGTAATCGGTTTCTTGTTTTCTAAAGCCGTCTCGTTTTTCAACCTTGGTGACCAACCGCCCCGCTTTGTCGTATTCGTAGTAGTTTTCGTTTAAGCGGTGGAGTTTATGCCCTTTTTGGTAAATATCCTGATGTGGGATAATTTGCCGTTGTGCATGATATTCGGGGTGGTGTGGTTTTTGAATTAAGCCATAATTTTCATGTCCTACGTGGCGTTGGGTGAGGTAGCCACATTCATCATAGGCATAGCGTTCTTGTTCACGGTTTTGGTTGTGAACTTGGGTAATTTGGTTATTTCGGTTTAGGGTGAAAAAGTGCTGTTCGCCTTTATCCTTGGTTTCAAGGGTATTCAACGCTTTGTCATAGCGGTAATGTTGATTGACCTCAGCAAAACTTGGAGCGTCAATGCCCGTGGCACGCAGTTCGTCTTTGTCAAAAAACTGTGTCGGCTCCCAACCTGCCCGTTGTTGGGTAAGACAATCCATCGCATCATAGCGTTGTTTGAGGATAAACCCTTGTGGGGAAGAGCGGTCGATTTCATTGCCGTTTTGGTCGTATTGGAAAAACAGTTGGTTTTTCTGACCGCTTGTATCCGTTGTGTCCGGCAAGTTCAGTTCAATTAACTCACCGAGACTATTGTACTTAAATTGCGTGATGATAGACTCATCTTTTCCCTCAATATACAGCGTTCTTGTGAGAGTTTGGGCTTCATCATCATAAGCGCGCTCAATTCGGTGGCCGTTTTGGGTTTCGTTGATAATACGGTCGTTAAGGTCATACTCAAAGGTTTGTCTGCTATACAGGCTTTGAATAGCGGTTACTCTGCTGAGTTTATCGTATTCGTAAAAATAGCTGTCGTCAGTCGTGATAAGGCGAATTAAGCGATAACCTGGGTCGTAGTCGTAGTGGGTAACGTTCCCCTCACCATCGGTCAGGCTTTTCAGTGTGCCGTTTTCGTTGTAGGTATAAACCCAACGGTTATCGGGAAAGGGGAGAGCAAGCGGTCAGATTTATTTAATTTTTGCAAATTTTTAGGAAAATTCGACCGCTTGAACGACATGTTATCAAGTTGATTTTTAAAGAACAAAAAACAAGCATTTTGAAAATAAAATTCCATTCTAAAACAGTAGTGGTAGGTTAGGATGAGACCGTAGCATTTTTAAAATATTTAGAAAACTATTATTTTTTATTAAGCCTACTTTACTAAAGTTTTAAAACCTGCAAACATCATAGCTGTTTTTTTGTGAACATGTATTAGTTTTGCCAAAATCCCGCAATAATTTCCTTCTTAGGATTCATATACAAATACAATGCACCATACCCAAAAATATAATTTTTCCTAAACAAATCACTAGGCATTCCTGATTCATCAATTTGCATAAAAAATTCATAATCATCTTTATTGAGGGCATCCGTATATATATCATCTTCTTGAATCAGTATCGGTTTTCTTCCGATAACAATAGAATGATATGGTTCATCTAACTCTTCAAAGTCATCGCCAAAATCAAAATTTTTTTGGTTCTCTTCTCGTACAGAATAATAGTTACTTTCTAATGTACTATAATTGGTGATAGACATTCGAGTTAGGTCTGGATTGTTAAATAATGGTTCTAGACTTTCTGGGCTGAATACATGTGTTATGACTTTAATCGAACAGTTAGGGTAGATATTTTTATCATTCATTACTTCAAAATTTTTAGGTGTAAAAATAGAAAACATTATTCTTTCTTTGTTTGGATATGGTAGGGTTGCATAAAAATAATACTCGGTACTTACCATTGAAATTAGTGACTCTGGAATATTTCCGCCTATACGCCCTAAATAGTTTGGATCATATTCAACAACATCGCTGTAATATTCGTTATTCATAATTTTACCCTCTACAAGAAATAATATTATTAGCTTTTACGAAATCTATGGTTTGAGATCTTAGATCATTTACATATTTAGTTGCTAAAGATTTAGCTGCTCGTTTATCAATTCCTCTTCCTACTAAATCTTCAGCTATTGCTCGTCTAGTAAGAGCAGCATTTTTATTAATATTTGACAATGCAGATTGCTTTCTAAGTGTAGCAGAATCATGTAGTCCATATTTTCGTTGCAAATGATTGATGGATTTATGTAATGGATCATTGTTAATAGCAATAGCAGGATTTTTTCTAGATAAGCCACTTCCACGTTTAGCTAATCCATTTTGTTCCAGCCAAGCATTTTGTAATAATTCATGGGCATCTAATCCATCATTTCTATGCAAAATGCTTGAATATGGTGCAATTCCAAATTCTTTTAGTAACCCAAACAAATCCACCCAATCCATCGGGTTATGAACATATCCATAAGGTATTTCTCCACCTTGTAATCCAATCGGGTCGCTTGAGATATAATTTCCCGTCTCAGGGTCATAATACCTAAACCGATTATATGCTAACCCACTTTCTTCAT
>NZ_MLHJ01000131.1 GCF_001998965.1 Rodentibacter rarus
GTACAGCCCCTAAAGTAATGGTGCACCAATATAATCGTATTCTAAAAACTCCTCTCGCCAGTTATTTCCATTTAGCACAAAGCCGTCATTTTGAACAATCAACGCAAAATCGGTCTCAATTAAATCATCAAGAGAATATAAAACAAAGACATTATATTCTAAATAACTAAAGGGTTTACAGGCGATGTGCCGAACATATTCCGGTAAATTTTCTGGTCTTGTCGGACAAACAAGTAAGCAACTCAAGTTATCAACCGGAAATTTTTTCTGCAATTCTTCATAGGAACGCAGAATCGCATAGACAGATCCTTCTGCATAGTCTTGATGACCGGTGACACTCACAATGGTGAGGGTTTTATCTTGTCTGTCTGCCATCATTATATTGCCCCATTTTTACTTTTCATCTCCTTTTACCAATTAAAAACCAAGATAGCGACATCTCACTCTCTTGGTTTTCATCTCATAATGCAATAAATTCGGACTAGACCGATTTTTTATGATTATCATAAGCCGCTTTCACAAAGCCTGCAAAGAGCGGATGTCCATCACGCGGTGTTGAGGTAAATTCCGGGTGGAATTGACAGGCGACAAACCAAGGATGATTTGGCACTTCAATGATTTCCACTAATTTTTTATCCGCAGATAAACCGGTGACTTTCAATCCCGCTTTTTCAATTTGTGGCAGTAAAACATTATTCACTTCATAGCGGTGACGATGACGCTCTTCAATGGTTTCAGCGCCATATAACTCGCGTGCACGGCTTCCCTCGACCAAATGACATTGCTGCGCCCCCAAACGCATAGTGCCACCCAGATCAGATTGATCGGAACGGACTTCCGTATTACCATCAGCATCTTGCCATTCCGTAATGAGTGCCACTACCGGCTGTTCGCAATGACGGTCAAACTCGGAAGAATTGGCTTGAGTTAACCCTGCCACATTGCGGGCATATTCAATTAACGCTGTTTGCATCCCTAAACAAATCCCCAAATAAGGCACATTGTTCTCACGGGCATATTGTGCGGTACGAATTTTTCCTTCCACACCACGATAACCAAAACCACCCGGTACAAGGATCCCATCTACCCCTTGAAGCACCTCTACCCCTTTGGTTTCTACATCTTGCGAATCAATATATTTGATATTCACCGATAAGCGGTTAGTTAATCCGGCGTGTTTTAATGCCTCATTGACCGATTTATAGGCATCAGGCAATTCCGTATATTTGCCCACCATACCAATGGTTACTTCCCCCACCGGATTGGCTTGTTTATAAAGCACTTGTTCCCATTCGGAAAGATCGGCCTCTTGGCAATTTAAGCGGAAACGATCACAAACAAACTCATCCAAGCCTTGCGATTTCAATAATGCTGGAATTTGATAGATAGAATTCACATCTTTTAATGAAATCACCGCACGTTCCGGCACATTACAAAACAGTGCAATTTTCGCCCGTTCATTTGGTGGAATCATTCTATCAGAACGACAAATTAACACATCAGGCTGAATACCAATGGAAAGTAATTCTTTAACCGAATGTTGGGTCGGCTTGGTTTTAACTTCACCGGCAGTAGGAATATAAGGAACCAGTGTTAAATGCATAAATAGCGTATGTTCACGCCCCACCTGCACCGCAAGCTGACGCAGAGCCTCCAAGAACGGTAAAGATTCAATATCCCCTACGGTTCCGCCCACTTCCACGATCACCACATCATGGCCTTGCGCCCCAGCAATCACACGATCTTTAATCTCATTAGTAATATGCGGAATCACTTGAATGGTTGCACCAAGGTAATCACCACGGCGTTCTTTGCGTAATACTTCCGAATAAATTTTACCGGTGGTGAAATTATTCCGTTTCGTCATTTTTGTACGAATGAAACGCTCATAATGACCTAAATCCAAATCGGTTTCCGCACCGTCTTGTGTTACAAACACTTCACCGTGTTGAGTCGGACTCATCGTCCCCGGATCCACATTGATATAGGGATCAAGTTTCATAATCGTAACATTTAAACCGCGTGCTTCTAAAATTGCCGCCAATGATGCCGCTGCAATACCTTTACCGAGCGATGAAACCACACCGCCTGTGACGAAAATATAATTTGTAGCCATAGGAAACCTATTTTTGTTGGGATAGAAATGATGATAGCTAATCATCTTACGAGACATTTCACAAAAGTGCGGTCAAAAATTGAAGAAGATTAGCTACTAAAGACGGGACGGTAGTTTACCTTATTTATGGCGCTAACTCAACGGGAATAGCGGAATTAAAAGCAAAGCTTATCCACCAAATTTATAAAAAAACGACCGCACTTTAAAGTGCGGTCGTTTTACCTCTATTTAAGAATTTTCCATGTTCTAAATCCGTAGATAGCAATAACGATGAAGCATACTAAAGGCAAGATGAAAGAGAAGTTCACTGCTGGGAGTCCCATGACTTCACCCTGATCAATAATCATTCCTTGCAATGGTGGCATTAACGCCCCACCGACAATCGCCATAACCAAACCTGCCGCACCAATAGTCGATTCTTCTTTTAACCCATTAAGTGCAATACCATAAATGGTTGGGAACATCAGTGACATAAAACCGGAGGTTAAAATCAAACAATACAATCCTCCCACCCCATCAATGAAAATGACGCCAAGAATGCTAAAGAAACCACCGATAGCAAAGAGCATTAACATAAATTCAGATTTGAGATATTTCATAAGACTGGTACTAATAAAACGGCTAGCGATAAAAATCCCCATCGCAATGATGTTGAAATTTTGACCTTCTGCCTTAGTAAACCCTAAACGTTCTGCATATTGAACAATAAACGTCCAACACATAATTTGCACGCCAACGTAAAATACTTGTGCAATCACGCCCTCACGATATTTAGGTATCTGTATTAAACGACTGACTGCTTCTTTAAACGAAATACGATTATTGCCTTCTTCCACTCGTACTTTAGGCATTTTGTAAAGCCCAATAATAATCAGTACTGCAACCACTACAAAGCCTAATACAATATAGGGATCACGAATTTCCGCTAAATCATGAGTACGAATCCCCATTTTTTCCGCTTCAGATAACGTATTGAAAATGAGATTACCTGCTGCATCACGCTTATCTGACTCCAAATTGGTTAATACCAACTGAGAGGCCACAAACATCCCTGTGATAGAACCCAAAGGGTTAAAAGACTGAGCAAAATTCAACCGACGTGTGGCAGTTTGTGGATCGCCCATTGCAAGAATATAAGGGTTTGCCGTGGTTTCTAAAAAAGCCAAACCAAAGGTTAAAATATAAAGTGAAATTAAGAAAAAATTAAATTCTTCATATTTTGCTGCCGGCCAGAATAAAAAAGCGCCGATAGCATAAAGAATAAGCCCAAGCATAATGCCTGCTTTATAACTATATCGGCTAGCAAAGATCGCCGCAGGAATCGCCATCGTCCCATAACCACCGTAAAATGCAAATTGCACCAAGGCCGCTTCGGAGGCGGGTATTTCCATCACTGTTTGGAATACCGCCACCATTGGATTGGTAATATCATTGGCAAATCCCCATAGCGCAAATAAGCTCGTGATTAAAATAAAGGGGACAATGAATTTCTTTTCTAACACTTTGGCACTCATAATATTTTCCTTATATTAATTAGTAGAGAAGCACACAAAGAATCACTATTCTTCAATGCGTAATCCATAGGTATGGAATTTTCCTAATACCACTTGCATTTGCTCATGACTCAAAAGTGGAATATCCAAACCGGTGGCAAGCAACTTCAAATACCAAGAAGCCAATACCTCAACCTCTTGTGCCAGCCACAATGCTTTATCAAGATTTTCACCACAAGCGATTAAGCCATGGTGCGCCAGTAAAATTGCCTTACTTTTCTTAATTCCCTCAGAAACGTAAGAGGCAAGCTCATAGGTTCCAAATGTTGCGTAAGGCACACAAGGAATATGATCACTTCCTCCTACCGCAACCATGTAATGAATAGCCGGAATAGGTTTTTCAAGAATGGATAACCCAGCACAATGAAGAGAATGATTATGGACAACCGCATTGGCCTCTGCACGAGCTTGATAGACTGCTAAATGAAATTGCCATTCACTGGAAGGTAGTTTTCCCTCTTCATGTTTACCTTGACTATCAACATAAACAATATCGTCCGGTGTAATTAAATGATAAGGCATACCGGTGGGGGTAATCAGCATACCTTCTTTATAACGCACACTGACATTTCCTGCAGTCCCTTGGTTTAACCCCAATCGGGTCATTTCAAGGCAGGTATCGATAATTTTCTGTGAAAGTGTTTTTCTATTCATTTTTAAGACCTCTAAATTTGTTATAAAACCGGGGTAACCCCTTTTTTGATAATAATATTGCCGTATTTTGCAGTTTCGCCACTCATCACCACAGCATAGGCATGTTTTGTTCGCTCATAGAAATCAAAGCGGTCAATACGTTCAAGATTCGGCACAAAATCGACCGCACTTTGAATGGCCTCTAAATAGCGTTTTTCTACTTCAGGATCTAAGCTATCGCCTTGTACTGCCTTCATCATCACAAGCGGTGCTGTCACATAAGCATCAAATTCAAATAATGACGCAATCCCTTTTAATAAAGTCGCAATGGCAATCCCATCAGCTCTCACAACATGATGATGAAGCGAGTGAGCAGGAAAATGCGCATCAGCAAGGACAAGTTCATCACCATGTCCCATTTCAGCAAGAATTTTGAGTAATTCAGGGGAAATTGCCGGATGAATACCTTTTAACATTAAGATGACTCCTATTCGTTGTTTACAAAATTAAATCGTGGGTAAATTCGTTTGCGTTGCGGTTGCATCGCCTTTTGTGCCATTTCTTCATTGTCGTACACTCCAACACCGACAAAAGTAAACATTGCCGCACCTAAAACGGTTGCTTCTGCGACATCAACCACATCAATCGGTAACCCTAAAACATCGGCACGAATTTGGTTCCATAATGGATTTTTTGATCCACCACCAACACAAAGCAAACTCTCTGCTTTAAAATGACTCACCTGTTGTAGCACAGCCAATCCCTGTTTAAGCTGATTTGCCATGTAATAAAGTGCTGCACGATAGATCTCGCCACGAGAGGTAAACATAGAAAGCCCCTCTATCCGTCCTTGTCCAAGTTGATTAAAAACGCCCTGAAAATCGACCGCACTTTTACTCTCCTCGGCAGCCATAGCTTCTGTAATCATCGTTGAATAATAGCTATCCGTGCCATATACATCTGCAAATAACAGTTTTCCAAGCCATTCCATGATACCGGAGCCCACCCATTGCACTGCAGGGTTGAAGCAATTCCGTTGAACATCGAATTCTGTCGTCAGCCCTTGTGAAACAAAATCAAATTGTGGCTGTGCATATTGCGTACGAGCCATCAAAATTTCCCAAGTACCGGAACTAAGCACAGGTTGATTTAATCCTGCCCCTGAACCAAACACAGCAAATTGTGTGTCGTGTCCACAGGCGATTACCGGAATACGCTTTAGCCCCCACTTCATAGCAAGTGAAAGCATAAGATCACCTACTTTTTCACCCGCATAGCGCATTGGTGGAAAATGGGATGAGGTAAGCCCAAGCCATTGCAAAATATCTTCATCCCAATCACCGGTAGCGAGATTTGTCATCATTGATGTCCCCGCCATGGTGTGATCGGTGCTCCATTCCCCCGTTAAACGTTGAGTTAGCATGGAAGAAATGAACACGAATTTATCCATTTTTTGGAAAATTTCCGGTTCATATTCTTTTAACCAAAGCAACTTGAATAAAGTATTAAAACTGTATTGTCCGATGCCATTACGTTGATAAAGCGCTTTAACATCTAACAACTTATCTAATTTTTCCATTACCGGAAGTGTGCGTGGACACTTCCAAGAAATAATCGGATAAAGTTGCTGCCCATGGCGATCAAAAGGAGCCCCATCTACCCCAAATGTCGTCACAGAAATACCAACAATCTCTGCTAAATCAATATGTTGTTCTCTTAATTGTGCAATAGTTAGATCCGCACAATGAGATAATTTCTGCCAGATTTCTTCAAAATCCCAAATATGATAATCAGCGAATTTGATATCCGGTTGGGTATTGTTCGCCATATGATGGGAGGCCAAAATTTCACCCTTATCGCTCATCGCAATAGTACGCAAATTGGTTGCACCGCAATCAAAGATCAGCACGATAGGCATAAAAACTCCCCCTAAAATTGAGAAAAAGTGCGGCTGAAAAAGACATCGATTTTTACTCATAAATCACTCAAGTGATTTATTCGCTCCTTTGGATTTTGTGACCGCACTTCAATATGGGTGTTGATTGAAATGGTGGCACACACAGAAAAGTATGTGCCATTGCTATTATTTATAAAGTGGACCGAAGTTTTGACAAGCTCGATAATCCTGACCTTCTTTATCTTGACCAAACCCATTCCAAGCACTTGGTCGGAAGATATTGCGTTCTTCAATGTTATGCATACAAACCGGAATGCGTAGCATAGAGGCCAGTGTGATAAGATCCGCACCAACGTGCCCATAAGTGGCAACACAATGGTTCGCTCCCCAATTAGCCATCACGGAATAGACATCAGTGAATGCCCCTTTACCGGTTAAACGAGGTACAAACCAAGTAGTCGGCCAAGTTTCATTAGTACGCTTATTGAGAATATCGTGCACCTGTTCAGGCAAATCGATTGACCAGCCTTCTGCAATTTGCAATACCGGCCCTAAACCTTTGATAAGATTAATACGATGCATGGTAAACGGCATACCACCCTGCGTTAAAAACTGAGAAGATAAACCACCGCCACGGAAATATTCGTGTACCGCAGGACACCAACGAGTGTGTGCTAGGCAACGTTTTCCGTCCTCTTCAGTCACTTCCCAAGCCGGCTTAATGGTTGGATTACCATTTGCATCTTTATGTTGACCTGTACCATCAAGTGCAGCAGAACCGGAATTAATTAAATGGATAAAGCCACTTTCCGGTTTCCAACCCGTCACACGCTCAACGGATTCAGGGCTCCAATAAGTGCGCACATCAGCAAAAATCTGTGCCTGACCGGTGAGTTGATTGCCAAACAACATACATACGGCATTCAAACTATCGTTTTCAGTGGCAAGAATATAAGGTGGGCGAACGCCGTTCCAATCATAAGTAGAATTGAGCATCGCCTCCATAAAATCACCGTTTGGCAGATGATCCGTCCAATGACGCTGACCTTGAAATCCAGCAGCAATGGCATTATGCCCTAAAGCTTCTTCAGCAAAATTCAATTTCGCCAGTTTTGGATTCCCCACCATCAAGTCACGGGTAATAATGCTCATTTTCACTACATTTTCCCAAAGTTCGGCACGCTCTTCCGGTGTACGTTGGTTTTCCTGACTGTTTACATCAATGCCCTCTTGGCAATATTGTTTTACCCAAGAAAGTGCTAAATCCACTTCTTCTTGATCGTAGATTTTGCGATCTAAACGACGTTTGATTTCCGTCATATCCACATATTCGTTACGCATACCAAGGTATTCTTGGAAAAATTGTTGGTTCACAATGGAGCTTGCGATCCCCATAGAAACAGAACCAATAGATAAATAGGATTTTCCTCGAAGAGTAGCAACAGTAAGACCAGCACGGGCAAAACGTAACAGTTTTTCTTTTACATCTTCCGGGATATTTGTATCATTGGCTTCTTGCACTTCGGTTCCATAAATTGAGAAGGCAGGCAAACCTAATTGAGAATGGCCGGCTAATGCAGCAGCAAGGTAAACCGCGCCAGGACGTTCCGTACCGTTAAACCCCCAAATCGCTTTCGGCATATGCGGATCCATATCAATCGTTTCTGAGCCGTAGCACCAACAAGGGGTGACCGTAATCGTTAATCCGACATTTTCGCGTTTGAATTTATCCGCACAAGCCGCTGCTTCAGCCACCCCACCAATACAGCTATCTGCAATCACACATTCAACAAAAGAACCGTCTGTATAGTGAATATGGGTTTGTAATAAATCGACAACAGATTTCGCCATACGCATGGTTTGCTCTTCTAATGATTCTCGTACCCCCATACGACGACCGTCAATGGTCGGACGGATACCGATTTTAATACGATTAGTTTGAGTGAAAGATGTCATAATCGTGTTTCTCCTATCATTTTTAGTTCATATTGAAATCCCAGATAAGCGATTTATCTGCTTAACTTGAAATTATTCTTGAATAAAAAAATAGAAGAAGATAGAAGGGAAAGACCGTTAATTTCAAATTTGTGAAAAGGATCACAATAATCGGTCATTTTTAAAGAAAAATAATGCCCGTTTCTTACTTAAATTTTCAAAAATCGGGCAATTCGGTCATTATTTATTATAAAACGGTCAAAATATCGTTTTTTTCACAATAGGTTTGGAGCGTTTCCGACAAATCGGCATCACTAAAAAGAGTATTAATTTTGCTCAATTCCGTTAATTGTATGAGGCTTTTTTTCTCAAATTTAGAATGATCCGCCAAAAGGTAAGCATGTTCCGAAGCTTCCATCATTTTACGCTTCAAAGAGGCATTTAATTCATTGGATTCCCAAATATTTCCTTGATTATCAATGCCGGAACAGGAAAAAATAGAAAAATTAATGTGCAGACGTTGTAATAAATATTCTGATAATGGACCGTAAAATGCTTCATATTTTGATGAATAAACCCCTCCGGTCACAATAGTTTTGATGTTGGGTTTATCAACCAATGCATTGATATTAAACATAGAATTCGTCACAACAGTACAAGGAATATCCGGCATTAAATGTGCGAAATACCAACTTGTGGAACTCGCATCTAATCCAATCACTGCATTTTCATAAAGCAATTCAAGGGCATTTTTAGCAATGTATCGCTTTGCCGTTGCATTGATGTATCGCCGAGCCTGAAAAAAGGATCCAAGATCTGTCGTTTTATGACTTATCGCGCCGCCATGTGTACGATAAAGCAATCCTTGTTTCTCAAGCCGATTAAGATCACGCCGAACGGTTTCAACGGATATTTCACACTTTTCTGCCAATTCAGTCACCGTGGCTTTTCCCTGTTGATTAACCCATTGCAGAATCATCTCATCTCTATTACGCATATCCCCCCCCCAACCGTTCAAAATTGTTTCATTATAGAATGTTTTAAGAAAAGATAAACAGCTTATCATCTCAGAATTTCTAAGCTAAAATACCGTCAATTTTTAATGACAAGAGAGATTTTATGACAAACAAAACGCGAAGTGCGGTCATTTTGGCGGCAGGAAAAGGCACCCGTATGTATTCCGATTTACCCAAGGTGTTGCATAAGGTAGCGGGTAAACCGATGGTGAAACATGTTATTGATACGGCTCATTCTCTGGGGGCTGAAAACGTGCATTTAATTTACGGACATGGTGGTGAATTAATGCGTGAACGTCTTGCCAATGAAAAAGTCAATTGGGTCTTACAAACCGAACAGCTTGGCACAGCACATGCGGTGCAACAAGCCGCACCTTTTTTTAAGGATAATGAGAATATTGTCATACTTTACGGTGATGCCCCGCTGATTACAAAGGAAACCTTAGAAAAGCTCATTGCAGCAAAACCTGAAAACGGGATTGCATTACTTACGGTGAAGTTAGATAACCCAACAGGTTATGGCCGTATTATTCGTGAAAATGGCCGTGTAATCGCTATCGTTGAGCAAAAAGATGCCAATGCAGAACAATTGAACATTCAGGAAGTGAACACCGGCGTGATGGTTTCCGATGGGGTCAGTTTCAAAAAATGGCTTGCCCGAGTGGATAATCATAATGCTCAAGGTGAATATTATTTGACCGATTTAATTGCCCTTGCCAACCAAGATGGTTGCCAAGTTGTTGCAGTGCAGGCAACGGATGTAATGGAAGTTGAAGGGGCTAATAATCGCCTGCAATTAAGTGCGCTTGAACGCTATTATCAACGTAAACAGGCGGAACGTTTATTATTAGACGGCGTGATGTTGGCCGATCCTACTCGTTTTGATTTACGCGGTTCCCTTGAGCATGGTAAAGATGTAGAAATTGATACCAATGTGATTATTGAGGGAGATGTACGCTTAGGAAATCGGGTGAAAATAGGAACAGGCTGTGTATTAAAAAACGTAGTGATTGCCGATGATGTGGAAGTGAAACCTTATTCTGTGTTAGAAGATGCCAGCATTGGTGAAAAGGCCGCAATTGGACCGTTCTCCCGTTTACGCCCGGGTACAGAATTGGCCGCAGAAACCCATGTGGGTAACTTTGTGGAAATCAAAAAATCCCTTGTCGGTAAAGGCTCGAAAGTCAACCACTTAACCTATGTGGGCGACAGTGAAATCGGGTCAAATTGTAATATCGGTGCGGGGGTGATTACCTGTAATTATGACGGCGCTAATAAATTTAAAACCATTATTGGTGATAATGTCTTCGTGGGTTCAGATACGCAATTAGTCGCTCCAATCACCGTTGAAGACGGCGCAACTATCGGAGCGGGCTCAACGATTACACGCCATGTAGGCAAAGACGAATTGGTGATAACCCGTGTACCACAACGCCATATTCAAAATTGGCAACGCCCGGTGAAAAAGAAATAAATGATAAATCCCATACTATGTGGGATTTTTTATGAAAAGTGATCTGCCCCCAAAAGTTGGACAGATTATTAACTTAAATATTGAGTTCGGTATTGCACCGGGCTCAATCCTTTTAAATCCAGTTTTATTCGTTTTTCGTTGTAATCACTGTTAATGATCATGCA
>NZ_MLHJ01000132.1 GCF_001998965.1 Rodentibacter rarus
TCACTGCGATACCGGTAGTATTTGCACCTGTGGAATCTTCAAGTTGTTCATATACTTTGGTGGTATTCACCGTGTGGAATACATTGTTAATGGTATTCACGATATCGCCAATCGTGGCAATTTTGTTATTGTGATTTTCTACATTCGTTCTTACATCACCTTCAGCGATAGGATTACCGTTAGCATCGGTGTAAGTACCGTCTGCATTTTTCGTCACCGGATTACCGTTCTCATCGGTATAGGTAGTCGTATTGCCGGCAATCGCTTTACCTTTATCGGCATCGGCACTTTCAGTTGGAACAGCTGTCAATGTTCCCAAATCTACATCAAATGTCACATTAGTGGTGATACCATCGGCAGTTTCTGCTTTCGCAATCGTGCCTTGACCGTTCACAAAGTTTACGGTGTCATAAGGTTTGACAAAATCAACCGCACTTTCATTGTTTTTCAAATTCCAACCGGCATTTAACACATCACCTAGGGTTGCTGCGTTTGTCGTTGTGAGATTTTTCGGTTTGGTGCTTTCATTGGCGGTATTATTGTCAGGTAAGGTTGTGTTTAAGTTGCCAATGATATTGGTTCCATTTACCGTACCAATGGTAATTGGATTTTCAACGACAGTACCATTTAGTGTCCCACCAATTTTCGTGCTGTTAAACTCCGGGTTTTCAGCCATTTGGATTTGAACGCCGTCATTATTAACAAAAGTTTGAATATTTTTTGCAGAATAACGACCACTAACATGCATATCGGTATTACGAGTGATACCGGAAGCCGCTGTTTCTGCACCGATAATATTAAGGGTTTGACCTAATTGACGATCCAAACCAACATTAGTCGCTGTCTCGTTGGCATTTGCTGTGGCATTGAAAAGGGTGCGCGTTGCGTTATTCGTGTTTGCAGTAAACGTTAATGGGTTGGCGGCTTGAGTCATCACCGCATAAAGTTGTGAACCGTTAATTCCATCGGTTGAATTGGCATCAATATTACCGGCAGCCACATTTTTTAATTGGCGTTCAGCACCAACCCGACCAATAGACACATATTTTCCTGCATCTGCCGGTTGACCTGCAAAACCATTGTAAGTAAAAATTCCTCCCGCTGAGGTTCTGACGGTTGCGTTTGTGATGGTGCCAACAGCATGCGATGCGCCACCTACCGCCTCACCATTTAGTGTAAGATCTTTGATTAGATTTCCGTTTGTGTCAGTACGAACTTCTGTTGAAGAATCCCCTAATACAACAGAACCATCGGTGGATAATGATGTGATATTAGAACCCAATGCAACGGATTTTTCTCCCGATACATTCGTGTTAGTACCAAATGCAATAGAGGATTCTCCGGTGACATCGGCATTAGACCCAATTGCCACGGCATCTGTCGCTTTTGATTCCGCACTTGCGCCGAATGCTAATGCATTGGTTTGATTGGCAAATGCTCTATAACCTACAGCGGTCGCATTCACATCTAATGCCCGAGCCCCTGTACCCACCGCCGTGGTGTAGTTACCTTCTGCTACTGCACCGGCAGCAATTGCAACCCCTCCTCGGGTCGATTTTAGAGAGGTTGATGTTAACGTATCAGTTGAAGCATTACTTTGAAGTCCAACTCGGGCACCGGCACCAATAGCTGTCCCTAATTCAGCACCATCCTCAACGAAAGCGGAAGTACCAATAGCAGTACCAAATAACTCATTTGAATGGGCTTTTTGACCGATTGCCACAGAGCCATCTTTCGCATAAGTGGTTTCATAGAATGGATTTTTTACGTTACCACCGGGTGGAACAAACTTATTTGCTGCTAATTCTGCGCCTACAATATCTTTATAAATATCAGTGTTGGCTTGTGTTGCAACGGCATCCATATCATTACCACCAATGGCAACTGAGGCATGACCTGCAACAACTTGGGCACCAATCGCAATAGATTGGTCACCAATGGCACGAGCATCAAAACCAATAGCCGTTGCCTCATTGACTATTAAGTTAAGATTTCGCCCCTCTGCATCATTGTTAACTAGCACGGCACCATTATTATCGGTGATACCGGCGCGGTAAAGTAAACGTGCGGAATCTAAATCACCCGTGGCAGTCTTATAATCAGTATCATTAAGGTTATTTGCTGTATTTTTAGTCCCATCGGCGGATGTGAGCAAGCCGGCTAGCGCATTACCCCCAATAGCGGTTGAGCCACGTGATTGTAGCGTATCTGTATTACGGATAATCGCATCGGCACCAATTGCCACAATATGTGGATTGGCAGAAGATTTATCGCGTTCACGAATACCTTGTGCATTATAACCAATGACAACACTAGAATAACTATCCGAGAGAGAATTCGATCCTAAAGCGGTTGAACGATCATTTTTAACCGCTGAATTTGCGCCAACCGCTGTTGAGTCAATTGATGTTACGCTTGCACTTTTACCAATAGCCGTTGCTCTATCAAGTGTTGCACTACTACCGGTACCGAGTGCAGTGGATTCATAACCGGCGGCATTAGCTGCAGTACCAAGTGCCACAGAACTTTGAGCGGTTGCCTTACTTCCCCCACCGATAGCAATTGCGCCATTACCGCCCGTTGCACTGGCAGCACCAAAGTTTTGATGAGAACCAATAGCAATTCTTCCCCAACCATCGGTAGAAATATAAACAGGATTGTTCTCTGATGTGATGGCACCGGATCCAGTGGCTGTACCCGGTGCGGTATTTACATTCACATTTATTGTTGTCGTTGCTCCGGTAGCGGTTGCGGCAAGGGCTGATTCTCCTATTAATAACGCACCCGCCATC
>NZ_MLHJ01000133.1 GCF_001998965.1 Rodentibacter rarus
TAGTTTGGCTATGGATTAAGTTGATTTTCATATTCTGCATATAATATTTAATTTGTTGCATAATTATATAGGAAAAAGAGAAAACTCCGGTATTATGCAGCAGTTGCACAACGTGGTTTTTTGTTATCTTGTAGGGACACACTGCGTGTGTCCGAATTTTAACCTATTGAAATAATTTGATTTTATAACGGACACACGCAGTGTGTCCCTACGTTTTGGTTAAAATTTCTGTTTTGTGCATTTGCTACATAATACCGGAAAACTCTGCTAAAATTCACCGCTCTTTTTGATGGTAGTGTGGTGTATATGTCCAATAAAAAAATAGGATTATTTGCGTTAACGGCACTGGTGCTCAGTTCTATGATTGGATCTGGGATTTTCAGTTTACCGCAAAATATGGCTGAAGTAGCCGGTGTGAAAGCACTATTGATTGGTTGGGCAATCACCGGTGTCGGTATTGTCTTTCTAGGGCTGTCTTTTTTCTTTTTATCCCGTCTTCGCCCGGATCTCAATGGCGGTGTTTATATTTATGCCAAAGAAGGATTTGGTGGTTTAGTGGGCTTTTTTTCTGCTTGGGGATATTGGCTTTGCTCCGGTATCGGCAGCGTGAGTTATCTTGTGGTGGCTTTTGAAGGCATCGGTACTTTTGTGGATACACCGGAACAGATCATTTTTGGCACGGGCAGTACCTTCTATGCCATTTTAGGCGCTTCACTTGTCGTTTGGCTGGTGCATTGGCTGATTGCCCGTGGTGTTAGAGAAGCGGCATTTGTGAATATACTGGCTACACTCGTTAAAGTGTTCCCTTTGATTTTATTTATTATTCTAGCCGCACTTTATTTCTCGCCAACGCAGTTTTTTAGCGATTTTGAGGGGAAAACCGTGATGAATCAAAATCAATCAATGGATCTGCTCACGCAAGTGAAAAACACGATGTTGATAACCCTTTGGGTCTTTGTAGGGGTTGAAGGCGCCTCAATTTTATCAGGACACGCAAAAAGACAGCGTGATATTGGTACGGCAACGGTGCTTGGTATTTGTATCACTTTAGTGCTTTATGTGGCGATTACCGTCTTGTCGTTTGGTGTTTTGCCACGTGAAACGATAAGTATGATGTCAAATCCGTCTATGGCACCGATTTTAGAATCAATGATTGGGAAAGTGGGGAAAATGATGATTACTTTCTGTTTAATTGTTTCTGTACTCGGTTCATATATCAGTTGGACAATGTACTGCACCGAAGTGCCTTATCGAGGTGTAGAAAGCGGTGCATTTCCGCGTATGTTGAGTAAACTCAATAAAAATAATACGCCGATTAATTCTCTTTGGTTCACCAATATTGTCATTCAGCTTTGTTTAATTTTGGTGTTATTTACCAGCCAAAGTTATACAAAATTGATTTCTCTTGCTTCCTCGATGATTTTGGTTCCCTACATTCTTATTGGGGCGTATTTATTTAAATTAGCCCGACAATGCAAGGCAAAATGGTATATTCAACTTACCGGTTTGATGGCAACCCTTTATGGTTTGTGGATTGTTTATGCCGCCGGTATGGATTATTTGTTTTTATCCGTTGTGTTATACGTCCCGGGTGTGATGGTTTATTTATATTCCCAATATCAGCAAAAAGGTAAGATTGATCTCTGTAAAAAAGAATGGGGCTTATTGATCATATTAATCGGTATATTTTTAATGGCGTGTTGGGCGTTATCTCAAGGTTTGCTTTCTATTTAGGAGAAATTGTGAAATTTTCTGTAAAAATTGCGGTGATATTCACCGCACTTGGCGGCGTAGCTTGTACCACCTTAAGCAAAACACCGGTGAAATCTATTGATATTTATGTGAAACCTTATTATTCCGCTGAAAAAGGCAAAGCACAAAATGTTTTTGTACATAATCAGCTTGATCCTATGTTGCGGGAAAATACTTTAAATGGATATCAAAGGGCGGTCAAATTTGTGGAAGAAAATTCAGCCCGCATTTCTCCGATCACCTTGTTTACCCTGTCAGCACGAGCCTATGATTTTGGCTTGCGTGATGAGGCGGTGAAATGGTTTTATCGGGGACAAAATCGTTTAATTACTGCATTGTATGTTTTGGATTTGCCTAAGGCGAGCATAGCGGAAAATACAGGCTTTAGCCAAATCGTGGGGCAATTTATCAATCCTTATGCTTTTTGTGATCTGAACAAGCAGCGTCAATTGGCAGAGGAAGCGATAAATTGGGTGATTGCGCATCCCTATGAGATTGTTTTGATGAAAGCCTTACCTTCTAAATTTCAAGATCGCCATAGCGCTTTAAAAGTGGCGGAAGCCAAATTAAAGGTTCGTTTGAAGGAGCAGGAGGCATTTTTCGCCGATCCTAAAAATAAAGAAAAATGGCAACAAGAGCGGTTGGAAAATGATGTCAATGAACGGTTTTGCTGGTAATAAAAATCCCTCAATGTTGAATTGAGGGATTATTTTTTATCAAGAAAGGGATTATTGCGTCATATTTTTAACGGATTTTAAGAAACCTTGAGCGCTGTCAAAGACGGCAGATTTACCTTGAGCGGTTAAAATCATATCGGATATTTCACGAAATGCCCCTTTCCCCCCACCGAGGGAAAGCACATAGTCGGAGGCATTTTTTACATAAACAGGGGCATCAGCCACCGCAAAAGAAAGTCCACAGACGGCAAAAGCAGGGAGATCCACAGTATCATCGCCAATATAAGCGGTTTCTTCAGGGGTTACACCGGCTTGTTTCATTAATTCAAAACAGGCGCTTTCCTTCTCTAATTTACCAAGAAAGAATAGGGTGATACCGAGATCCGCAATGCGGCGGCGTAAAATCGCCGAATCTCTACCGGAAAGCACAGCAACTTGAATACCTGATTCCATCAACATTTTAATCCCCAAACCATCACGTACGTGGAAACTTTTAATGGCTTCGCCATGGAGATCATAGTGGAGCTGTCCATCAGTCAGCACACCATCTACATCGGTAATCACTAATTTTATTTTTTCGAGTTTTTGTTGCATTTGGCTTCCTTAGCTTGAAAATTCGATTAAACCCACGACGTTGTTTTCATCATCAACCACCACAAGAGAATGAATTTTTTTCGCTTTCATAAAATCTTCTGCTTTCGCTAAAAATTCGTTTTGGTTAATGGTTTTTGGTGAGCTTGTCATAAAATCTTGTGCCGTTTTATTAAGAGTGCTTTCACCATTGGCGGTGAGGGCGCGGCGGATATCCCCATCAGTGATAATGCCTTTCAATTTTTTATTTTCCATCACCAGTGCCACCCCCATTCGTCCTTCATTCATCACAGTTAAACAATCGGTGAAATTTGTCTTAGGTGAAATAATCGGGAGCCGGGTTTGCATTTGATCTTTTACCCGACAAAGCAGACGGCGGCCAAGGCTACCGCCCGGATGAAATTTTGCAAAATCAGCAGGTTGGAAATGTCTTGCTGTGATAAGGGATACCGCAAGGGCATCACCCAATGCCAATGTGACAAGGGCAGAGGTCGTTGGTGCAAGATTATTTGGGCAGACTTCACGCTCAACCGTAATATCCAATACATAATCTGCATGGCGGGCAAGGGTCGAATTTTTATTACTGGTGAGGGCGATAATTTTATTGCCGAAATTTTTCAGACTTGGAATGAGTTTGTTCACATCATCGGTTTCGCCACTGTAGGAAATCAACATCACAATATCAATGGGTTTAAGCATACCCAGATCACCGTGAAACGCCTCTGTTGGGTGAAGAAAGAAACTTGGTGTACCGGTGGAGGCAAAGGTGGCAACCATTTTTTTTCCAATTAAGCCCGATTTACCAATCCCGCCAATGACGAGGCGACCTTGACAAGCCAAAATCAACTCAACGATTTGGTTGAAATTTTCGTCTAAACGTTGGCTTAATTGCATGAGCGCAAGGCTTTCTACGGAAAGCGTATCCCGTGCAATTTGTAGATAGTTCATAAATATTCCTAAAGTGCGGTTAAAATTGCGGTTATTTTATCTGAATAACTACCTAATTTAAACTCATAAAAAAGCTATTATTATCAATTGGATATGATGATTTTTTATAAAAATGTTCCGAAATTTGTAAAAATGTTCCGAAACTATGACTTAGTTGGTTGAACAATTTTATCTTTTCGGATGTAACGTTTGGTCATTTGAGGTGAGGCGTGACCGAGTTGTTTTTGGGCCGATTCAGTATTGGAAGAAAGGAAAGTATCTGTTCCGGCTTTGGCTCGCAGATCGCGAAATTGGACGGCTAGAATTTCATCAGAAAATTCGGGGTAGGCATCAGCCGCTTTTTGTCTGATTTTAGAAAACCAAAATGTAAGTGTATCTCTTTTTAGCTTGTTACCGTGTTTATTTCTAAAGATATAATCATGGGTTGATGATAACCTTTTATCTAAGATCGTTTTCAATTTTCCTACAATAGCAATACGTACTTTAGCCTTTGTTTTTTGTTGGGTGATGTTGAGTGTGTTGTCCATTATTTGTTTACGATGAATATTAACAATATCAATAGGTCGTTACCCTGTGAGATAGGCAATATCAATTAAATCTTGTAATTGCTCATCTGCAAAGTAGTAGATTTTTTCTAGAATATGATCTTCAATGTAAATATCACGAAATTTTATTTTGTAACGCTGTACACCTTCACTAGGGCAAGAGTATTTTGTATACCCCCACTCACGTGCTTTAGTCCAAATGTGGTGAAAGAGGGCGATCTCATTATTTGCTGAACCGGTGCTGCTTTTGCGCCATTCAAGATATTGCTTGATATGATAAGGCTCGATTTTATCTAATGGAGCAGGAGGGTTGCCGAAAAATGCAAGCAAATTTTTTAAATAAGATCTATGTAATCTTTGCGTACCCTGTGCTTTAAGTGGGATGACTTCTGTATGATACCGCGTTGCGACAGTCACAAATGTAATTATGTTCTCTCTTATCTTAACCCTGTCACAGTTAAGCCTTGCTGTTTCTAATACGGCTAAATGCTTATCTATTCCTAACGGCTTTTCTTTTTTGTCGCTCATTACATAATAGTAATATGTGACAACTTTTCCATTCTTTCTTTGACGTTTCCGGCAAATTAAATTTTGTGGCAAGCCTTGATTTTCTCTTTTACGTGGACGAGCCATCATTACCTCCTAAACTTGTAATACAGCAGGTTTCCAAGGGATTTCTTCGTGTGATTGGACTTCTTGAGTTGTTGAACGTGATTTGGATTTGTCGTAATCTCTGCGAACAATAGGGTACCCGTTGGCATTTTCTTTGAAAGGGATACCCATAGTATTGAGTTGCTCAATAATGAGCGATTTATTTTTTCTTCCCGTCAGAAACTCAATTTCAGGTTTGGAAAGAAAGTCTTCATAGATATTAATTTCCATATTTCCTCCCTCACTTCAAAATATCCGGCACTTCAA
>NZ_MLHJ01000134.1 GCF_001998965.1 Rodentibacter rarus
GGGATTGAATATGCGGATCAGCCATTTTTTCTCCTTTATTAATCAAAAAAATAAAAACAAAAAGTGCGGTAAAAAACACCGGTATTATACAGCAGTTGCACAACGTTGTTTTTTGTTACTTGTAGGGACACACTGCGTGTGTCCGAATTTTAACCTATTGAAATAATTTGATTTTATAACGGACACACGCAGTGTGTCCCTACGTTTTGGTTAAAATTTCTGTTTTGTGCATTTGCTACATAATACCGAAAAAATACCGAGAATTTTCACCGCACTTGAACATATTAACGCAAAAATGCCGGGATATTTTTCTCGTATTCTGCGATTTTGTCTTCGTGTTGAAGGGTGAGACCGATATTATCTAAGCCGTTTAACAAGCAGTGACGGCGGAATTCATCTAATTCAAAGTGATAGACTTTCTCACCCACCGTCACGGTCATTGCTTCCAAATCCACATCAATTGGCTTGCCTTCATTTGCCCACACCCATTGGAAAATTTCTTCCACTTCTTGCTCGTTCAAACGAATGGGTAACATATGATTGTTTAAGCTGTTATTGTAGAAAATATCTGCAAAACTTGGGGCGATCATCACTTTAAAACCGTAATCGGCAAGCGCCCAAGGGGCGTGTTCACGGGAAGAACCGCAACCCAGATTTTTACGGGCAAGTAAAATGGTTGCGCCTTGATATTGTGGAAAATTCAGCACAAATTCCGGGTTCGGTTGTGTGCCCTCTACATCTAAATAACGCCATTCGTGGAATAAATGTTTTCCAAAGCCTACTCGTGTAATGGCTTGTAAAAATTGTTTTGGAATGATGGCGTCAGTGTCCACATTTGCCGCATCTAGCGGTACGACTAAGCCTGAAAGTTGTTTAAATCCTGCCATTTTATTTTCCTCTTTAATTTAATACCACATCACGAATATCAACAAATTTACCGAACATACCGGCCGCTGCCGCCATTGCCGGGCTGACAAGGTGGGTTCGTCCGTTACGACCTTGGCGACCTTCAAAGTTGCGGTTGCTGGTGGAGGCGCAACGTTCCCATTCCCCTAAGCGGTCATCATTCATACCTAAACACATAGAGCAACCCGGGTTACGCCATTCTGCGCCCGCTTCGATAAAGATTTTATCTAATCCTTCTTTTTCTGCTTGTTCTTTGACTAGCCCTGAACCCGGCACCACGAGAATACGTTTCACGTTGTCGGCTTTTTTACGTCCTTTCATGACGGCAGCGGCAGCACGCAAATCTTCAATGCGGGCATTGGTACAAGAGCCGATAAACACTTGATCAACGCTAATTTCTTTGAGATCGGTATTGGCTTCTAAGCCAATGTATTGCAAGGCTTTTTCGGCGGAGGCTCGGGTGACGGGATCGTCCATATCAGCAGGATTAGGCACTAACTGATTTATACCAATCACCTGACCCGGGTTGGTTCCCCAAGTCACTTGTGGGGCAATGTCTTTGGCTTCCAAGGTGACAACCGTATCAAATTCTGCATCCTCATCAGATTTTAAGGTTTTCCAGTATTCCACCGCCTCATCCCAATCCTTCCCTTTCGGAGCATATGGACGACCTTTTAAATAGGCAAAGGTGGTTTCATCCGGAGCGATTAAACCGGCTTTTGCTCCCATTTCGATTGCCATATTGCAAACAGTCATTCGACCTTCCATCGAAAGATCACGAATCGCCTCACCGCAAAATTCTACAACGTGTCCGGTGCCACCCGCCATCGTGGTTTTACCGATAATGGCAAGGATAATATCTTTTGCGGTAATGCCCGGTGCGACCTTGCCACGTACCTCAATTTTCATACTTTTCGCCCGAGCTTGCTTTAAGGTTTGCGTAGCTAAAACGTGTTCCACTTCAGAAGTGCCGATACCAAATGCCAAAGCACCGAATGCACCATGGGTGGCAGTGTGGGAATCCCCACAAACAATGGTCATCCCCGGTAGGGTTAAACCTTGTTCCGGCCCCATCACGTGCACAATGCCTTGTTCTTTGGTTTTCATATCGAACAACTGAATACCGGTGGCTTTGGTGTTTTTTTCAAGTTCTAACACCTGAATTTTTGCCTGCCCCTCTAATTTATTCACATCACGCACTTGCGTGGAGATACTGTGATCCATGGTGCCGAAGGTTTTTCCCACTTGACGCACTTGGCGGTCGGCTACACGCAGTCCATCAAAGGCTTGTGGTGAAGTCACTTCGTGGATTAAATGACGGTTAATATACAAAATTGGGGTTTCACCTTCCGCTTCATAAACAATGTGAGCATCAAATAATTTCTGATAGAGTGTTTTTGCCATAATTTTTTCCTGTTTTTTTAGGGGGAAAGTGCGGTGAAAAAAGATAAAATTTTTCGGTATTATGCAACAGTTGCACAATGTTGCTTTTTTGTTATCTTGTAGGGACACACTGCGTGTGTCCGAGTTTTAACCTATTGAAATAATTTGATTTTATAACGGACACACGCAGTGTGTCCCTATGTTTTGGTTAAAATTTCTGTTTTATGCATTTGCTACATAATACCGGAAAAAGCCAT
>NZ_MLHJ01000135.1 GCF_001998965.1 Rodentibacter rarus
CAAATGAAATGCCATATTTTGAAACATCCTCATTTCATCGTCTGAATATCGGGATTGAATAGCGAAATATTGACTATCAAGATCGAAAAACGGCTTGGATATTGCGCAAGCCGTTATTTCTACAAAGTCACTAAATGCAATGAGATTATCGTGTTTTGCACCCAGTTTCTTTATGCCGTCAATGATTTCATTGTCTTTTGCATTAAAGGTATTCATTGTTATGGCTCACATCCCAACATATAAGCGAGAGAAGTCGGATCGACTTGGAATTGGTAGAAAAATTTGTGTGAATTAGCGGTTTCATTGACAGATATTTGCGTTTGCCCTTTGTTGATCGGTAGGGCTTCTTGGGGGATTAATAGCACATCAAACGAGCCTTTCATTCTGGCTTGTTTATCGTGGCACAGGAAAAGGCAATAAAAATCAGCACGTTCCTCATCGTTTTTAGGGAATTTAAAATCATAGTACTGCTGTTTACTATCTTTTCGTAAAAGAGCCGTGAGCTCTTTTACGTCAACCGTTTTTTCATTAACGATAAAATCGTAAACAGGATTATTTTCACGATAATCTTCATTCATATCGACCGCCTCAGGAACAAGCTGCTTAAACTTCATTTCTGCTGATGTGCCGGAACTACTGCGGGTGGCATAGCGACTTTCCCGATATTCGTGCCAACGGGGAGAATAGCCGAGTTTTTCAACCGTTTTCGCTACAATCCATACCGTTAAGCCCAAATCCTCACACATATATTGTAGGTTGCCGTTAAATCGGAAATAAGCATCCATCACCCGATATTCGGTGGTTTCATTTTGTTGGATAAATGAATGTTTTTTGAGGCAAAGATAAACTACACCCGCAGTGATTTTGGGTTTTACATCATATTGATGAAAAGGAAAGGTATTGATGGAGGTATAGTCTTTGTAATGAACTTTCGCCCAATCTAAAATAATTCGCTCTCTTGGGTCGTCTTCTGCAAATCCGCCAATATTTGTTTGATTCACGAATTTATTTTTAGTCGGTGGTGTAGCATTAACCTGGCGTTGATGATAAGCGTTCAAATTTTCCCGCATTTTTATCAAACGGGAACCGGTTTGCTTGATTTCTTGGGTTAAAACATCGGCAATCACGCATTCGGTTTTCATTTCAGTAATCGGGTTAATTTGCATTTTTCACCTCTAAAGCTGTTGGGGGTTGATAGTCAAAATAGGCAGGTAGTACAGAGTCTTTGCCTAAATAATCCGCTTTAAGTTTTTCCGCTTCTAACGAGACTCTGGCAATATCAATAATTTGACTGCTGACATCCGCCACGGCTTTTGAACGCTTGATTTCGGCATCAATTTGTTCCGAATTGAGCCCCTCTTCGTTTAACCTCTCCAGGGTAGCGAAAAGGTGATCGTTTAAATGCTGAAGTTTGTTTTTTGACATAACATTACCTATAAAAAAGCCCACGGTTAAGTGGGCGTTGTGGTTCTGAATGGAATTAGCTCATTTTCTGAATGAGCTGTTGATAATAGTCTTGGGCGACACCAACACGATCTTTGATTTTTTCGATAATCGGCTCATCACGCTTAATCGTTATGCGCTGATAATCACAAACACGGCAAGCACAATTTTTAAACCTTTCTTGAACATTTTTTCGTCCTTTTGCTGAAATTTGGGTGAGACAAACCGCCGCAGGCTTAAAAAAGTGCGGTCGGTTTTGGTTAGGTTTTAGAATAGGTGAACTAATCCGCCACTTCGGATGATGGCGTTAGGGTGTCGCACGTTGTAGATAATGCGATTCCAGCCGTTGCCGTGCGTAATGTCTTGATTAAATTCGGTTGTTATCCGTTGTAATGCAGGCAAGATGTCTTGCGGAAGATTGCCGTAGCGTTCGTTTAATTGACGAATTGCTCGGGCATAATCGCCACCGAAACCGCCAAATTGTTTTTGTAATTTATCGGTCAGCTCAATGTAATTGCGCAATGCGTACCACGCCCAACAGAAATCTTGCATTTCCTTTTCGGTTAAATCACGCTGATACATTTTCGGTGGTTCGGGCAAAGTAAGTTGCTGTTGTTCATTCCGGTGCATTGCCAAAAATGCCCGTAGAACGACTAAATGGAATTTCGGGCTGATCCACATTGCGTAAGCAAGTACGAGTTCTTCGCAAGCGTATGTTCCGCCGTGTGTACCTCGTAAGGTTTTTAGTGGTTGTGCCGTTGGATCTTCTTTTTGGATTTCTTCGATTAGCTCTTGGGTTGTGTCTAAACGAACGAAACGATATGGCTCGTGTTTAGCTTCATTTCCACTAACACGATGTAGATCTTTTAGATTATAAAGGTTGTCTAATTGACTGATTGATGTTTTAAGAATAGTTAAATTTGACATTTTTATGCCCCTAGAAGTTTGTTTATATTCGTTCAACTTTTGTAGGGTTGAACGGGCTTCAACAACCGCTTCTAGACGGCGGAGCTTATTTCCCGAAGGTATTGTATTAGGCTCTCTCGACCCGTCCATTGAAAACCCCAGATCTGGGGTTTTTAAGGATTTTGCAAATTTTAGGCATAAAAAAACCGCTATGCTGTCGGGTGCGGATAGCCGCTAGAAGAATTGTTGTGCGGTTATCTTAATCCTAGAATTGGCGGTTGTAAAGTAAAAAAATAGACTTAAAACGATAAAAGTGCTTGCAATAAATATTAGTACACTTATAATTAGACTCATCAAGTGAGGGACTTGATACAAGAAACCCCAGCTTGTAGAAACTGGGGCAACCCTGAAGAGGTAAATGATGAAACCTGTACTTCTCATCATTATCCTGTTAGTCGGATTATTAGTAAGCGTACCGGCTTACTAGACTAACTCAAGGGGGGATATGTGGAAGTGTCCCCCTGCGACTTCAATACTAATCAATCTGAGCAAGAAAATCAAGGTGTTTATTATGGCAAAAACAATGGCTGAAATTGTCGCAAAAAGCGATGAAAAGCGTGGCGTTAAAGCAAAAACCTACAAACTGCCGCTTTCGGTAATTGCGGAAATTGAGCAATTGAGCCATCAATTAAATATCCCTCAAAACCAACTGATTATTCAGGCGGTTGAATTATTCAAATCTCAAAAAGGGGCGTAATGCCTCTTTTTTAATCCGAAAGGGCGGTGGGTGTCAAATTTTTGCAAAACAAAACCCACTGCATTGAGTGGGTTAGCTTTTAATAATTAACACAACGTAAGCAATGATTGCGACTATTGCTACTACCGCATCAGTTGTTTCCATAGCTATTCCTTGTTTCTTTCGGTTAGTTGTCTTTGTAAGTCAGCCCACCATTTTTCATTCTCTTTTTGGCGTTTCAGCTCAAACTTCCAATTTTTATTCAACAATTTCAGGCGGCAGTGCGATGGCTTCAAATGGCTTTCCGGTGTCGTCATCAATCATATGTTCCTTTTCTTCCTCTGTTGTCGGTCTTGTTCTGATTACAGCCCTCCCCAATACAACACCGAAAACCGCATTGTTGAACTCAAATGCGGTTTCATCAAAAGAACCATTTTCGCACGCCTCGTCAAAGGCGGCTTTAGCACATTCCAAACAGGCTGCTTTGGCTTGCTCTAATGTGTCGTGGAATCTAATTTCTGCCGGATTTTCATAAGTATCCATTGAAAAGTAGTTTTTCATTTGGTTTCTCCAAAATAAAACCGCCCATAAGAGCGGTTCGGTTAATTGCGGTTTGTATCAACAACCGGTAACTCGACAAAATCATTAAGCGGTTGTGGTGTCGGTTGGTATTGATTGCGGCGTGTTTCTATCCAATCCAACAATTCTTTAAATTCATCATAGTAACGGGCTTGTTTTGTCGCCTGCTTGATGATGAACTCTCGTTGTTCGACATCTAAGAGTAGCCAGTATTTTTTTACTTGCTCAATAGCTCGCTGTCTATTCGGTTTTCTGTGATTAAAATTGTCGTGGATGTACTTACCAAACAACTCAGCGAAAAAGGAATAGGGTAGGCTGATGTGTATTTCGTTCACGTTTTCTTTCTCCTAAACATAAGCACCAGTTAATTCTTCCATGATTTTAATAAGGTTGGATTTTTCACCTTGTAATGTTCGCAACTCACGCATTGCTTCAAGAGCTACAAAGGTTAGCTCGCCACATTCGTGACGAAAAAATTCTTTCAAGGTAATATCAGGCATAAATTCCAAAAGATCTAAATCATCAAGATCGATATCGACTTCAACTTCGGTATCTACTCTTACAGTTTGTGTGATTATTCGACCCATATTTTTCATCCTGTTGTATTTGGGGTAATAAAAAGCCCACGGTTAAGTGGGCGGTGTAATTTAGAATGGGATGTCATCATCAAATCCACTGTTATTTTGTGGTGCCGGCGCAGTGGATTGATAATATTGATGTTGAGCTTGATATTGCTCTTGGCGTGGTGGGTTCTTCGCACGGCTGTCTTTATCCTGTGTATGATTAAGAAGCCACTGAATGCGTTTCGGTTCTTCACCGTTTAAATGTTCAGCCAGTGTTTTTTGTGATGCCGGGCTAAATGGGCAGATAATTTGCAAACGGTAGCTCTCTGAGCCATCATTTTTTGTGATTAATTCCTTTTGCAAGAACAATCCAACACGCTTATTGGTAAGTTCCGGTGCAATGTCATCATTACCTTGTCTTCGAACGGTTAATTCTTTTACGCCGGTTACGCCCATAATGGCCTGTATCATATTGATACCGCCGGCAATCTCTTTTTGATCTTTACCTCTGTAATAGACGGAAAGATAATTGCCTTGCTGTCCATCATCAGTTTCGATTGAAAACTCAATAGCTTGTGCGCCACCTTGTGATTTGGTGTATTTAGCTTCGGTGATTTTTCCAATGTAAGCGCCGGTTTCACTGATAAAGTTAGACTGTCCGCCTTTAACAGCTTGTTCTTCGTTGTAAGTAAACATTGTGGCCATACTAATTTTCTCCTGTTGGTTCGGTTGGATTTTCGTTTGTTTTTTCAACCGCACTTTCTTCTGCGGATGAAATCTCGTAGTAATCACAGATAATGCGGTCGATTTCTGCTAAATCGTTATTAATGACGGGATGTTCAAACAATCCCATTGGGCTTTTTACGGTATCAGAACCATTATTTTGTGTGGTAAACTGATACATACCGTCTTTTACTTGTGTGCGTAGGCAAATCGTGAACATTCCCTCGAGGGTGATTTTTTCATCGAGCATCTTCCCGATAGTTTTTATTTTGGTTCGCCCAAAATCATCGCTTTGAGTGTGTGCCAAAATATAAACTCGCTTATTTGGTGGTAACTTGGTTGCCAAATCGCATATTTTCCACGCATTCATGCCAATGTCGGTAAATTTGTCGTAGCCTTTTTCCATGCCACGGCGCATAAATTCATTTGCCATAATGTACTGATAATCATCTATCACGATAATGTCACGCCGTGTTTTCGCCATGTAATGGCAGATTTCATCGGCATTGTCTGTTACAAAGATATTGCCCTTTGCGCCATCAAAAACCTGCCAACCTTTAGGGCGGAATGGCAGGGGTTTATGAATGGATTGAATTAATAATGTTTTATTCGGATCGAGATTGCGCAAACTGGTTGATTTACCGGTTCCGCTTTCGCCAAGTATTAAGGTAGCTATGCTCATTATTTTTTCCTTATTGTTGAAGGTGAGAAATTTTCCCATCGTAGTCGTGGGTAAGATCCAGTTGATATGCGCTGACAATCACAAACACGGCAAGCACAATTTTTAAACCTTTCTTGAACATTTTTTCGTCCTTTTGCTGAATTTAGGGTGCAAGAAACCGCCGCAGGCTTAAAAAAGTGCGGTCGGTTTTGGTTAAATTTTACGGTTCTAGAAAAGCAAGAATATCAGCTTTGTGTTCCGGGTCAGGCAATTCTTCTGCTAACATTGAAATAGCAAGCCTTACTCGATCCATTGTTCGGCATTGGCGGTTGAGTAATCCCCACATTTTAGGTTCCTCTGCTTTCTGTTTTACCATTGAATCGTGGAACTCGGCTGAATAGTAATAAAGCAACGCCAGTGGATAAAGCAAGGAATATGATAGTGTTGGATTTTTGACCGCTATGGCAGACATTGAGGCGATATAGATAAGCACATCCCTTAACTGGGAACGTGGGATTTGCTCGTATTTTGCAACATTGAATTTATTTTTGGCTCTTGCCCAAATTTCACCATAGCTTAAGCCTGTGCGTTCGTGAGTAGCTTTTACGGCATTTTGAATTTGGCGTTGTTCTTCAGGTGTGAGGGTTTCCGACAAAGCGAGTTGTTTCGGTTCGTTGCGGTGCATTGCCAAAAATGCCCGTAGCACGACTAAATGAAATTTCGGGCTGATCCACATTGCGTAACTGAGTACCAATTCTTCGCAAACCCAGTATCCACGAACAGTTAAATCTGCCCCACCACGAATAATTTTACTAGCAACCAAATGTGGTGTTTTGCCAGAGATCGAATTTGATCTTTGGGTATTTTGAAAATTGATTTCATCAATAAGTTCTTTGGTTTGTTGATTACGCATAAATAACGTAGGTCGATGTTTATCTTCAGCACCGCTTGCACGATGAAGATCATTTAAAGAGAAAAGATTTTCCTGTGAACGAATTGATGTATCAAGAATGGTTAGATTTGACATAAAATAATCCTCGAACTATTTGTTTTACACAAGCCTCTTTCTACAAAGGCGGTCAGGAGGTTAGAAAACCCCGTTCAAGGTAAGGGCTGGACGTATTTCCTTGTGGTATTGTATTAGTCGCCCTCCCGACCATAGTCAGGATTACGGATACAAAAAAATCGCCTTGTGGCGATTAGTGAACTATCCGCCTTGAACATTAGGTTTCTACACCTTGAGGCGGATAGTAAAACAAAACCCCGTTGATTGCAACAGGGTTTTTGAAAATTTATTCATCTTCGTTTCGTCTTTGTTGTTCTAGTGCGGTTGTTTTACCACGTCCGAAACCTGCAATATAACCAGCTAATAATGCACCACCAATTTTAAGCACCTCTAGAGCAAAAGCAGTATTATCTGTAAACATTGACACAAAAATAATGGCAACAACCGCAATAATAACAACGCCAATAATAATATTGCGTTGTGTGTGCATTTTGGAAACCGCTTTTATTTGTTCGTTTCTATCGCCTTTTTGTGCCTCAATGCTTGCCAATGCAATCTTTTCATTGGATTTTATACGCTCTTGTTCAACAGCTAATTCTTTTTCTTTCACAGCTTGATTAGCTTGTTGTACTTTGACTAAATCTCGCATTGTGGCGAGAAGTTGAGCGTCTGTTTGTGGCTTTGGATTCATACTATCTCAATGGACAAAGTTGTGGAGTTTTATAGGTGATTTGGAATGAACCATAACCACCGGAGCCGATTTTAGGTGGAACAAAAGTAACATTCTGGATGTTGTTACTTACTGTGGATTTTCTCGCTTCGTTTAAGTACTGTTTCGCTGAAACGTTGCGAACCTTTTTAGGTACAAGCAGTGGCGTTTTAGTCATATGAAATACCTTGTTTGAGTGATGAAAATCCCTTGTGAAATAAGGATTTATATAAAAAGCCACATTGAAGTGGCTGTAAACTTTCTGTTGAAAGTGCGGTTATCTTAATCCGAGTTAGAGCGGTTTGTCAATATTAAAATTTATCTTCCGATTCAGGAAAAGATTCAGGTTTTTTACTCCAGCTGTTATGCATCCATGTAAATTTTTTCTTTTGACCAAATGCCGCCCATCCTGATGATTCTGAGGCATTGATGACTAAAATGGCTCCACGATTGGTTAATTTGATGAGTTCATCACGAATAGTATTTACAGTATCTGTTTCGTTTTTTGTTGTAATTAACCAAACATTACCAATCCAGTGCCAATAAGCATACTTTCCTTTAAAGAAGTTAGTGATAGCATTACGTTGTTCTTTATTGAAATCCTCATCGACAAGAATAATAAATTTTTTAACCATTGCTACCATCCCTTACTGAACAATCTGCCTCAATAATTTTTGCCTGACTAACATCAATTAAACCTGATTGATTATCTCCTATCTGCCCCTTTTCAATCGCTAACTTAGATAAAGTATAAGTTTCTGATCTTAAACAATCAGGGTCTTTGAATGCAAAGATAAAATAAGCAACAATGATACTTATTAATTCAGTAATCAACGCACCTATCAGAAAATATAGCAAGATTTCTTTTTCACCGAATATGCCGTAAGTAATAGTTGAGGCAAGCGTTAAAAAGAATAGCCAAAGCAAGCTAACAATAACGTTAGATCTTGCGTTCATTCCTTCAACATTGCTAAGTCGAGCAAATAAACGATTCACAAACTTTCTCCAAGAGGATATAAATTTTTTCAATAAGTTTAGCATATTTCCTTACCTAACTTTAACTTTATTTAAACTTCAAAAAGAGCGGTAATTATTTAATCGTCAATACCTGAGTATCAACCAGTTTTGCCCCAATGACAGCCTCACCGGCTTTCAGGCGCTTTTTGATTTCTGTTTTATTTGGCGTGATTTTCACATTTACCAAATCTTCATCAATATTGTTGGCAAGGAATAAATCATCATCTAATTCAACCGCACTTTCTTTTTGCTCACGGTAGGAAATGTTGAATAACGGGCATTTAATGCTTTCGGTATCGGTTTTCGCCATATTCAACTTGAGATAGTTTTTAATGCCTTCAATACCGTTTTGACGTTGCTTTTTCATCGCTTGCAGACGTTTGATTTCCGCATCTATCACTTCAATATCGCCTTCGGCATTTTTGATAACGTGTACCACTCGTTCGGCTTTTTGATTAAAATCTTCTTGAATGGCTTCTAACGCTTTTTGAACATCGGCATTTTCAGCAAATTCAGGGTTATTGAGTAATTCTGCAATGTTTTCGTACTGTTCTGTGATTTCGTAAAGTTTCATTTTTTATTCCTTAGAATGGTAGGGGATTGTCTTGGATAAATTCGATTTCGGCTTGTAGCTCTTCCGGTGTAATTCGTTCCTGCCAAAGCCAGTTTCTTATCGCATTGAGCAGTTCTTGTTTCGTTTCAATGTGTTCATTTGGTTCGTTACTCATTGCCGCACCTCCCATACCACCTCGCCGTTGTAGTCATTCTCATCTTTCCAATCGTAAATATCCGGTTCGGGTTTACCTTGCGGTTCGTCAAACTGGTCGTAATAATCGTGGTCGCTTGCGCATTGATGTGGCGGGCAAATTCGTCTCATTTTGTTTGCTCCTATTGTTTAAAAGTGCGGTCAATTTCCTTTTGTTTTTGTGCGGTGTAGTGGAGGAGTTCCTGTTCCGCCTGTGGGGTTAAATTCGGTTGCCAGTCTCCGTTTTCCTCACGCCAAAGTTTTCGGGCTTCGGCTCGGGCCTGTCGGCTGATTTGCTCGCTGACTTCGTTGTTGTGCCAGTCAGTGGGGTTGGCAAAAGCGGGGCGACATTGCCATAAAGCGATAAGAGCAATTAAAGCAATAATGGCAACATAGAATGCGCCTTTCAGTGTTTGTGTAAGTTGGTGGTTTTTCATACCTTCGTTTTCCTTTTCTTCGAGATTAAAATCGGGGTGTTTAGCTTCGTTGTGCGCTTGTAATTCGCTAAAAAATACGCTTTTAGCTCTCATAGCGGTTTGGTTTCGTTGTTGCCGTTTACGGCGTTTTTGTCGTTTGTTCATATTGTTTCCTTTTTAATCAATTTACTGAATTTAGGGTGCAAGAAACCGCCACACGATTTTCACGGGGAAAAGTGCGGTCGGTTTTAATTAAATTTTAATCAAGTAACTGGTGAAAGGCTTTGACTAATGCCAATCGTTCGGTATTAGATTGAATAAACCGTTTGGCTTTTGCCATTGTTTGTTCAAGCGGATATTTGAAATTGTAGAGATACTGCCCGCCAATCTCATTTTCCATTTGTTTTGGAATGTTAGTACCACGTAGTTTTTCTTGCATTTCGTGAGCTTGGAAACAAAAGCTATACATTCTGATGAAAAGGGCTAATGCTTCTTCGCTTTGGGAAATGTGATCGACACGATAATCAGGCTCAGGCAAAGCGAGTTGTTTTGGCTGTGCGGTTTCTTTGTCGAGAATATCCAGTACCCATTTTCTAAAGTCTTTGGCGACTTTGGTGTGGCTTAACATTCCGATTAGGTGGCAACCACGCAGGCTGAAAATCCGTACTTTTTGCATACCGCCTGCGGTTTTCATATCAATAAGTGCGGTCATATTTGAGGTGAATTCGTCTGCGTGGCGTTCGTAAATACTTTTTACGTTTCGGCTGTGATCAGAATAGCCTAAGGCTTTTCCAAGTTCTGAAACTGTTAGCCAGATTTGATTTTGATAATTTGTAACTGAAATAGGTTTATTTTGGAAAGTTAAAGTTGTCATACAAGACTCCGCTCAATAAGTTTTAACACTCATCACAAGCAACGCCAATTACTGGTGATGAACTAGACAGGATTGGCGTTACAGTTGAGCGGTGCTTACTGCAGTTCTTTTCAGAACTCCTATCTAGCTCATCATTGACAACTTCTAAAAGGGTGGATCAATTTGATCCTTCCTTTGAAAGTATTAATTTGACTAGATTTCAGTTATAAAAAAAGTCGCTTTAGGCGACTGTCTATTCATAACCGCCACTCAATTCAGGAACGCCAATTCCCGACTTTCTGTTGAAAGTGGGTATAGTCTAGTCTGAATTTGGGGCGGTGTCAAATAAAAAGGCTCAATGTATGAGCCTTCTACTATCATTCAACCTTAAACTGAATAGCGATTAAAGAGTAATCGTCTATTGGGGCTTTTTCTATTCGTTTTTGTAAAGCTGCAGCAAATCTTGTTACACTTTTCATTGTGTTATCTGAAAAGCGTGGGCGATGCTCCCAAAAATGATGGGCTCCGTCAGACATAATGTAGATAAAAATTTCGTTGTTTTCATTTTTCAGTTCATCAATCGGGATGAACAGTTTATCAGGTATCATCTCTACTTGAGTAGAAATTGCCGTTGTAATGATGTTTTTTCCAGATAATTCTTTGAGCTCTTTCTTAGTGTATATCCCTTCGTCTAGTAGCTTTTGATGCGATGTGTGATCTTTTGTTTTTTGACGAAGTTTATTGCCTTCTTTTACATATAAACGACAATCACCAATGTGTCCAATATGTAATCCTTCTTCTGTAAGATACGCAAATGTTAGCGTGGTGGAGGCTTGGCGATATTCTTCTGGAAGCTGTTTGATTTCAGCTAAGCTATCAGAAAAAACATTTTGTGGCTCTCGCATTAGACTTTGAATTGCAATTTGAGAGGCAATTTCTCCGCCTAAATATCCTCCCACTCCATCTGCAATCGCAAATAAATACTTATCCTCTTGTTTACTAGGTGAAAGAAGTGCATCTTGATTTTTTCTTTCTTCATTTTTTGGAAAAGAAAAAATACTTGAAGAAATCAATTTTATCATTATTCGTATCCTCTTTGTTTTTGGATGTCATTGATAATTTCTTGAACATTAGAATATCTATCTTTAGGTTTTCTTTCGGTACATTTTCTCCAAATAGGTTCTAATATTTCTGTAAGTGCCAAATCTTCTAATAGCACACCTAAAGCAAAAATATCTGATTGAATAGAATGTGGGATGCCTGCTAGTATTTCAGGAGACATGTATCTCTCGGTGCCAAGATTTTTTCGAATAGCAGTTAGGGTGGCAGAGCTTCTATTTGTGTCTTTAACTAAACCGAAATCAGAAACCTTATAACTACCATCTGAATATTTTAAGATATTTAAGGCTTTGATATCACGGTGGATAAATCCCATATCGTGAATATGTTTTACTCCATTTAATACCATAAGAAAAATATCAATTTTTTTTGATATTGTGAGTTTTCTATCTCCTTCAACACAATCATCTTTCTCTAGTTCTTCAGATAAAGAGCATTCTGCCAATTCCATCACAAACCAGTTTTGCAATCTATTATGTATGCAAATGTGAGTGATATTTTTATGAAAACATTTAGACTGACATTCGACCTCAATATCAAATCGCTGCCTAAACATTTGGATTTCATTTTTAGGAAGACGTGGATCAGGAGAATATGTTTTTAAGGCATATTCTTTAAAATGTGTTTTAGAATGATTATAAAGTCTGATTTTTTCAACTTTACCAAAAGAACCATTTCCAATAACCCCTATCCTTTCAATCCAATAATTACCAAATTCTTCCATAAAGGACTCCAACCGAATCAATTAACGAATTTAGCTATTATATGAGAACGATACGGTTTTTACTGTGATCTTATTCACATTTTAAAAAGCCCACCTGTTACAGTGGGCAAATAACCTAAGGAATGATGGTTAAACCATCAAAAACCGCTCTCGTGGAGTAGATTCAAGAAGATTGGGCAAATTGCTTCGTACGGTGTTGAGAGCGTTTTGGGTGGTTGCCTTTCTTTATGCTTGTAAGGCTCAAGCCCTTATTGTCTCTCACAACTTTAAGGAATATAATTTAATCTCTCACAACGCAAATAAGGATTAAGTTATGTCTGGCAATCAAAATGGATACATTCAAATTCCTCTTCGTTATGCTTTTAAATACGCATTGCCATTATTGCAACAAAAATACACAATCAATGGAAAACCTACTGATTCTTTAACAAATGAAAAGATTGTTGCTGAATTTTTTGATATGGCAGAACAAATTCAAAACGAATACGCTAAACGTTATGGGGATTTTAGTGTGTACAATTTGAAAGATTGATTAGAACGGATTACGTTTTATTTGAACATCAGACTTAAGCAAAGCGAATGCTTTAATTAAGCTTCTCGCAAGCTCATCAGACGGTATTTCAATATTCTTTATCGCACTGCCTAGTACCGCCTGTCTAATGCGCTCTTTATCATTTTCAGATAGGTTTTCTTGTTTTTCTTCAATTTCAATTACAGTAATTGTTGCTTTCATTCGTGATTTCCTCTTTCTAAACTCTCACCAACTCCCGACAACCCATTTGTCGGCGTTCTTTGGCTCGGACTGTGTTTGTTGTTGCTTTGCCTTTGTTGTAACCATAGTTGGCAATATCAACCAGCTTTTTATCTCTGCCGGCAAGGTGAATTGCACTATCAACCTTGCTTGGTTTTACGACCGCCTTCTCCCAAAGTGCGGTAATGTTTCGGGACTTTTCAAACATTCTTGTGAGTCGTCCTTTTTTACCGGTATTACGGATTTCAGGATTATCACTGTATTTGTTTGCATTGCGTAAAATTGTGATTGTTGCCATTTCTGACCCCTTTTCTCTCTTTTCCATTGTTTACTGTCAATGATCTTCCAA
>NZ_MLHJ01000136.1 GCF_001998965.1 Rodentibacter rarus
GGTTGGAATCCACACATTAGCAATTTCAACCGCCAATAAATCCCATTACGCTCAACCAATCCCTTTTTCGCTAACCGCAACAACATTCTTTTTACCACTTTATAATAGCTATCACCTGCATCAACAAATTGCGGTTGCCTCACTAACCTTAATGCCTCTTCTGCGATATCTCCACACACCAACCGCGTACCCTTACTTTCCCTTAATACCTGTGCGATTAAACGAGTAGTAATCACAGATTGGCTTTTAGTTTTTTCAGGATAAATGGAACTGCTAGCTCGCTAATCTCTCGAGATAAAAGCTGCATTTGCACCGTTAATAAATCTTGTTTTCTTTCAGTTGAAGTAACCCTTCAACTAACTCGTGCTTAAGTAACTTTTGTATCATAGTAAAAATCCCTATTGAGTGAAAATTTCAATAGGGATTTTTATGTTTTCAATCGGTTAAATCTTTGTGCAACTGCTACATAATACCGTTACTATAAGGTCTTAACCCACTTTTGATTAACCATTTTGTCCATTACACCAAGATTGAGCTCGGTACAATACCAAGCTCAATATTTAAGTTAACTAACCTGTCCAACTTTATGGGAGGCAGATCAAAGTGCGGTCAGTTTATTCAATGTTTTTAGAGATTAATAAACCCCTTGTGCTAACATTGCATCAGCCACTTTCACAAATCCGGCAACATTTGCACCCACTACATAATTGATGTTCTCTTGACCTTCTAGCGTGCCGTATTTTTTACAATTCGCATGAATATCCAACATAATGCGGTGTAATTTGGCATCCACTTCTTCCGCTGTCCAATATAGACGCTGTGAGCTTTGTGCCATTTCTAAACCGGAAGTGGCCACCCCACCCGCGTTAGCCGCTTTACCCGGCCCAAATAATACACCCGCCTCTAAAAATGCATCGGTTGCTTCAATAGAAGTTGGCATATTCGCCCCTTCTGCCACTAATTTCACACCATTTGCGATCAATGCTTTTGCATCGGCAATTTCAAGCTCATTTTGGGTGGCACAAGGCAGCGCAATATCTACTTTCACTTCCCAAGGGCGTTTGCCTTCCACATATTGCAAGCCAAACTGCGCAGCATAATCTTTTACACGACCACGTTTAACGTTTTTAATTTCGAAAAGAGCGCTCAATTTTTCAGTGGTAAAACCTTCAGGATCATACACATAGCCGGAAGAATCTGAACAGGTCACCACTTTTGCCCCTAAAGCTAAGGCTTTTTCGATGGCATATTGTGCCACATTTCCGGAACCTGAAACCGACACCACTTTTCCCGCAAAGCTATCTCCTTTTTCAGCTAACATCGCTTGAGCAAAATAAACTAATCCGTAGCCAGTGGCTTCCGGGCGAATTAAACTCCCACCAAAAGATAAGCCACGTCCGGTGAAAACACAGGCTGCTTGGTTTGATAATTTTTTCATATAGCCCGCAAGGTAGCCTACTTCACGCCCCCCTACACCGATATCACCGGCAGGAACATCCGTATCTGCACCGATATGACGATATAATTCCGCCATTAATGCTTGGCAAAAACGCATCACCTCTGCATCCGATTTGCCTTTAGGGTCAAAATCCGAACCCCCTTTGCCCCCCCCCATTGGTAAAGTAGTGAGAGCATTCTTGAAAATTTGCTCAAAGCCTAAGAATTTTAAAATTGAGAGATTAACAGAAGGGTGGAAGCGCATACCACCCTTGTAAGGCCCAATCGCACTATTAAATTGCACTCGAAACGCTCTGTTTACTTGAACCTGACCTTTATCGTCTGTCCAAGCCACACGGAATTGAAAGGCACGCTCCGGTTCAACTAAACGCTCTAATAAAGCCTCTGAACGATACTTTGGATTGGCTTCCAAAAACGGCCAAATAGAGGTAAAAACTTCACGAACCGCTTGTAAAAATTCAGGTTGATGACCATCACGCTGTGCGACTTTTGCTAAAAACGATTCTAAAGATGAGACTGTTGACATACTGTGTTTCCTTCTTAATTTTTGATGTTGATGTGTTTGTTTTATTATGAGCAACCGTTTGTGAACGGTAGGGACACAATATGCAATGACTAATTTAATATTGCAATGATTTTTTTAAGGAAAAAATGAGTAAAAAAGAAAAAACGAGAAAATATTTAATATTTTCTCGTTTTTATTAGATGATATTTAATTTCCGTGATAAAGATCACCTTTTTGGTATAAAAACTACTTATTTTTACTTTCTAAATAGAGCCATTCCGCGACTTGTTTTGCAAAATAGGTCAAGATGCCGTCAGCCCCTGCGCGTTTAAAACAAAGAAGGGATTCCATAATACATTCTTTCTCTTTTAACCAACCATTTTGAATGGCCGACATATGCATAGCATATTCACCGGAAACTTGATAGGCAAAAGTCGGGACGCCAAAATGTTTTTTCACACGATAAACCATATCCAAATAAGGCATCCCCGGTTTCACCATCACCATATCCGCCCCTTCCTGCAAATCAAGTGCGACTTCCTGCAAGCCCTCATCACCATTTGCCGGATCAAGTTGATAGGTTTTCTTATCACCACCTTTCAGATTACCAGAAGAACCGACCGCATCACGGAAAGGTCCATAATAATTTGAGGCATATTTTGCAGAATACGCCATAATTTGCGTATTGATGAAGCCGTTTTCTTCCAACGCTTGGCGAATATGCCCGATACGTCCATCCATCATATCGCTCGGTGCAACGATATCTGCGCCTGCCTGTGCATGAGAAAGTGCTTGTTTCACTAAAACCTCTGTGGTGATGTCATTTAATACATAACCTTCCTCATCAATAATGCCGTCTTGCCCGTGAATAGTATAAGGATCAAGGGCGACATCGGTTAACACGCCTAATTCCGGATAGGCTGCTTTTAAGGCTTTTACCGCACGTTGTACCAAACCATTCGGGTTATAAGCTTCTTCCGCCATTAAGGTTTTCTTGCTTTGTTCAATAACCGGGAAAAGTGAAATAACCGGTACACCATATTTCACTAACAGACCGGCTTCGATTAACAGTTGATCAATGGTTAAACGTTCTACGCCGGGCATAGAAGGAACAGGTTCCCGGTAATTTTCCCCCTCTAAAATAAACACCGGATAGATTAAATCATCGACCGTGAGTTTATTCTCAGCCACAAGACGACGGCTAAAATCATGCTTACGCAAACGACGTAAGCGGCGAGTAGGAAATCCTGTAAAAATTTGTTGGGTCATACTGTTATCCTTTTACTGATTATTTATGACAAGAAAGGGGGCAATGCCCCCATTTGTTATTCCGTTTTTTCTTCCGAATTTTTCACCGCACTTTCTTCCGCTTCATCCTTTGGTTGATAGAAACGGGCAACTAATAACCCCACTTCAAACAATAACCACATAGGAACAGCCAGTAGGGTTTGAGAAAATACATCAGGTGGTGTAAGAATCATACCGATAAAAAAGGCAGCGACAATAATATAAGGGCGTTTTTCTGAAAGGGATTTTACGGTGGTTACCCCTGTCCAGCAAAGCAAAATAATGGCAATCGGCACTTCAAAACACACACCAAAGGCAAGAAATAAGGCCAAGGCAAAATCAAGGTAGCTACTGATATCTGTTGCAATCGCCACGCCTTCTGGAGCAGTTTGTGTGAAAAAGCCGAAAACAAAGGGAAAAACCACATAGTAGGCAAAGGCAACACCGCAATAAAATAAAATCGTACTTGAAAACAGTAACGGATAAATCATTCGCTTTTCATGTTGATACAATGCCGGCGCAATAAACG
Organism: Rodentibacter rarus; assembly: GCF_001998965.1. GTDB lineage: Bacteria > Pseudomonadota > Gammaproteobacteria > Enterobacterales > Pasteurellaceae > Rodentibacter > Rodentibacter rarus. The sequence continues at coordinate 3,780 of NZ_MLHJ01000136.1, forward strand.
CCCAAATTTGATAAAGCAAATAAGGGACAGAAATAAATATCGAAACAATTGCAGTTAATTTAATCGGAGTGAAAAAAGGAGTTTGGATATTCGTTGCAATCATCGTTGCCCCCTTTGGCATGACTTCCGTGAGGGGGGAGGCAACGAAATGATAAATATCATTAGAAAAATACACCAAACTGACAAAAATGACTGCAACACAAATTACACAACGCAATAAGCGGTTTCTTAATTCGACAAGATGGCTAATAAGAGGTTGAGATTCATCCACGTGATTCATAAAAACTCTCTAGGATTGGGATTTCGGTGCCGGGGCAACGTCCATATCATCCGGGGGATAATAATCAGATAAACGCTCCGTTAATTCAGCTTGTTCGTGGGGTTCAAGTGCGGTCAGATCTGAAGGCGTTTTTTCATCAATTTCTACGCTTTCACTCTTTGTTAAACTATCACTTGAAACCATATTTTCGTCCAGTTTAATATTTTCAGCCGCACTTTTAAGTTCTTTGATCTGTTCTTCCACCGTTGTCCCCGCTGCTGTGGCTTTTGATTCTAACTCGGCACGCATTTTATCTGCCTGTGCCTTTAAGTCTTCAACGGTTTTACTTAACTCAGGCGAAAGGGACTGCAAATTCAGGGATTCCGCTTTCTTGATGCTATCCTGTAATTCTTGCAATTTCAGTTCTTGTTTTAATTCATTTTGAACATTAGCAGCTAGCCCACGGATGGTTTTCACCCACCCCATCACGGTTCTGATAGCGACAGGTAAACGTTTAGGACCTAGCACCACTAAGCCTACAATCATTAATAAAACAAGTTCGGAAAAACCAATATCAAACACGAGTTACGCCTGTTCTTTCTCTTTTGTTGTTTCAGTTTTTGCCGTTTCGCTGTTGTTATCAATGGATTTAAATTCCGCATCTTTGGCTTTTGGCTCATCATCTTGCATCGCCTTTTTAAAGCCTTTTACCGCCGCACCAAGATCAGCCCCTGCATTTCTCAATTTTTTCGTACCAAAAACCAATAAAATCACCACTAATAAGATAATCATTTGTGCCGGAGATAAACCAAACATAATAAAAAACTCCCTTCTTCTAAGAATAAAAAACTTGGGCTGAATATACTCTTTTTGCCCCCATTGAACAATAGCCAAAGCGAATTATTTTCTCATCAACAATAGAAGGTGCGGTGCATTTTATGGGAGAATTAAAAGTTGGAAGAATGGCAAAAATTGCTATAATCACCGCTCATTTTCAGAAGGAAAGATAAATATGCATTCAATTTCTTATTGGCAACGCTTAAAAGTTGCTTTTCAATATGTGATGCCTCAACTTTATTTAACTCAATTTGCCGGCTGGTTTGCAAAGCAAAAATGGGGCAAAGTCACACACCTCGCCATTAAAACCTTTGCGAAAAAATACAACATTGATATGAGTATTGCGCAAAAAGAACAATTTAATGACTACGAAAGTTTCAACGAGTTTTTTATTCGCCCTCTCAAAGATAACGCCCGTCCAATTAACCAAAATCCGACTGCACTTTGTTTGCCGGCAGACGGTCGTATCAGTGAATGTGGTCATATTGATGATAATCGCTTATTACAAGCCAAAGGGCATTTTTTCCGTTTAGAAGATTTATTGGCAGAAGAAAAAGAATTAGTGGATACCTTTAAAAATGGTGAGTTTGTCACCACTTATCTTTCGCCAAGAGATTATCACCGTGTGCATATGCCTTGCGATGGGACACTGCGTAAAATGATTTATGTTCCCGGCGATTTATTTTCGGTCAATCCGTTTTTAGCCCAACACGTGCCGAATTTATTTGCCCGTAACGAGCGGGTGATTTGTGTGTTTGATACAGAATTTGGCGTCATGGTACAAATTTTAGTAGGCGCCACTGTCACCGCAAGTATTGGGACAACTTGGGCGGGAGTGATTAATCCGCCACATCATAATGAGGTGAAAACTTGGACTTATGAAGGCGAAAGTGCGGTGAAATTAACCAAAGGTCAGGAAATGGGCTGGTTCCAACTTGGCTCTACCGTGATTAATTTATTCCAAGAAAACCAAGTACGATTGGCTGATCATCTCAGTGTCGGCGAGCCGGTTCGTATGGGTGAAATTTTGGCATACAAAAAGTAATTTTTAACAAAGGAAAATAGCATGAATTTTGAACAAATTAAACTAGAGAGTCTTTCTGAAAAAGGCAGTTATGGTATCGGTTTGCAAATTGGTCAACAATTATTAGACAGCCAAATGGAAATCACTGTTGAATCAGTAGCAAAAGGGATTTTCGATGCGATTAATCACAATCAACCGGCATTGGATATCAATGAATTAATGCTTTCCGTGCAGCAACTTCAACAACAAGCGGCGCAAGTACAACAGGCTCAATTCAAAGTAATTGAAGAAGAAGGCAAAGCCTTTTTAACGGAAAATGCCAAAAAAGCCGGTGTAACTGTCACGGACAGCGGTCTTCAATATGAAATCATCACAGAGGGTACAGGGGCGAAACCGTCAGCTACGGATAAAGTGCGTGTTCACTACACCGGCACATTACCAAACGGCACGGTTTTTGACAGCTCCGTCTCCCGTGGTCAACCAGCAGAATTCCCGGTTAATGGCGTAATTCGTGGCTGGGTAGAAGCATTACAAATGATGCCGGTAGGCTCTAAATGGAAATTGACTATCCCACACGAGTTAGCCTATGGTGAACGCGGAGCCGGTGCCTCAATTCCCCCATTCTCTACTCTCGTATTTGAAGTGGAATTATTAGATATTCTTTAATTTCAAAGAGAAAAGGGTGGTTGAAAATGATCTGCCCCCAAAAAGTTAGAGTCATTTAATTCAAGGACTGAGTTCTGTATTACTCGGGGCTTAGTCCTTTTAGTTTTGCTTGAATCCGTTCATGATTATAGTAATGAATATATTCACAATCGCTTTTTCAAGTTGCTCAAACGTTTCAAATCGATTGCCGTAATAACATTCCGTTTTTAATCGAGCAAAAAAACTCTCCATCGCACCATTATCAAGGCATTTCTTGACATACTTTATTGAATACTATCCTCAAGTATT
>NZ_MLHJ01000137.1 GCF_001998965.1 Rodentibacter rarus
CCTACAAGATAACAAAAAACAACATTGTTCAACTGCTGCATAATACCGCTCTATCCTTGTTTCAAATCATTCGCCTGTTGTAACAATTGATGACTTTCTTTTAAAAATTGCTCGGAATAGTCACCAAACCATGCTCTCACTTGATGAAACGCATCAATAAACCCCTGTCGGTCATGATTTTCAAAGAATTTCAGTGCGTCCTCATAGGTTTGTTTTAGGCTTTCAATCACTTCAAGATTTTCCGGTTTATCCATAATAATATCCGCATAAAGCTCGGCATCTTGTGCGAATAAACGACCAATCATTGCTAACTCTAAGCGATAAATCGGCGAAGAAAGCGCCAGTAAATTTGCTAAATTGACCGGTTGTTTAGAAAGATGTAAACCATTCGCAAAGGTCGAAAAGTGACGTAAAGCTTGCACATAAGTCATATGGTGATCATGTTCAATGGCATCGGTTTGATGAATTTTCGCTCCCCAAATTTGAATTTGTTCAAGCAACCATTCATATCGGTCCGGAAAACGACCATCACAACGCACCACCACCTGTTTTGCCATACTGGTAATATCCGGCCCAAACATCGGGTGCAGGCCCACCACAGCCCCTTGATGGATCTCCAACATTTTCGATAAAGGTTCGCGTTTCACCGAGGTGAGATCCGCCAACAGCATATTTTCTGTTAAATAAGGTTTTAAACGTTCAATGGTTTCAAGTGTATTGGCAATTGGCACAGAAACAATCACTGCATCTGCATTAGCAAGAATACGCTCCGCCACATCCCAATCATCACGCTCTAAAACAGAAATCGGATAGCCGGAGGCACGCAGATAGCGGGCAAATAATCCGCCCAGTTTCCCATTTCCCCCCACAATCACAATTTTTTGAATGTTGGGATTGACGGTTTTAAAACCAAATTGGTTTTCATTAGTATAGGATTCCCGCATAAAACGGCGTAGCACATCTTCGATTAAATCCGGTGAAATGCCTGCCTTCTCTGCTTCTAAACGGCGAGCTTGCAACATAGAAATTTCACGGTCAGGGGCATAGATAGGGAGGCCATGTTGATGTTTCACTTTGCCGACTTGTGAAACCAGTTCAAGGCGTTTAGAAAAAAGTTGAATGAGTTCGCGGTCGAGCGAGTCAATTTCGGAACGTAAATCTTTGAGCGCTTCCATAATCCACCTGTAATTTTTTGTTTACATAATTTGTAAGAAAATAATTACAGGCAAGATTACTGGAATTTATCAGGAAAGGCAAATGAAATTAGGGGGATTGTGTGATTAATCGCTGTGGACGAATGACATTGCCATCAATCAACGCCACGCCTAAAAAGACATTCTCTGCAGAAAACAACCGCACTTGCCCTTGCAATTGCTGTTCGTTGGCAAATTTTACACGCTGACCAAAACCAATCCCATGGCTTTGTGTTTCATTCAAATGCAACGCCGGCAATTTACTCACCGCCGTATCCGTTGGTAATAAATGCTGATCCAACAAGGCTAAATCTTGCTGCGCTGCGAGGCTTTGCAATTCATCCCATCTCATCATTGCCTCAATAGGATAATCCGCCACGGCAAGGCGGCGTAACATTGTTACATGGGCGCCACAGCCCAATACTTCGCCTAAATCATCCACCAAAGTGCGAATGTAAGTGCCTTTGGAACAATGCACTTCTAAGGTTAAATAAGGGGCTTGATATTCAATAAAGTTGAGTTCAAAGATGGTGATCGGGCGGGCTTCACGTTCTACGGTGATACCTTGTCGGGCATATTCATATAAAGGTTTGCCCTGATGTTTTAAAGCGGAAAACATGGTTGGCACTTGTAAAATATCGCCCCGAAATGGCTCAAGTGCGGTCAAAATTTGTGGTGTTTCCACATTTACTGCACGAGTTTCCACGAGCTGCCCTTCCGCATCGGAGGTATTGGTACGCTCGCCTAATTTTGCGGTCACCAAATAGCGCTTATCCGCATCCAATAAAAATTGTGAAAATTTGGTGGCTTCCCCTAAACAAATAGGCAACATTCCCGTTGCTAAGGGATCGAGCGCTCCCGTATGCCCGGCTTTATTCGCTTGAAAGAGGCGTTTGACCTTTTGCATTATCTCATTGGAAGACATCCCTTGTGGTTTATCCAACAAAAACACGCCGTCAATATCCCGTCCCCGTTTGCGTGGTCTTGACATTACTGCTCGTCCTCAACGTGTTTGCGTTCGTCTTCACGCACCACGCTTGTCACCAAATTGGACATTCTCATGCCTTCGACTAAGGATTGATCGTAGATAAAACGAATTTCCGGCACAATGCGTAACCGCATGGCTTTGCCAAGTAAGGTGCGAATATAAGGTGCGGCTTTTTCCAACCCTTTCATCCCCTGTTCAATCGCACTTTCATCGTGATCGAACAAGAAGGTGACAAAAATTTTGGCATACGCCAAATCGCTGGACACTTCCACATCGGATACCGTCACCATACCAATACGGGGATCTTTTACCTCACGTTGTAAAATCACCGCAATTTCTTTCTGGATTTCTTGCGCCACACGGTCGCTACGTTTAAATTCTCGAGCCATTTTTAATTTCCTATTTTCAAGATGCTTTTTAAATCAGGGGATTATAGCAAAATTTATCCCCTAAGAGTGAAAAGTGCGGTGGGTTTTGGGGGATTTTTTTGGAGTTATGTGACCGCTGCACAAAACTGATTTTGTATTTCCTAGGGACACTCTTAGTATGTCCGTTGTAAAAGCAACGAATTTCAAGCGAACCTACGCAGTGAGTCCCTACTGAATAACAATGATTCAATTGTCGTAAAATGGAAAGATAATACCGGAGCCTTTATTTTTTTAAATAACTCAAATCTCTTCACATAAATATGGCTTTTCAGCCATTATCTTTTGTTAAAATAAACTGAATTTCTTCAGAAATAGCTTCATTACTTGCCAATGATACTACCTCTCTTAGCCAAAATAAGTTTAGCTTTTTCACATAAATTTTTGTTCTCTGATAACGATTCTAATACGAAATTATCTTCATCCTCTGCTAAAATATACTGCACTTCTTCACATATATTTTCATTACGGGCTAATAAACATCGTGTCTTATAACTTTTATCTTTAGCTAAAATAAGCTGTGCTTCTTTGCATATACCTTTATTCTTTGCTAATAAATCCTTTATGGTATTGAATCCAAGTCCAAATTCTCTAAATATCCACGTTAGTTTATCTTGATCCTTCTTAGCTACAATAAGTTGTGCTTTTTTACATAAATTTTCATTAGTAGCCAGTGCCTCTACCAGACGATCATTACTCTCTGCTAAAACGACCTGCATTTTTTCAGAAAGATCGTTTCTTTGAGCTATATCAGTTAATAAACGAGCTCTGATTTTATTGTGTTCCTCATTATTTTCATTATGTAATTCAAACACCAGCTCAATTGAAATATTTCTATGCCCTACAATAATATCCCGAATTTCTTTATTAAAGTGCTTATTATCTTCTTTAATTGAAATTTGTTCATCAAGCACTTTTCTCGGACAATTCGAATTACTAAAAGCCGCCTTTTTCACTTCAAAATTTTCATCTTTCACTAATTTTTCGAGGATTTCTTCAGTGACTTCCGGATCATTTGCCACTTTTAAGCGGTCAAGATAGTTGGTGCTGTTTGCCAATTTATTCATTTCCGCAATGCTTAATCCGTCAGAGTGAGAAGCCGGGGTGAGGTAAAGTTCCTCAAATTTTTTCTCATATTCGCCCACTTTCTCTTTCAGTGTTTTACGCAACGGCACGGTGCGGCTGATCGCTTCAATTAATGTGGCTTGGTTAAGGTGTGCGGCGTTGGCAAGAAATGCCTGTTTCACGCCGTCATACACGGCATTTTCGATATCCGCACCGGAATAATCCCGACATTGTCGGGCAATTTCTTCTAAATCCAAAACATCAACTTTTTGTTTCGCTTTATTAAGGTGAATCGCTAAAATTTGTTGGCGTTCTTTATAGTTTGGAAAGCCCACATAAAAAATTTCATCAAAACGCCCTTTGCGCAGTAATTCCGGTGGTAAAGCGGTGATGTCATTGGCAGTGGCGATAATAAAGACAGGCTGTGTTTTTTCTTGCATCCAAGTTAAAAAATAGCCCAAAAGACGAGAACTGACTTCCGAAGCATTATTGCCACTCATCCCCACAAAGGCTTTTTCCAACTCGTCCACCCAAAGCACGCAAGGGCTGATACTTTCTGCCATGGCGAGGGCTTTGCGCATATTGGTTTCGCTTTCGCCCACATATTTGCCCAGTAGCGAACCAATATCCAAGCGCACTAAAGGCTGTTGAAACAAGGCGGCTGCCGCTTTGGCGGTGAGCGATTTACCGCACCCCGGCATTCCGGCAATCAATGCACCTTTCGGGGCTTTCACGCCAAAGGCTTTTGCTTTTTCTAAATTTCCAACAATGTGGGCTTGTTCCTGCAACCATTTTTTGAGATTTTCCAAACCACCGATATCGGTGATTTGGTGATCCACTTTCACCATTTCCAACACACCGCTTTTGGCGATAATTTGCTCTTTTTGTTGGCGAATTTCATTGAGCATTTTGTCTTGATCGCTTTCATTAAAACCATTAAAACGTTGTTTGATCAGCGTCAGCACTTTTTTGATTTCCAGTTCGTTCAAACCTGAAAGTGCGGTGATAAATTTGCTTTGTTTTTCTGCTTCAATGTTGAGATCGTCCATAATGGCTTTGATGTCGCTTTCCTTTGGCAAAGGTATTTCCAAAAGCGTGATAAAGGGTTCGATGTCGGAGGGAATATAGACTTCCGAAGATTGCAAAATCACGGCACATTCTCCGGTGTAATGGCGTTCAATATTTTCGATAAGATATTGCAAACGCGCCACGGCGACCGGGTTATTTTCTAAGGCAAGTTTGGCATTTTTGATGAAAAAGAGGTTTTGTTCCAAATCTTCATCCAAAAGATCATTCAAAGTTTGTTCAATGCGTCCGTGATTTTCTTTAATTTGGGATTTGTTGGAAAAATTGATTTTCCCTTGTGCGAGGTTGATCTCGTGAACGTGGAAATTCAGGCTTTTCGCTACTTCCGCCACTAAATTTTCCGCCCGTGCCGTTTCAGCGGTGTGAAGATAAAATGTAGAATACCCTGCTTTAATCAATTCAATAAGTTGTTGATTTATTTTCATTTTTAGTCCTTTTATAAATATATAATTAACGGTATTGATGAAAGCCGATTTACCACCAAGACGGAGTAAAAAAATCTACTACTTTACTTACCCCAGATGATACAAATTCCCCCACGCTCTTCACTCCCTCACTTACTTTAGAAACCACCGTTTTAGCCGTATCTGCGACAACATCAATGGCTTTATCTGCGACTTTTCGTGCGGTATTCGCAATAGGTTTAACCACTTTATCGGCAACCCATTCTCCGCCTTTTTCGCCAAGATAGCCGCCAATCGTTGCGCCAAGTGCTGTACCGGCAGGACTAAACATTGATCCCACAAAACTACCGATTCTTGCCCCCATCACCCCACCTTTAGTTTTTAACCAGTTTTCACAGGTTTTTTCAACTTTGGTAATAAATTTTGAGGTAGCAAATTTTGCTTTTTCTGCCGCAACATCAACGGTTTTGAGAAGCCCTTGTTCGACTTTATCGAGAATGCGGGTATCGTTCCATCCTTCGCCCACACTCAATACTAAATCCGTAATACGATCCCATTTTTGACGGGTCCTCTCTATCGCATCTTCAATTTTATTGAGTGTGTCAAAGCCGGCTTTTATCCAACCTTTTTTGGCAGAAACCACCACACCGCCCGACATTGCCACTTGCACACCTTTATTTTCCGCCGTTTCAATAGAAGAACGTAAAATATGCAGCAATTCTTCGCTTTGGCTACGGTTTTCCTTGCCTTTAATGGCATTGTATAGCCGTTCACCAATGGTTCGCACGCCATACGCCATTAAATGTAAATTTGCGTTGATTTTTGCCTTGGTGGTGACATTTCGGGCAAGATCCAAAGGTGTGGTGCTTTCGATTTTTGGCGTTAATGGAATCGCTTGCCCTAAATACATTTCCGTACCGGCGAGATTGGCATTTTCCAGTCCTTCATCTATCGCTTTCAATGCCTCAACGGGATCAAAGCCGTTTTGATTCGCAATATCTGTCAGTTTTGTGTTTAACACATTGGCAAGGGTTTTGCCTTTATTGAGGGCTTTTTCAACATCAAGCTGATTTTTCACCAAGGAATCGACAGTAGAAATAATCACATTTGCCGTGTCGATTTTTTCTTGTTCATTTTCCCAAATGTCCGAATAAAGGTTAAAACGCCCGATCAACCATTCATCAATCGGCTGATGACGACCATTTTCCAGATAATCGCTCACGAAATCATTAATGGTCTGCATTGCTTTTTCGCCGCTTTCCTGATCGGCAAAAAGATGATTTTGTACCTGGTCTGCCAGCGTTTGTTGGTATTCTTCGGTTTTTATATGCTCAAATTGCGCATCAATTATTGTGCTATTCATTATATTTTCCTCGCATTAATCATATTCGGTATTATGTAGAAATGCACAAAACAGAAATTTTAACCAAAACGTAGGGACACACTGCGTGTGTCCGTTATAAAA
>NZ_MLHJ01000138.1 GCF_001998965.1 Rodentibacter rarus
TCTAGTACAGCCCCTTTTATTAAATAATCTGGAATATAAAATGAGACTTGCAACATCACCGAGTAATTTAAATGAATTTATTCAGATAAAAGAGCAAATCAACTATCTTAGTCGACCAGATAAACAGACAGATTGGAAAATCGTTGAAAAATTATCAGCTCAGCTACTTTCAGAAAATGGTATTGATTTACAAACATTCGTATATTTTACTGTCGCTCGTTATCAGTTATCTTCTAATTTTACTCAAGTTATAAAAGACATTGAAAATATTGCAATTGCTTTAATTTCATATTGGGATGATCTTTGGCCTTTAACGGTTTCTAATAGAATCACTATCCTCAATTGGTTAAATCGACAAATTGCTGATAATATTAAACTGCAAGTACAGACTCATCAAACTATAAAAGATCTCTATTGTTTAGGTAATGCCCTGACGCTTATTGTAGAAGAGATAAAAAAGCATTCAGATTTACCGACTAATCTAAATAATTTACTTATTTTAGTGAATGAACAAATTGATAAGAGAGTAACATCTCAGTATGATAAGAATATTGAGAAAGTTGAGCCCATCATTACTACTTCATTACCTAAACCTTCGTTAAAACCCACTCAGCAAACGGAAATTAAAACGGATAATCCTCCATTAAAAATGGAAACAACACCACCTATTTTTAATGAGTCACCCTCTATCATTTCTGCTCAAAAAGAAGAGGGTAAACCTATTAAAAAAGATGACATTCCTGTAAAGACTATAAGAAAAACTCGCCTAACATCTCTATTTTTCTTGATATTTGGCTTAATTTTAGGTGGGAGTGCTACTTATTTTTATGTGGCAAAATATCAACAAGCACCTCAGATAAGAGATGAATTAACAAAAATATTATCTTCTCCAACTTATTTATTGGAGCGAGGAAAAATCTACGTTAATCGTAGCAATGAACAAGCAGTAAAAACAGAGTGGTACGATAAAATAGGATATTATGAAAATATTGGTAAAACCCTAATTGAATCAAGCAAACTTAAACAGCAAATTCAAACACTTCAGGAAGAGTTATTACAAGCAGAAAAATCAAGACAAGGATTAACCATTTCCTATCTTAAAACAGCGTTATATGAGATGGAAAAAGAGCTTGATTCTCGCCCTTCATTAGAGCAAACTTTGCATATATATGCTAACAATCCTCAGGATTGGGAACAAAAACAAAGAATTAATAAGCACTTTTTAAGTTTACTGGCGTATTACGCTTATTTAAATGATATAGAAAATAGAAAAGAATAAGGACAAAAGATGAACGATATTGCAGAGCACGCTAAAACTATCAGTGAATTTACTGGTAACTACAAACTCGCTAACCAAATTCAAAAAGGCCAACAAGTTGTTCATCTTGCTCAAAATGTGATAAGTAAGGCTGAGACTATAGCAACTAAACTAAATAGTGGAGATATCCTTGGCTCTGTTTCTGAGTTATTGGGTT